>NZ_MUAV01000016.1:0-103620 GCF_003265965.1 Rhodovulum viride | reverse complement strand
CCGCGCCGTCCGGAAGGGACCGCGTCCCACTGCATCTCGGGATCGAACCAGACGGTCAGCGAGCCGCGCTGCCTCAGCGCCTGGTTATACGCTTGCCAGTTGATCGTCTTGTAGATCGGCTTCGGAGGTCTGCTCATGCTGCCCGGCTAGCATGCTGCATTCACGAGATGAATCCCCTGGATTTGCGCAACAACGCCATCACGGCCTCATCGTCGTGGTTGCCGATGATCAGGTGCTTACGGCCGGGGAGACTGTGAAACCAGCTCTCGAACTGTGCCGTATCATCAGCGCGGCCGAAAGCGAAATCTCCCAAGATCCAGAGGCCGTCATCATGGGCGACACAGGCCTGGAAGTTGGCGATCAGGCTCGCGTTCATCTCCGCGGTTGAGGCGAAGGGGCGCTTGCAGAAGTCGATGATGCGGTGGTGGCCGAAGCGCAGGCCGGCCGAATACCAGCTGGCCATACCTGCGCCGTCCCGTGTTCGTCAGACCTCAGTCTAGGGGCGAGGTCGCACGGGCGCAAATGCCTGGTAGTTCAAAAGGATTCAGGACGATGAGGCGCTCGGAACGTCAGAAGATGCCAGTCTTGCCCGAGCAAGATGCCAGGTCGGACCGGATAGGCGTCAACCTTGGGCGAACATGGCAGAATGAGATTTGGCTGGGGCGGTAGGATTCGAACCTACGGTGCGCGGTACCAAAAACCGGTGCCTTACCACTTGGCTACGCCCCAACGGTGGAGGCGTAGATACGGGATGCCCGGACGGGCTTCAAGCCCAATTTGGCGAAAAAATGCGCCCGGGCCCCCAGATCTCAGACCGATAGAGGATGGGCCTTGGCCAGTCGGTCAAAGCCCATCAGCGTTTCGATCAGGCCGGGCATCTCGGCCAGCGGAATCATGTTGGGACCGTCCGAAGGCGCGCGGTCGGGCGCCTCGTGGGTCTCGATGAAGACCGCGGCAACGCCCACGGCCACGGCCGCGCGCGCCATCACCGGGGCGAATTCGCGCTGGCCGCCGCTCGACCCGCCCTGACCGCCCGGCTGCTGCACCGAATGGGTCGCGTCCATCACCACCGGGTAGCCCAGACGCGCCATGATCGGCAGGCTGCGCATGTCGGCGACCAGCGTGTTGTAGCCGAAGGACACGCCGCGCTCGGTCAGCAGGATCCGCCGGTTGCCGGTCGATTCGATCTTGGCGACCGCATTGGCCATGTCCCAGGGGGCGAGGAACTGGCCCTTCTTGACGTTGACCGCGGCCCCGGTTTCGCCCGCGGCCAGCAACAGGTCGGTCTGGCGGCAGAGAAAGGCCGGGATCTGCAGCACGTCGACCGATTCGGCCGCGGGCGCGCATTGCTCGGCGGTATGGACATCGGTCAGAACCGGCACGCCCAGCTGGCGGCGCAGCTCGGCCAGGATCTCGAGCCCCTTGTCGATGCCGACGCCACGGCGCCCCGACAGCGAAGTGCGGTTGGCCTTGTCGAAGCTGGCCTTGAAGATATAGCCCGCACCGGCCGCCGCGCAGGCGTCCTGCATGGCGCGGCCGATCATCAGGGCGTGGTCCAGGCTTTCAAGCTGGCAGGGGCCAGCGATCACCGTCAGCGGGCGGGCATTTCCGACGGGCAGGCCGCCGATCTCGATATGTTTCATGTCAGGCTGATACTTGTTCGCGTAAGATGGACAGGGTCAGCGAGATCATGAGGTAAATGCCGCCGAAGATCAAAAGGGCAAGCGCGGTATTTTCGAAGGCGCGCGGATAGGCCGCCTTGTCCGGCGCGACCGGGCTGACCCCGAGCGACAGGTAGCGGACCTGACGGTTGGCCTCGATCCGGGCGGTTTCAAGCTGTTCCAACGCCTGTTGCAGCAACAGCTGGCGGTTGCCCAGATCGGCTTCGGCGATCCGCAGCTCGGCCGAGACCCTGGCCAGCGAGCCACCGCTGGAACTGCCCTCTGTCATGACCGCGCGCAGTTCGCGCACCATGGCATCCAGCCGGCGGATGTCGCCCTCGACGCCCGAGACGCGCGCGGCATTGGGGGTGGCATTGTCCAGAAGCTGCTGCAGTTCCAGCCGCTTGTGTCGGAGTTCGATCTCAAACGTATTGATCTGGCCCATCAGCGCGGCGGTTTCGCTGGCGGGGTCGATCACGCCCAGCTTTTCCTGCAGTGCCAGCACCCGGTTCTGAGCCACGGCCACGCGCTCTTCGGCTGCATCGTAGCTTTGCCGGGCGCCCGCCATCTGGTCCTCGCGCAGGCGCTGGGTCAGGCCGTCGACCCGATCCTCGGCGTAGGAAATCAGCGCCTTCGAGAATGCGGCCGAGACCTGCGGGTCGGCCGCCAGAACCTCCATCTTGAGGATGCCCTCGGTCGGGTCGTAGCCGATCTCGACGGCGTGGCGGTAGACCTTGTAGGCGTCCTCGATCCCGCCGCTGCCGCGCAGGCGCTGGATCGGGTCGATCGAGGGCTGGCTGAAATGCGCGCGGAACTCCTGATCTTCGTCGAGGCGCAGCATCGCATCGCGCGATTGCAGATAACTCTGGACCGCGATCGAATCCTGCTGCATCGCGAGGCTGCTGCCCTGGAAAAGGCTGCCCAGCCCGCCGCCGCCGCTGGGCGCGTCGGCCTGCTGGATGACGAATTCGGACAGCGTGGCGTACATCGGCGTGGCCACGGCGAAGAAGTAATAGCCCGCCAGCGCGGCCGGCAGGACCACGAAAACCGACAGCCGGGCCATCAGCATGGTCAGCGCCCGGCGGCGCCGGTGGGCGATGTCGCGCTGGATGTCGCTGACCGCGCTGGCGCGTTCGGCGGCGGGCGAGGTCAGCGCGGCAGGACCCGGTGCCGGGGCAGGGGCGGCAGGGGTGGCCTGCGAACCGGAGGCCTTGGCGGGGCCGGGTGTCGCCCCCGCCGGAGCGGCAGGGTCGTTGGCCCCGGGCGCGATGGGCCGGCCCTCGCCGAAATTCAGCACGGCGTTGCGGCTGAACTGGTGGATCCCGCGGCTGCGAAGCTGCCGGACGGCGTCGAAGTCCGATGTGATCGACAGGCCCTGTTTTTGCGCGATGCGGCGGGCCATGCGCAATTCCCTGCCGGACAGACCTTCGCGGCGGATCTGCTCGATTTCCTGGAGCGGGGTTCTATCGGCTGAGGCAGAGGCCGGGGCCGGGGCAGGGGGGGGCAGCGCCGATCCCGCCACCGCCCGGCCGTCCCGGGCTGCGCGGGCACGCGCTGCCGCGGCCAGCACGGCCTCGGTGGTCCGGGTGTTGAACGTCCTAGCCTTGGCTTTGGTAGTCATAGAGGGATCTTGCCTCTTCCAGGGTATCGAACAGATGCAACTGGCCATCCCTGAGCACCGCTGCCGAGCGGCAGAACTTTTCAAGCGTCTCGGGTTGGTGCGAGACAATCACGACCGTGGTGGTTTCCAGCCGCTCGCGCAGGATCGCCCCCGCACGGCGGTTGAACTCGACATCGGTGGTCGAGGGCATGCCCTCGTCGATCAGGTAGATGTCGAAATCGAGCGCCAGCATCAGCGAGAAGGTGAACCGCGCCCGCATGCCCTGGCTGTAGGTGCCGACCGGCATGTCGTAATATTCGTCGATCCCGCACAGCCAGCGCGAGAACGCCTCGACATAGTCGGGGTCGAGCCCGTAAAGCCGGGCGATATAGCGGGCGTTTTCGGTGCCGCTGTGGCGGTTGACGACGCCGCCCATGAAGCCCAGCGGAAACGAGATCCGGCAATCGCGCTTGATCCGCCCCTCGTCGGGCTTCTCGATCCCCGCCATCATGTTGATCAGCGTGGTCTTGCCGGTGCCGTTCGGAGCCAGCACGCCCAGCGAATGGCCCAGCTCGACGCGGAACGAGGCGCGGTCAAGGATCACCTTGCGCTGCTTGCCCGTCCAGAAGCTCTTGCTGACCTCGATGAACTCCAGCATGCCCCGATCATCCGCGCGCCCACAGGGGGAACGGCGGTCCAGAATTGTTTCCGGATCGGAGCGTAAAGGACGATTTGGGCCAGATTATGTCCGGCAGCCGGAGCCGATCCCGGCTGCCGAAGCGGTCAGTCGCGCTTCTGCACGCGCATCAGCTTGCCCGCGCCGATGGCCATCAGGGCGGCGGCGAAACTGAACAGGGCGCCCATCTTGGCGGCTTCCTGCACGTCGATGCCGTCAAGCGTGATGCCCGAGTTGAAGGCGACGGATGCGATGAACAGCGACACCGTGAAGCCGATGGCGGCGACGCAGCCGACCACCAGCAGATCGGCGGTGCGCATCCCCTGCGGCAGGCCCAGCCGCAGCCCGCGCGCGGCGATCCAGCCGAAGACCAGCACCCCCACCGGCTTGCCGATCAGCAACCCGAGGAAGACCAGCCAGGTCGGCACCCCGATCGACGAGAACTCGACCCCGGCATTGCAGAGCCCGAAGAAGAACAGGACGATCTCGACCGGCACCTTCAGATTATGCTCGATATGGTTCAGCAGGTCGGTCAGATACTGCTCGGCCTCGGAGAAGATGCCGAAGGCGCGATCCGCATGCGGGATCGCGGGCACCACCGGCAGAAGCCCCAGCGCCGGGTGCAGGCCCGCCTCCTGAAAGCCGAACCAGCTTGCCGCCCCGGCCAGGGCATAGGGCCAGACGTTCAGATAACGCCGCACCCAGCTCGAGACCGGCCGCATCTGCCGGCCCCGGTCCAGCCGCCGCGGCAGCCAGTTGCACAGAACGAACACCGCCAGCGCCGCCCCGCCCGACAAGAGAAGCCACAAGGGCTGCAGGTCGCCCGACGGGTAGAAAACCGCAAGGATGATCAGCCCGGCCGCATCGTCGGCGATGGCCAGCAACAGCAGGAACCGCACCGCCGGATGCCCGGCCCCGAAGACGATCCGGCCGACCAGATAGGAAAAGGCGATATCGGTCGCCGTCGGGATCGCCCAGCCGCGATGCACCGCATCGAAGGTGGTCGAGCCGAGGATCGCCGCCAGCCCCAGATAGACCGCGATGGGACCAAGCATACCGCCCAGCGTGGCGAAAAGCGGCGTTGCTGCTTTCCGCCCCCGCAACGACCCGTTCCGGAGGATGATCGCCTCCCAGACCTCCTTGGCGGCGATGGCGAAGAAGAAAGCCATCAGCAGGTCGTTGACCAGATAATGCACGGTCAGGGTCCGGGTGACATGGCCCTCGACCTCATGCGCATGACCGATGAAAAAATCGTCGATCAGAACGTATTCGACGAAATCATGATACGAATTCGGGTGCAGGTTGACCCAGACCAGTGCCGTGACGGCGCCCCCGATCAGCAACAGCGAATAGGCCGTCACGAAATTCCAGACTCGGTACATTCCCCCGTCATTCCCTTCCGTTCCGTTTGCCGTGGCTTAATCGAACCCTTGCCGATGGGCAACCTGCCCTGCGGTCATATGCCCGCTGGTCCCCGGCCAAAGACCGCCGGGTGCCCGGCGGCCGACCCCGAGCCGCCAGATTTTCGGCACGACAGCGACAGCCCGGAGGCCCGGCGGCCAGGGACCGGGCCGCAGGGCCCCGCCCCTGTCCCCACCGCCTGCGCGCCTCGGGCGCGTCCGGTCCCCGCAGCTTCGGGGCGGGCGCGATTGCGCGGATGCCGGTTTCGCCCTAGGTCCGGGACATGACCGCCGCCCTTGACGATCTGCGCGACCGCATCGCGGCCTGCCGGCTCTGCGCCGACCGCTTCGCCGCGACTGCCACCGCCCATGCGCCGCGCCCGGTGCCCTGGTTCGGCCCGGCGCCGCGGGTGCTTGTCTGCGGCCAGGCGCCGGGGCTCCGGGTCCACAAGGCCGGGCGGCCCTTCCTCGATCCCTCGGGCGACCGGCTCCGCGCCTGGATGGGGATCGGCCCCGAGACCTTCTACGACCTCTCCCGGGTCGCGGTGCTGCCGATGGCCTTCTGCTTCCCGGGCTATGACGGCGCAGGCGCCGACCTGCCGCCGCCCCCGCTCTGCGCCGAGACCTGGCATCGCGCCGTCCTGGCCGCGCTGGGCCCGGTGCCGCTGACCCTGCTGATCGGCGGCTATGCCCAGCGCTGGCATCTCGGTCGCGCGGCCCGGCCGGGCGTGACCGCCACCGTCGCGGGCTGGCGCGCCCATGCGCCGCAAGTCTTCCCCTTGCCACATCCCTCCTGGCGCAATACCGCCTGGCTCAACCGCAACCCCTGGTACGAGGCCGAACTGATCCCCGCCCTCCGCCAGCGCGTCGCCGAGGTTCTCGCATGACCGCCGACACTCCCGCTTCCCAGCCGCGTGGCCGCGCCGCGGCCCTCGACCGCGCCCATGCCGCGATGACCGCCGCGCCCGACGATCCGGGCCCCCGGCTCGCCTATTACGGCCGCCTCGCCGCCGGTGAACTGGTGCTCCTGCTCGATCGCGACGCCGAGGACGACCGGATCGCGCCCCGCATCTTCGACCTCGATGAAGGCCGCGTGGTGCTGGCCTTCGCCGACGAGGGCAGGCTGACCGATTTCACCGGCACGCCCTCGCCCTATGCGGCGATGCCGGGCCGGACGCTGGCCGCGATGCTGGCCGGGACCGGCCTCGGCCTCGGCGTCGATCTCGGCACCGAGGCGGGCGAGCTTCTGCCCGCCGCGGCGGTCGACTGGTGGGCCGACATGCTGGCCGCGGCGCCCGAACCGCTCGATCTCGTCGCCGAGGCGCTGACCCCGCCGGGCGATCTGCCCGCGCCGCTTCTGGCCGCGCTCGACACCTGCCTGGCCGATGCGGCGGGGCTCGCCGCCTGCGCCTGGCTCGCCGGGCTCCGCCACCCTGCGGGCGAGACGACGCTGCTTCTGGCCTTCCTCGACCCGGCCGAGGGCGCCGAACCCGCGCTCGCCCGCGCGGTCTCCGAGGCGGTCCGCTTCAGCGGTCTCGACAGCGGCGCGCTCGATCTGGCCTTCTTCGCGTCCCAGGCACCGATGGCCGCCCGGCTCTCGCGTCTCGGCCTCCGCATCGACTTGCCCCAGCCCGAGCCCGAAACCGTGGCCCCGGTCGCCGATCCCGACGCGCCCCCCCGCCTACGTTAGACCGCCTACGTTAGACCGCCTCTTCTTCTTGGCGAAAATACCCCCCGCCGGAGGCGCCGCGCGCGCCCAGCGCGCGGCCGGGCCCAAGGCCGGACCAGCAGGGCGCAAGCCCTGTGCAGGCCGGCGGCGGGAGCGGCCGGGCCTGACGCCCCTCAATACCCCCGCGCGCGGTCGACCCGGAACAGAAGCGGCTCGCCCGCCTCCGAGCGGCGCACATTCTCGGCGATCACTCGCGCGGCCGAGGCAGGGCGGGTCTCCGAGGCGATATGGGGCGTCACCGTGACCCGCGGATGGGCCCAGAACGGATGATCGGGCGGCAGCGGCTCAACCCGGAAGACATCCAGCGTGGCATGGCTCAGCCGCCCGGCATCAAGCGCCGCCAGAACCGCCGTCTCGTCCAGCAGCGCCCCCCGGCCCGGATTGAGCAGCACCGCGCCCTGGGGCAGCCAGGACAGCCGCTCGGCGTCGATCAGCCCCTCGGTCTCGGGCGTACGCGGCAACAGCAGCACCACGATCTCGGCCCGTTCCAGCACCTGGCGCAGCCCGTCCTTGCCGTGATGGCACTCGACCCCCACTACGGACCGCGCCGTGCGGCTCCAGCCCAGCACCCGGAACCTCAGCGCGGCCAGCGCCTCGGCACAGGCCCGACCGAGTTCGCCCAGCCCCAGCACCGCGACCGTCCGGTCGCGCGCCAGCGGCGGCACGCGCTTGTCCCAGTGCGGGCCGTCGGCGCGGATGTAGCGGTCGATCCCCAGATGATGGCGCAGCACATGGCCCGTCACCCATTCGACCATGCCTTCCTCGAGGCCCGCATCGACCATCCGGCAAAGCGGCTGGGTCAGGGTCGGGTTGCCGACCACGGTCTCGACCCCGGCCCAGAGGCTCAGGACCGCCTTCGCCCCGGTGAAGGGCGTGAAATCCGAAATCCCGCCCCTCGGCGCGAAGACCACATAGTCGATGGCCGCCGGATCGCCGGTCTCGGTCGTCACCTCGGCCGCGATCCCCGCCTCGCCGAAGGCGCGGGCCAGCGGCGCGCGATACTCGGCCCAAAGCTCGGGCGGGGCCGAAAACAGGATCCTTGGCATCAGCGCCCCCGCGGCCGGTGGATATGCGCGCTCTGCACCAGCCCGAAGGCCGCCAGCAGCACCAGCATGGCCGAGCCGCCATAGGACACCAGCGGCAAGGGCACCCCCACCACCGGCGCCAGCCCCATCACCATCGACATGTTGACCGCGAAGAACAGGAAGAAGGTCGCCGCGATCCCCAGCGTCAGCAGCGACGAGAACCGGTCCTTGGTCTGCATCGCCGACGAGATGCAGAAGACGATGATCAGCACGTAAAGCGCCAGCAGCGAGACCCCGCCGACAAAGCCGAACTCCTCGGCCAGCGTGGTGAAGATGAAATCGGTATGCTTCTCGGGCAGGAAGTTCAGCCGCGACTGCGTGCCCTGCATGAAGCCTCGGCCCGCCCAGCCGCCCGAACCCAGGGCGATCTTCGACTGGGTGATGTGATAGCCCGCCCCCAGCGGGTCCGAGGACGGGTCGAGGAAGGTGTCGATCCGGCGGAACTGATAGTCTTTCAGCAACTGCCAGGGCGTGCCGCGGCTGGCGAAGACCGCCGAGACCAGCCCCACGCCCCCCGCGACCACCACCGCGAAATAGGCCCAGTGCACCCCCGCCAGAAACATGATGATCCCGCCGCCCGCGATCAGCAGAAGTGCCGTGCCCAGATCGGGCTGCTTCAGCACCAGCGCCGTCGGCAAGAGGATCAGCAAAAGCGGCAAGGCCACGAATTGCGGCTTCGAGACATGGCGGATATCGAGCCAGTCGTAATAGGCGGCCAGCATCATCACCAGCGTGATCTTCGACAGCTCGGAGGGCTGCAACCGGAAGACCCCCAGATCGATCCAGCGCTGGGCGCCCATCCCGACCGTGCCGAAAAAGTCGACTGCGACCAGCAGCAGGACCGAGATCCCGTAGGCCAGCGCCGCCATGTTGCGCCAGAACCAGATCGGCACGAAGGCGACGACGAACATCACCGTCATCCCCAGCGCAAAGCGTTTCATCTGCGGATCGGCCCAGGGTTCCAGCCGCCCGCCCGCCACCGAATAAAGCATCATGAAGCCGATGCCCGCCACCGCCGTCAGCAGCAGCACCAGCGCCCAGTTGACATACAGCACCTTCGACAGGCCGGTCGGCACGCGCTTGACGTTATATTCAAGATAGCTCACGCCCGGCTCCTCCCGCCCGACGAGAACGACCCGGGATCGCGCAGCGGCAAGTCGTTCAGGCGCCGTTCGGCCTCCCAGCGCTGGTCGCTCGGATAGGCCTCGCCCGGAGGCACCCGGCCATAGAGCGCGCGCAGCGTGATGTCGCGGGCGATGGGCGCGGCCACGGCCGAGCCGCCACCGCCATGCTCGACCACGACCGCGACCGCGACCTTGGGCGCCTCGACCGGGGCGAAGGCCACGAACAGCGCATGGTCGCGCCGCTCCCAGGGCAGGTCCTCGTTGCGGAAGACGCCCGCCGCGCGCTCGGCCGCGGTGATGTTGCGCACCTGGCTGGTGCCGGTCTTGCCCGCCATCGCCATGCCCTCGGCCACGACGCGCGAGCGGTGCGCCGTGCCGCGCCGCGAATTGACCACCGCATCCATGCCCTTGCGGATCCGGGCGAGGTTCGCGGGATGAATGTCCAGGGCCGCGCCCGCGCCCGAGGGCTGCTCGACCCCGTCGATCGAGCGCACCAGCCGCGGTGTCACCGCCCGCCCGCTGGCGATCCGCGCCGACATCACCGCCAGTTGCAGCGGCGTCGCCAGCACATAGCCCTGGCCGATCGAGGCGTTCAGCGTGTCGCCGACCTGCCAGTCCTGCCCGTAGCGCGCGCGCTTCCACGCGCGGTCCGGCGCCAGCCCTTCGGCCACGGCCGACATCGGCAGCTCGTGATGCACGCCGATCCCCAGCTTGCGCGCCATCGCGGCGATATTGTCGATGCCGACGCGCTGGCCGACGTCGTAGTAATAGACGTCGCAGGACTGCTGCAGGCTCTCGGTCAGGTCGACATGGCCATGCCCGCCGCGGCTCCAGCAATGGAACCGCCGTTCGCCAAGCTTGAGATAGCCCGGGCACCAGACAGTGTCCTCGGGCGTGATGACCCCGGCTTCCAGCGCGGCCAGCGCGGTCACGACCTTGAAGGTCGAGCCCGGCGGATAGGCCCCCTGCACCGCCTTGTTCGACAGCGGCCGGTAGGGCGTGCCGGTCAGCGCGCGGTAATCGGCGACCGAGATGCCCTGCACGAACTTGTTCGGATCGAAGCTCGGCGACGAGGCGATGCCCAGCACGTCGCCCTGCTCGATGTCCAGCACCACGGCGGCGGCACTTTCCTCGCCCAGCCGGGCCTGCATGAAGTTCTGCAACCCGGCATCGATGGTCAGCTGCAGGTCCGATCCAGGCTGTCCGTCGATCCGGTCAAGCTCGCGGATCACCCGGCCCGCGGCATTGACCTCGATCCGGCGGGTCCCGGCCTTGCCGCGCAACAGCTCTTCTTCCTTGGCCTCGACCCCGGTCTTGCCGATCTGGAACCGCGGGATCTGCAACAGCGGGTCGGGGTCCTCGAGCTTCGACAGGTCATAGTCCGAGACCGGCCCGACATAGCCCACCACATGGGCGAAATCGGGCCCCATCGGATAGTGCCGCGACTGCCCGACCTCGGGCGTGATGCCCGGCAGGACCGGCGCGTTGACCGCGACGCTCGCGACTTCTTCCCAGCGCATCCGGTCGGCGATCGTGACCGGCACGAAGGGGCTGTGGCGGCGGATCTCCTTCAGCGCGCGTTCGACGGTCTCGTCGTCCAGCCGCACCAGCCGGGTCAGCCGCGCCAGCGCCTGTTCGGGATCGCCCGCATCCTCGCGCACGATGACGATCCGGTAATTCTGCTCGTTCTCGGCGATCACATGGCCCTGGCGGTCATAGAGGATGCCGCGCCCGGGCGGGATCAGGCGGATGTTGATCCGGTTCTCTTCGGCCAGCAGGCGGAACTCGTCGGCCTGGGTCACCTGCAACTGCCGCATCCGCAGTGCCAGCACCCCGGCAAACAGCGCCTGGGCCCCGCCCAGCACCAGCGTCCGCCGGCCGATCCGGCGGCTGCTTTCCTCGGCCTCGCGTTGCGACCGCTTCATCGGTTCAGCCCCCTCGGGTCCAGATCGCCCGGCGTGACCCGGCGCACGCCCAGCGCATAGCGCGAGGCCAGGGCGACCAGCGGATAGACCAGCGCCGTCACCAGCGCGAGGAACATCAGCCGCCCGAAATCGGCCTCCGGCACCGAGAACAGCGCCAGCACCATCCCGTCGGCCAGATAGATTGCGAAGATCGTGCCCCCGGTCAGCAGCCATTCCGGCCCGAAGGCCGTCTCGACCGAGACCTGCTGGCGCGCGCGCAGGAATTCGGACCCGACCAGCACGAGCGCGGTCATCAGCCCCGGCGGGCGCATCAGCAGCATGTCGAGCATCAGGAACACGCCCGCGATCAGCCAGGGCGGCAGGTAGTCGGGGCGGCGCTGCAGCCAGGCCAGCGTCAGGCACAGCATCCAGTCGGGGGCGGGCAGGCGGCCCGGGCGGGTTTCCAGCGGCAGGATCATCACGAAGACCGCCAGCCCCGCGAGGCCCAGAAAGATCAGCCGGTACAGCCAGCGGTCCAGCGTTGTCGGGTCAACCATTGCCGGGCTCTCCGCCCGCATCGGCCGCCGGGGCGGGCATCGGCTGCGGCCCCACCGGGGCCGGGATCACCAGCGCGCCGGGATCGCGGATCACCTCGTTGGCGTGGCTTCTGAGCACCCGCAGGAATTCCAGCCGGTCGTATTCGGCGGCCAGCCGCACCCGCAGCCGCTGGTCGCGCCCAAGCGCCAGATGGCCGACCAGAAGCCCTGCCGGAAACACCCCGCCATCGCCCGAGGACACCACCCGGTCGCCGGGCCGCACCACGGCCGGGTCCTCGACGAAGTCGAGCACCGGCGCCGTCGAGTTGTCGCCCGCCAGGATCGCGCGCTGGCCCGAGGGCTGGATCGTGACCGGCACGCGGCTGTTGGAATCGGTCAGCAAGATGACCCGCGCCGTGGTCTCGCCCACGCCCGATATCCGGCCGACCAGCCCCAGCCCGTCGGTGGTGGCCCAGCCGTCGACGATGCCGTCGCGCGCGCCCACGTTCAGCAGCACCGACTGCCGGAAGGGCGACCCGCTATCGGCCATCACCACGCCCGTCACATAGGTCAGGCTGGGATCGAGCCGCACATTGTTCAGATCCAGAAGCTTGGCGTTTTCCTGTTCCAGCTGCAACGCCGCCTCTTTCCAGGCCTTCATCTGCCGCAGCTCGCGGCGCAGTTCCTGGTTCTGTTCGGCGAGGCGCGCATAGGACTGAAAGCCCTCGACCAGCTCGGCGCCCTTGGTGACCGGCGCCATCGCCCAGTCGAAGCTGGGGACCACCCGGTCGATCAGCGCGGCGCGCATCCGTTCGACGCGCGGGCTGTCGATTCGCCACAGCACGAACAGCGCCATCAGCACGAAAACGGTGCCGCCGATCAGGATGCGGCGGATCGGGCGGGCATAGTCGATCTGGGTGTTGCGATCTGCGGCCAAGTCAGCCTCGCTTGCGCCACGCGCGGCCCGCCGGTGTCATGCCGGGGTCAGGCCGGGCTCAGCTCTCGTAATCTATCACATGCCGGAGCTGTTTTTCGTATTCCAGCGCCTTGCCGGTCCCCAGCGCCACACAATTGAGTGACTCGTCGGCGACCGAAATCCCAAGCCCCGTCTGCTCGCGCAGCGCCAGATCCAGCTCGCCCAGCAGCGCCCCGCCCCCGGTCAGCATCACGCCCCGGTCGACGATATCGGCCGCCAGATCCGGCGGCGTCGCCTCAAGCGCGGTCATCACCGCCTCGCAGATCTGCTGCACGGGTTCGGCCAGCGCCTCGGCGATCTGGGCCTGGTTGATCTCGATTTCCTTCGGCACGCCGTTCAGAAGGTCGCGGCCGCGAATGTGCATGACCGCGCCGCGCCCGTCATCGGGCATCCGCGCCGAACCGATCGAGGTCTTGATGCGTTCGGCCGTGGCCTCGCCGATCAGGATGTTCTGCTGGCGGCGCAGGTAGTTGATGATGGCGTCGTCCATCCGGTCGCCGCCGACGCGGACCGAGCGGGCATAGACGATGTCGCCCAGCGACAGGACCGCGACCTCGGTGGTGCCGCCGCCGATATCGACGACCATCGACCCCGTGGGATCGGTGATCGGCATGCCCGCGCCGATGGCCGCGGCGATCGGTTCGGCGATCAGCCCGGCGCGGCGGGCGCCCGCCGACAGCACCGACTGGCGGATCGCGCGTTTCTCGACCGGGGTCGCGCCATGGGGCACGCAGACGATGATCTTGGGCTTGGTGAAGGTGGTGCGTTTGTGGACCTTGCGGATGAAGTACTTGATCATCTCTTCGGCCACGTCGAAATCGGCGATCACGCCTTCGCGCATCGGCCGGATCGCCTCGATGGACCCGGGCGTCCGGCCCAGCATCAGCTTGGCATCCTCGCCGACGGCCAGCACCTGCTTGCGCCCGTCCTTGACGTGGAAGGCCACCACCGAAGGCTCGTTGAGGATGATGCCGCGTCCCTTGACATAGACGAGCGTGTTCGCCGTGCCGAGGTCGATCGCCATGTCCGACGAGAACAATCCGCCAAATCCTGCCATGTCGTGGAGTCCCGCTATTGAAGTCTGGGTCCGCGAGTCAGCCACCGGGACCGGCCCACGTTATAGGCGGTCGGCGGCGGGGCGGTAAAGGGCGCATTCGGCTGGGTGGAAGCGTCTTTCCGCCGCTTTCACCAACCGAACATCTGCCTTGCGGGGTTCCCAAGGATCTGCGGAGCGGAATTTCAGTTTTCGAACATCGGCTGGCCGGGGCAGGGCGCTGGACGCTCCGCCCCGGCCGCCGGGGCGCGGATCAGATCGCGGCCAGGTTCCCTTCGGGCTTGGTCTTCTCGCGCCGGACCATCAGCCGATTCAGGGCGTTCACGTAGGCCTTGGCGCTGGCCACCACGGTATCGGTGTCCGAGGCCTGGCCGGTCGCGATCTTGCCATCCTCCGACAGGCGCACGCTGACCGTGGCCTGCGCGTCGGTGCCTCCGGTTACCGCATGCACCTGGTACAGCTCCAGATGGGCGTGGTGCTCGACCAGCTCCTTGACCGCGGCGAAGGTGGCGTCGACCGGCCCGTCGCCCTGCGCCGTGACCCGGTGCTCGACCCCGTCGATCGACAGGATCAGATCGGCCGATTGCGGCGCCTCGGTGCCGCAGATCACCCGCAGGAACTTGACCTGGATGCGGTCATGTTCGGCATCCAGATCGCTGTCGCGCATCAGCGCCAGCAGGTCGTCGTCATAGACCTCCTTCTTGCGGTCGGCGAGCGCCTTGAACCGCACGAAGACGTCCTTCAGCTGGTTGTCGCCCAGGTCGTAGCCCAGCTCCTTCATCTTCGAGCGCAGCGCGGCGCGGCCCGAATGCTTGCCCATCACCAGGTTCGTGGCATTGAGCCCGATATCGGCGGGGCGCATGATCTCGAAGGTCTCGGCATTCTTCAAAACGCCATCCTGGTGGATGCCAGATTCATGCGCGAAGGCGTTCTTGCCGACGATGGCCTTGTTGAACTGCACCGGGAACCCCGAGACGGTGGCGACCTTGCGGCTCAGCCCCATGATCCGGGTGGTGTCGATGCCGGTCTGGAAGGGCATGATGTCGTTGCGCACCTTCAGCGCCATCACCACCTCTTCCAGCGCGGTATTGCCGGCGCGTTCGCCAAGCCCGTTGATGGTGCATTCGATCTGCCGAGCGCCCGCCTCGACGGCGGCCAGCGCGTTCGCCGTCGCCATGCCCAGATCGTTGTGGCAATGCGTCGCAAAGACGATCTGATCGGCGCCGGGCACGCGTTCCAGCAGCATCTCGATCAGTTTCGCGCTTTCGCGCGGCGCGGTATAGCCCACGGTGTCGGGGATGTTGATGGTGGTGGCCCCCGCCTTGATCGCGGTCTCGACCACGCGGCAGAGGTAATCATGCTCGGTCCGGGTCGCGTCCATCGGCGACCATTGCACATTGTCGCACAGATTGCGGGCATGGGCGACGGTCGCCTCGATCCGCTCGACCATCTCGTCCTGCGTCAGCTTGGTGATGTCGCGATGCAGCGGCGAGGTGCCGATGAAGGTGTGGATGCGCGGCCGGGCGGCATGCTGGACGGCTTCCCAGGCGCGGTCGATATCGGGGAACTGGGCGCGGGCCAGCCCGCAGATCACCGCGTTGCGCGAATTCTTCGCGATGTCGCGCACCGCCTCGAAATCGCCTTCCGAGGCGATCGGAAAGCCCGCCTCGATGATGTCGACGCCCATCTCGTCGAGCATCGCCGCGATTTCCAGCTTTTCGTCATGGGTCATGGTGGCGCCGGGGCTTTGTTCGCCGTCGCGCAGGGTGGTGTCGAAAATCAGGACGCGGTCCTGGTGCGAATTCTCGGTCATGGCAGAATCTCTCTTGTCTTTAGCCTTAGCCTACGGGGGAGTGCGGCGCGGAAGATACCCTCTGAGCGGTCGCGCCTGTCCGGCACGCTCAGAGGCGGCTAAGGAGAAGAAGAAGGCCGAGGGACAGCGTCCGCGCAGGCTGCGCGGTAATGATCGCAATATGTCCGTGGCGTTCCATGGGACGAAGTATAAGCGGCCCGGCCGCGCAGGGGAAGGGGCTTTCGCGGGGCCCGCCGCGCGGTCTGGCCGCAGCCCGGTCCGCCCGGCGGAACGCGTTATAATATGACTTGGAGATTTCCCTTACGGCGTGCATTCGGAGAATTGAATATGTCAACGGCCAAAGCCGGGACGAGTCGCCGTCGGAGGAGGAGGGCGCCCGGCCCGGGGCCTCGCGGGAGGAGCGTGAATGGTGCATGTCGTCGTGTTGGGGGCGGGTCTCGGCGGCACGCTTCAGGCCTTCGAACTGAAGCAGGATCTTGGGCCGGACGACCGGATCACGGTGATTTCGGACAAGCCCTGATTCCAGTTCACGCCGTCCAATCCCTGGGCCGGGATCGGCTGGCGGCGCGGCCTTTCTGGCGATGCCGCAATTGCCGCCGCGCAATGTCGGCTGGTCCTCGAAGGGCCGCTGGGTGCATGATGCCAAGCTTGCCTTCGAATGGTATTTCCTGCGCAAGGTCCGCACCGGCATCAGCGAACCCTTCTACGAGAAATTCGTGATGAAGACGCTGAAGATCACCAAGATCAAGGCCTGAGAAGCCCTATTCGCGATCCTGGCCGAACCGACCGGGCGGACCGGATTTGCCGGGCGACGCTGCGTCGTTTTGCGTCGCGCCGCCTTTTTCTTTTGCGTGGCCCGGGTTTTCAGAGACTGTTTTCTCCGGTCCCTCCGATTGCGGGAGAGGGAAGGATCCCGCATTGGCGGACTTACAAAGAAAGCCGGTCGCCGTTTTCCGATCATTTCCCGGGAGCTCGGCCTCGCGGCGAAAGTCCGATTGCAATTTTTATCGCAGGTTGAAATCCGATGCGCATCGCAATTGTCGATCTGAACAATTTCTCCCGCTATCCCACGCTTTCGGTCGGCCAGATCGCCGCCATCCTGCGTCAGGCCGGCCACGAGGTCACGGTGATCTCGCCCTTTGCCGTGGGGGTCGGCAGCTACCGGCGCGTGACCCGGCCGCATGCGCTGGGCTATTACGACTCGGTCCTGCGCCATGCCACGGCGGTCAGCGGCGTCCAGGCGGTGCGCGCGCTGCGCCGGAAACTCGCCGCCGCCCGCAGTCCCGCCCGCGCCCGCGCCCAGGCCGCGACCCTGGCCGAGGTGCAGGGCGTGCTCGACCGCGGCACCGATCTCTTGCTGATCTCGGCCTACAGCATGTATCGCGAGGTGTGCGGGGCGATTGCCGCCGAGGCGGCGCGCCGCGGCGTGCCGGTGGTGGTCGGCGGGCCGATGTTCGGCATGCCCGAAATCGCGGCGCACTGGCTCGACCTGCCGGGGATGTCCGGCGTCTTCGCGGGCGAGGCCGAGGGGCATCTGCTGGATCTCGTCGACAGCGTCATGGGCGGCGGGCACGCGGTGCCCGGGCTGGCGACGCCCGACCGGCCGGACCTTGTCCCGGCGGCGCCCTTTGCCGATTTCGACGCGCTGCCCTTTCCCGACTATGCCGACTTTCCCTGGGACCGCTATCCCAACCGGATCGTGCCGATGATGACCGGCCGGGGCTGTGGCTGGGGGGTATGCACCTTCTGCAGCGACGTGCGGACAAGCGCGGGCCGCACCTTCCGCAGCCGGTCCTTCGCGCATGTGCGCGACGAGATGGTCTGGCAAAGCCGCCGCCACCGCACCGGCATCTTCACCTTTCTCGACCTCAAGCTGAATTCGGACCTCACGGTCTGGCACGGGCTGATCGACGAGGCCCAGAGCGTGGTTCCGGGCTGCGAATGGACGGCCTCGGTCCATGTCCAGACCAATGGCGAGACCGGGCTGGGGCCCGAGGCGCTGAAAGCGGCGCGCCGCGCCGGGCTGTCGCGCATCACGACCGGGCTCGAATCGGCGGCGCAGGGGGTTCTGAACGCGATGGGGCGGGGCACCACGGCCGAGGCGCTGTCGCGCTTCGTGCGCCACGCCTCCGAGGCCGGGATCAGCGTGCGCATGACCTCGATCCTCGGCTATCCCGGCGAAACCGCCGAGGATGTGCGGCTGACGGCCCGGTTTCTGGCTGACCACCGGCCCTATATCGACCGCGTGGTGGTCAACCGGCTGGCCATTGTCGGCGACACGCCGCTGGGCCAGGCGATCCGGCGCAACCCGGACCGCTATCCGCAGATCGGGGCGCTGGCGCCGAACCTCGAGACCGGGCTGATGGACCACGAGAACGCGACCTTTCGCAGTCCCGGGCATCTTTCTGCGGTCCTGCAGATGCTGCACGAGGTGCACCGGATCAACCGCAAGCCGCTGAAGGGCGCCTCGCTGACCTTCGAAGGGGTGATGTAGTCCGCCGCCCCGCCCGGCGCCCAAAGGCGTCGGGGCGCCGACGATCGTCACACGGTCCGAGGGGTTCAGCTGGCGAAAGCTCAGCCGGTGGAAGATCAGTCTGTGGAAGATCAGTCGGCGGGCGGCGGGGCGCTGGGTGCCTCGGGGCGGTCTGCCGTGCCCGCAGGCGCCGTCGTGAGCACCCCGTTGGTCCAAGTGCCCGAGCGGATCTCGCCATCCGAGTATTTCATCACGCCCTCGCCCTCGTAGCGGCCATCCGAGAACATGCCCTCGTAGATGTCGCCATTGGCATAGGTGGCGCGGCCGCGGCCGTCGAACTTTCCGGCCTTCCAGCCGCCGGTATAGCTGAACCCGTCTGGCATGGTGATGGTGCCCTGACCCTCGCGCTGGCCCTTGACGAAGCTGCCCGAATAGACCGAGCCGTCGGCATAGGTCGCGGTGCCCTCGCCATGGCGCAGCCCGCCCATCCAGTCGCCGGTATAGCTGTAACCGCCGGCATGGGTCATCGTGCCCTTGCCGTCATAGGCGGCATCCTTGAACTGGCCCTCGTAGACCAGCCCGTTGGGGAAGGTGGCCTTGCCCTCGCCGCCGATCACGCCGGCCGTCCATTCGCCCTCGTAGGTCGAGCCGTCGGCATAGGTGACCTTGCCGGTGCCGTCAGGCAGATCGGCCCGGAACTGACCCTCGTAGACCGCGCCGTCGGGATAGGTCAGCTTGCCCAGCCCCTCGATCCGGCCCGCGACCCATTCGCCCTCGTAGCGATAGCCGTCGGCGCCGATCAGCGTGCCCTTGCCGTGGCGCTTGTCGTTGCGGTATTCGCCCTCGTAGACGTCGCCATTGGCGAAGGTCACCTTGCCGGTGCCGTGCCGCTCGCCATTGACGAAGAGGCCCTCGTAGATGTCGCCATTGGGCTGGGTCAGGGTGCCGAGACCGTTCATCTCGCCATCCTTCCAGGACCCGGAATAGCTCAGCCCCTCGGGCGTGGTCAGCGTGCCCTTGCCGGACCGCTGGTTCTGGGACATCTCGCCTTCATAGACGCGCCCGCCCGGGTAGGTGATCTTGCCCTTGCCGTCCTTGACGCCGTTGACCCAGGTGCCCTCGTAGACATAGCCGTTGGGGCTGGTCATCTTGCCGATGCCGTGATGGACCGCGTTGCGGAATTCGCCTTCGTAGCGCACCCCGTTGGCATAGACCGCGACCCCGGTGCCGGTGATCTTGCCGTCCTGCCATTCGCCCTCGTAGGTGCCGCCATCGGCGAAGGTGATCTTGCCGGTGCCCTCGGGCTTGCCGTCCCGGAACTGGCCCTCGTAGACCGACCCGTTCACGAGCCGCGCGACCCCGGTGCCCTCGATCCGGCCGTCGACCCACTGGCCCGAATATTCGTAGCCATTGGGCAGCCGGTAGGTGCCGGTGCCGTCCTGCTTGCCGTTCTTGAAGGTGCCCTCGTAGATGCCGCCATTGTCGTATTGCTTCGTGACGACATCGCCATCGTCCTGGGCCAGAGCGGTTCCGCCCGCGGCCAGCGCCGCGACCAAAGCCAGACGCGCCGTGATCCTGCCTGTTTTCTGCACCCGAGCCCCCATCGCCCTGCCGTGTCGCGGTTCTCTTTGAAAGCGCGGAAACCCTAGTGGAGCCTCGGCGGGCTTACAACGCTTTTCACCACCCGATGTCTTTCACTTGGCCGTCAGTCTGCTAAGAGGCGGAACAGGACGCGACGAGGACTTCCATGGCCGACGACCGGTTCCGCCTGACCCTGGCCCAGCTCGACCCGACGGTCGGGGCGCTGGCCGAGAATGCCGCCAAGGCGCGGGCCGCCTGGGCGGCCGGGCGCGATGCGGGCGCCGACATGGTGGCGCTGCCCGAGATGTTCCTGACCGGCTATCAGGTGCAGGATCTTGTGCTGAAGCCCGCCTTCCTGGCCGATGTCGCCACCCATCTCGAGGCGCTGGCGCGCGAGTGCGCCGAGGGGCCCGCGCTGGGCATCGGCGCGCCGGTTGCGGATGAGGAGGGGCGCTACAACGCCTATTTCATCTGCGAGGGCGGCCGGGTCGCGGCCCGCATCCTCAAGCATCACCTGCCCAATGACGAGGTCTTCGACGAAAAGCGCGTCTATCGCAGCGGGCCGATCAGCGGCCCCTACCGGGTCGGGCCGCTCCGGATCGGCACACCGATCTGCGAGGATGCCTGGTACGAGGACGTGGCCGAGGCGCTGGCCGAGACCGGGGCCGAGATCCTGCTGGTGCCCAACGGCTCGCCCTATCACCGGGGCAAGCTCGACCAGCGGAAGACCATCATGGTCTCGCGCGTGGTCGAGACCGGGCTGCCGCTGGTCTATCTCAACCTCGTGGGCGGGCAGGACGACCAGATCTTCGACGGCGGGTCGTTCGTGCTGAACCCGGGCGGGGCGCTGGCGCTGCAGATGCCGGTGCTGGACGAGGCCCTGACCCATGTCGAGTTTCGCCGCACGCCCGAAGGCTGGCGGGCCGAGCCGGGCACGCTGGCCCCGCTGCCCGATGCCTGGGAACAGGACTACCGCGCGATGGTGACCGGGCTCGGCGCCTATGTGGCGAAAAGCGGGTTCTCGAAGGTGGTGCTGGGGCTGTCGGGCGGGATCGACTCGGCGCTGGTGGCGGCGATCGCGGCCGATGCGCTGGGACCAGGGAACGTCCATTGCGTGATGCTGCCCTCGGCGTTCACCTCGGCCGCGTCGCTCGAGGATGCGGCGGCGGTGGCGACGGCGCTGGGCTGCCGGCTCGACGAGGTGCCGATCTCGGGGCCGCAGGCCGCGGTCGGCGCCGCGCTTGGCCCGCTTTTCGACGGCACCGCGCCCGGCATCACCGAAGAGAACGTGCAGTCGCGGCTGCGCGGGCTGATCCTGATGGCGATCTCGAACAAGTTCGGCGCGATGCTCCTGACCACCGGCAACAAGTCGGAAGTGGCGGTCGGCTATGCCACGATCTATGGCGACATGGCGGGCGGCTACAATCCGATCAAGGATCTCTACAAGACCCGCGTCTTCGAGACCTGCCGCTGGCGCAACGCCCATCACCGGCCCTGGATGAAGGGACCGGCGGGCGCGGTGATCCCGCCCCGGGTGATCGAGAAGCCGCCCTCGGCGGAACTGCGCGCCGATCAGAAGGACGAGGACAGCCTGCCGCCCTATCCGGTGCTCGACCGGATCCTAGAGGGACTTGTCGACGAGGACCTGTCGGTCGCGGATCTCGTTGCGGAAGGGTTCGACGAAGAGACGGTGAAGCGGGTGGAGCATCTGCTTTACATCAGCGAATACAAACGTTTCCAGTCGGCTCCCGGAGCCCGTCTGACGCCGCGGGCATTCTGGCTTGACCGGCGCTATCCCATCGTCAACCGCTGGCGCGACCCGTCCTGAACGGGACCCCGATTTTTCGCAGAAAAATCGCGCCCGGTCGTTCCGTGCCGCGCCGCACGGATGCCCTGCGCCTGTGGCGACTGGACCCAAGGCGCCCGCCCCATATCTCAGGACGCAGAACCACCTGACTGCAACCTGACCGGAGGGACCCGCCATGGCCCAACCCAAAGTCGCCGTGATCTTCTATTCGACCTACGGAACCAACCACCAGATCGCCGAGGCCGCCGCCGAGGCCGCTGCCGCCGCGGGGGCCGAAGTGCGCCTTCGTCGGGTGGCCGAGACCGCGCCGGAAGAGGTCGTCAAGGGCCAGGAGGCCTGGGCCGCCCAGGCCGAGAAGATGGCCCATATTCCCGAGGCCACGCCCGAGGACCTGGCCTGGGCCGACGCCTTCTTCTTCTCGACGCCCACCCGGTTCGGTGTCGCCGCCAGCCAGTTGCGCGCCTTCATCGACACGCTCGGGCCGGTCTGGCAACAGGGCAAGCTCGCCAACAAGGCCGTGACCGCCACCTCCAGCGCGATGAACCTGCATGGCGGTCAGGAAGGGACGCTGCTGACGCTGTACCCGACCTTCATGCATTGGGGCTCGATCCTGGTGCCGCCGGGCTTTACCGACGAGTCCGTCACCGCGGCCGGGGGCAATCCCTATGGCTACTCCGCCAAGGCCGGCGAATTCGACGACGCGGGCAAGGCCGCTGTCACGTATCAGGCCCGGCGCCTGGTCGAGGTCGCGGGCAAGCTGATCGCCTGACCGCGCGGCGCCAGGCTGCCCTCAGAGTTCGGTGACCGGGCAGCGGTCGAGAAGCGCCTCGGTATCCTCGCGGGTGCAGAGCGCGGTGGCATCGGTCATCACCGCCGCGCTGGCCGCGGCCGCGCCCCATTGCAGCGCGCGGGCCAGTTCGGCGCCGCGCGCCAGCGCCAGCACGAAGGCCCCGACGAAGCTGTCGCCCGCCCCCACCAGCGAGCGCACCGGCACCTTGGCCGCCGCCACGTGCAGCCTCAGCCCCTCGGCCGCCAGCACGTTGCCCTCGGCGCCCCGCGCGATCACCACGACCGAGGCCACGCCCCGCGCCACCAGTTCCGAGGCGAAATCGACGCTGTCCTTGCGGTCGGGCAGGGCGCGCCCGGCCAGCTCCTCGGCCTCGAGCCCGTCCATGCGCAGCACATAGGGCACCGCGTCCCGCGCCTCGGCCAGCCGGGTCAGGGCCGGGCCCGAGGTGTCGGCGATGACCCGCGCCCCGCGCGCCCCGATCTTGGCGCAGACCCGTTCGGTGAAATCCTCGGGCAGGCCCCGCGGCAGGCTGCCCGAGACCACCACGTAGCCCGCCTCGGGCACCGCCGTCGTCACCGCCGCCAGCGTGGCCTTCAGCCCGGCCTCGTTCCAGATCGGCCCCGGCAGCACGAAGCGGAACTGTTCGCCCGTGGTGCTGTCGGTGACGGCAAGGCTCATCCGGGTCTCGCCCGGCGCCACCAGCGGAATGAGCCGGATGCCTTCATGTTCCAGCAACGCCCGCAGCTTGTCGCCGTTATGGCCGCCCAGCGCCACCAGCGCGAGGCTTTCGCCGCCCAGAAGCCTTATCGCGCGCGACACGTTGATGCCGCCGCCGCCCGGATCGGTCACCGGCGGGGCGCAGCGCAGCTTGTCGCCGGGCACGACATGGGCGACCGAAGTGGACAGGTCCACGGTCGGGTTGAGCGTGACGGTCAGGATATCGTGCATGGATGGGATGGTCCTTGGCATTCGCGCCGCGAGAGTGCCACCCCCGCCGCGCGAGGCCAAGCCCGTTTCCTGTCACCTCGGCCGTCCGGGCCGCAACGACCTTCTGCCTGCCGCCTAGTCCAGCATCATCTGATAGCTGGCGGGCACATAGCGATAGCCGTCGTCCAGCGACTCGACAAAGCCCAGCGCCGGGAACGGCATGTGATAGCCGATGAAGGGCATCCGTTCCGCCGCCAGCATGTCCAGAAGCCGGCGGCGGGTGGCCGCCGCCGCCGCCTTGTCGCGGTCGTAGCGCACCTCCCAGTCGGGATGGGCCAGCGACCAGACATAGTGATTGGCGAAATCGGCGCCGATCAGCAGCGCCTTGCCCTGGCTTTCCAGCCGGTAGGCCATGTGACCCGGCGTATGGCCGAAGGCCGCCACCGCGGTCACGCCCGGCGCGGCCTCGCCGCCATCGTCGAGAAACCGCGTCTTGTCGGCCAGCGGCCGCATCTTGGCCTCGAAGCCCTCGTCGCCCGACATGTCCCAGGCGTCGAACTCGACCGCGCCGGTGACATAGCGGGCGTTCGCGAAGGTCTCGGCCCCGTCCTCCATCAGTCCGCCGATATGGTCGCCATGCATATGGGTGATGACGACGGTGTCGATCTGGTCGGGAGTGTAGCCTGCAGCCTCGAGCGCGGCGACGGTGCCCTGGGGGGCGAGCCCGGTATCGAAGAGGATCAGCTCGGACCCGGTATTGACCACGGTCGGGGTGAAGAAGAATTGCGCCCGGTCGGCCGGGATCATCGCCTCTTGGGACACGGCGGCGAATCGTTCGGGCTCGACATTCAGCCCGAAGATCGTCTGCGGGTCGGGCACCGTGCGGCTGCCGGCGAGGATCGTCGTCACCTCGAACCCGCCCAAATTGAACCGGTTGAAGGGCGGCCGGGCCGGGCCCATCATCGGGGCGGCGGCCCGGGCCGGCGGGGCTGCGGCCGCGCAAAGCGGCAGCGCGGCCCCGGCCAGAAGCGCGTGGCGGCGGGTCATGTCGGTCATCGCGGGTCTCCCTCTGCTGTCCCGGCACACGTCCGGATCTTCCCTGCGGGGAAGGATAGGCGCGATCCGCCGCCTTGCCATGTCACGACCCTGTCACGACGGCGCGAGCCGCGGACAGGATCGCGGGCGGGCGCGCCCTGCAGCAAGAAGGCACCGGGGCGGATCATTCCCACCAGGGGTCGATCGAGGCGATGTCGTCGTCGGACCAGCCGAAATGATGCGCGATCTCGTGGATCAGCACATGGGTGACCAGTTCGGTCAGGGTGACCTCCTCGCGCTCGACCCACTCATCGAGGATCGCGCGGCGGAACAGCCAGATCGTGTCGGGCCGCTGGGGCTGGTCCATCACCGATTTCTCGGTCAGCGGGATGCCGTCGTAAAGCCCGGTCAGATCGAACGGGCTGTCGATGTCAAGCTCGTCCAGCATCTCGTCGGGGGCGAGATCCTCGACCCGGATCGCGACTTCGCGGGCCGGGCCGCGGAACGGCTCGGGCAGGGCGTCGCGGGCGGCCGCGGCAATGTCGGCGATATCGTCGAGCGAGGGCGGAAGGCCGTGGCGGATCGGGTCTGTCATGGGCCCGATATGGACAAAACGGCGCCGGTGTGGAAGAGCGGGCGCGCAAGGAGAATGCCCATGACCACCGTCACCCGTTTCGCGCCGTCGCCCACCGGCTACATCCATGTGGGCAACCTGCGCACCGCATTGTTCAACTACATGATCGCCCGCAAGGCCGGCGGGACCTTCATCCTGCGCTTCGACGATACCGACCCCGAACGGTCCAAGCAGGAATATATCGACGGCATCCGCGAGGACCTCGAATGGCTGGGCTTCAGCTGGGACCGCGAAGAACAGCAATCGGCGCGGCTTGACCGTTATGCCGAGGTCGCGGCCGAGCTGCGCGCCTCGGGGCGGCTTTACGAGTGTTTCGAGACCCCGACCGAGCTGGATCTGAAGCGCAAGAAGCAGCTGAACATGGGCAAGCCGCCGGTCTATGACCGCGCCGCGCTGGACCTGTCCGAGGACGAGAAGGCCGCACTTCGCGCCGAGCGTCCCGGGCATTGGCGTTTTCTTCTGGACCGCGAGCGGATCGACTGGACCGACGGCATTCTGGGCGACATCTCCATCGACGCGGCCAGCGTGTCGGACCCGGTGCTGATCCGGGGCGACGGGCAGGTGCTCTATACCTTCGCCTCGGTGGTCGACGATGTCGACATGGGTGTGACCTATATCGTGCGCGGATCGGATCACGTCACCAATACCGCGACCCAGATCCAGATCATCCGGGCGATCGGCGGCACCGCGCCGCGCTTTGCCCACCATTCGCTCTTGACCGGCGCCCAGGGCGAGGCGCTGTCCAAGCGGCTGGGCCATCTGTCGCTGCGCGATCTGCGCGAGCAGGGGGTCGAGCCGATGGCGCTGTTGTCGCTGATGGCGCGGCTCGGGTCCTCGCAGCCGGTCGAGCTGGCGGGCAGTCTCGACGAGCTGATCGAGGGCTTCGATATCGGTACCTTCGGCGCGGCACCGACCAAGTTCGACGAACACGACCTGTTTCCGCTGACTGCGAAGCACCTGCACGGGCTGCCCTTCGCGGCGGTGAAGGACGAGATCGCGGCGCTGGGCGTGCCGGACGATCTGGCCGAACGGTTCTGGCAGGTGATGCGCGAGAACATCGTCACCCGGCGCGACCTGCCGGGCTGGTGGGCGCTGTGCCGCGACGGCGCCGAACCGCTGGTCGAGGAGGAAGACCGCGCCTTCGTGACCGAGGCGCTCGCGCTGCTGCCCGAGCCGCCCTATGACGACGCGACCTGGGCCGCTTGGACGGCCGAGGTCAAGGCGCAGTCGGGGCGCAAGGGCAAGGGGCTTTTCATGCCGCTGCGCAAGGCCGTGACCGGCCGGGCCAAAGGCCCCGAAATGGGCGATCTGCTGCCGCTTCTGCAGAAGAAACCGGGCTAGGGGTTCCCGTCCGGGTCCCGGTCGCGGAAAATTCGACCGGCCCCGGCCGCGATCCCTTCAGGAAGTTTGCGCGAGGGGCCCTGCCGGGGCCCCTTTTCTTTCGTTTTCCAGCCGCTTTCGGACAGGGTCCGCCAGAACGGCCCTTGCCGGAAAACGACGCATGATCTACGTCTCGCGGCATCCGTCCCCGGGAGAATCCGGCGCTTGTCGCCGGTGCCGAAGGAGCAACCGCCCCGGTAAACTCTCAGGCAGCAAGGACCGCGGACGGACACGGACTCTGGAGAGAGGCGCGCGAGCGTCCGCCGAAGGGATAGCGATCTCAGGCAAAGGGACAGAGGGGGCATCGGATGGGACGTCCATGGGGGGCGTCTGCGATGCCGCGATGCAAGCACGCATCCGGCCAGGGGAATGGTTTGCCATGTTGGGCTTGCAGCGCACCGCGCTTTACGATCTGCATCTGGAACTGGGCGCGAAGATGGTGCCGTTCGCGGGCTACGAGATGCCCGTGCAATACGGGCTTGGCGTGATGAAGGAACACCTGCATTGCCGGGCGCGTGCGGGGCTGTTCGATGTCAGCCACATGGGCCAGGTCAGCCTGCGCCCGAAATCGGGCATGGTCGAGCATGCGGCCATCGCGCTGGAACACCTGGTGCCGGTGGATCTGGTCGGGCTGAAGCTCGGCCGCCAGCGCTATGTGATGTTCACCAATGAGGCGGGCGGCATTCTCGACGACCTGATGGTGGCGCGGCGCTGCGACGATCTGTTCGTCGTGCTCAACGCCGCCTGCAAGACGGCGGACATCGCCCATCTGCACGCCTCCATCGGCTGCGATTGCGACATCGTCGAACTGACCGACCGCGCGCTTCTGGCGCTGCAGGGGCCCGAGGCCGAGGCGGTGCTGGAAACCCTGGCGCCCGGCGTGTCCGACATGCGCTTCATGGATGTGGCGATCATCGACACGCTCGACGGGCCGCTCTGGGTGTCGCGCTCGGGCTACACCGGCGAGGACGGGTTCGAGATTTCGGTGCCGGTCGAGCGCGCCGAGGCGCTGGCCCGGCAGTTGCTGGCCCATGAGGCGGTGGAACCGATCGGGCTTGGCGCCCGCGACAGCCTCAGGCTCGAGGCCGGGCTTTGCCTGTACGGCCATGACATCGACACCACGACAACGCCGGTCGAGGCCGATCTGGCCTGGGCGATCCAGAAGGCCCGCCGCAGCGGCGGCGCGCGCGAGGGCGGGTTTCCGGGCGCTGCGCGCATTCTGGCCGAGCTTGACACCGGCGCCGCCCGCCAGCGGGTGGGGCTCCGCCCCGAAGGCCGGGCGCCGATGCGCGAGGGCACCGCGCTTTACGCCGCAGAGACCGGCGGCGATCCCGTCGGCACGGTGACCTCGGGCGGTTTCGGCCCGTCGGTCGAGGCACCGGTCTCGATGGCCTACGTGCCCGTTGATCTTGCCCTGGAAGGGGCCAAACTCTGGGGCGAGGTGCGCGGCAAACGCCTGCCGGCCGAAATCGTGCGCCTGCCGTTCCGCCCGTCGACCTACAAGCGCTGAGGGACACTAGCGATGAAATTCACCGAACAGCACGAATGGCTCCGCGTCGAGGACGATCTCGTCGTCGTGGGCATCACCGATCATGCCGCCGAACAGCTGGGCGACGTGGTCTTCGTCGATCTGCCCGAAGAGGGCACGACGGTCTCGAAGGATGACGAGGTCGTGGTGATCGAAAGCGTCAAGGCCGCGTCCGACATCCTGGCCCCGCTGGATGGCGAGATCGTCGAGGTCAACCACGCCCTGACCGACACGCCCGCCAAGGTGAACGAGGACCCGACCGGCGACGGCTGGTTCTTCAAGATGAAGATCGAGGACCTCTCGGCGCTCGACGAGTTCATGGACGAAGCCGCCTATCAGGCCTTCATCGACTGATTTCGGGACACTCATGCCTTATACCCCCAGCACCTACCTGCCCTACGATTTCGCGAACCGCCGCCATATCGGTCCCTCTCCGGAGGAAATGACCGAGATGCTGGAGGTGCTGGGGCTGCAAAGCCTCGAAGAGCTGATCGGAGAGACCGTGCCCGACAGCATCCTTCAGGCCGAGCCGCTCGATTTCGGCAAGCCCAAGTCCGAACGCGAGATGCTGTGGTTCATGCGCCAGATCGCGAAGAAGAACCGTGCCTTCACCACGCTGATCGGACAGGGCTATTACGGCACCGTCACGCCGCCAGCGATCCAGCGCAACATCCTGGAAAACCCCGCCTGGTACACCGCCTACACGCCCTACCAGCCGGAAATCAGCCAGGGCCGGCTCGAGGCGTTGCTGAACTACCAGACGATGGTGTCGGACCTCACCGGGCTTGAGATCGCCAATGCCTCGCTCCTGGACGAATCCACCGCCTGCGCCGAGGCGATGACCATGGCCCAGCGGGTGGCGAAATCGAAGGCGGGCGCGATCTTCGTCGACCGCGACTGCCATCCGCATAACATCGCGGTGATCCGGACCCGGGCCGAGCCGCTGGGGATCGAGGTGATCGTCGGCGACCCCTTCACCGATCTCGAGCCCGAAAAGGTCTTTGCCGGCCTCTTCCAGTATCCCGGCACCTACGGCCATATCCACGACTTCACCGGCCCGATTTCCGATCTGCACGCGGCCGAGGCGCTGGGCATCGTCGTGGCCGATCCGATGGCGCTGGTCGTGCTGAAGGAGCCGGGGGCGATGGGGGCCGACATCGCCGTGGGCTCCACCCAGCGCTTCGGCGTGCCGATGGGCTTTGGCGGTCCGCATGCGGCCTACATGGCCTGCCGCGGCGCCTACAAGCGCGCCATGCCCGGCCGGATCGTCGGCGTCTCGGTCGATTCGCGCGGCAACAAGGCGTACCGCCTGGCGCTGCAGACGCGCGAGCAGCATATCCGCCGCGAAAAGGCGACCTCGAATGTCTGCACCGCCCAGGCGCTGCTTGCGGTGATGGCGGGCTTCTATGCCGTCTTCCACGGGCCGAAGGGGCTCAAGGCCATCGCCCAGCGCATCCACCGCAAGGCCGTGCGCACCGCGCGCGGGTTGCAGGAGGCGGGGTTCACCGTGGAACCGGCCGAATTCTTCGACACCTTCACCGTCGATGTGGGCCCGATGCAGGGCGTGATCTACAACGCGGCTCTGGCCGAAAAGATCAACCTGCGCCGGATCGGCACGACGAAGCTTGGCATCGCGCTGGACGAGACCACCCGCCCCGCGTCGATCGAGGCGCTGTGGCGCGCCTTCGGGATCGTGCGCAAGGACAAGGGCGGCGACGGTGAATACCGCTTCCCCGAGGGCATGATCCGCGAGAGCGATTTCCTGACCCATCCGGTCTTCCACATGAACCGGGCCGAGACCGAGATGATGCGCTACATGCGCCGTCTGGCCGACCGCGATCTGGCGCTCGACCGGGCGATGATCCCGCTGGGGTCCTGCACCATGAAGCTGAACGCCGCGGTCGAGATGATGCCGATCACCTGGCCCGAGTTTTCCAACATCCACCCGCTGGCCCCCGCCGATCAGGTCCGGGGCTTTGCCGAGATGCTGGACGATCTGGCCGACAAGCTCTGCCAGATCACCGGCTATGACGCGATGTCGTTCCAGCCCAATTCGGGGGCGGCGGGCGAATATGCGGGGCTCATGACCATCGCCGCCTATCACCGGGCGCGGGGCGAGGGGCACCGGCGGATCTGCCTGATCCCGACCTCGGCCCATGGCACCAACCCGGCTTCGGCGCAGATGGCGGGGATGAAGGTCGTCGCGGTCAAATCGGCCGCGAATGGCGATATCGACCTCGAGGATTTCCGCGCCAAGGCCGAGGCCGCGGGCGGCGATCTGGCGGCCTGCATGATCACCTATCCCTCGACCCATGGCGTCTTCGAAGAGACGGTGCGCGAGGTCTGCGAGATCACCCATGCCCATGGCGGGCAGGTCTATCTGGACGGCGCCAACCTGAACGCGCTGGTGGGCCTCGTGAAACCCGGCGAGATCGGGTCGGACGTGAGCCACCTGAACCTGCACAAGACCTTCTGCATCCCGCATGGCGGCGGCGGGCCGGGCATGGGACCGATTGGCGTCAAGGCGCATCTGGCGCCCTATCTGCCCTCGGACCCGGTGACGGGCGAGGGCGGCGCGGTCAGCGGGGCGATGCACGGCTCGGCCTCGATCCTGCCGATCAGCTATGCCTATGTGCTGCTGATGGGGGGTGCGGGGCTGACCCAGGCGACCAAGGTCGCGATCCTGAACGCCAATTACATCGCGAAACGGCTTGAGGGCGCCTATGACGTGCTCTTCAAGGGCCGCAAGGGCCGGGTCGCGCATGAATGCATCGTCGATACCCGCGATTTCGTGGACACGGCCGGGGTCACGGTCGATGACATCGCCAAGCGGCTGATCGATTGCGGCTTCCATGCGCCGACCATGAGCTGGCCGGTGGCGGGCACGCTGATGATCGAGCCGACCGAGTCGGAAACCAAGGCCGAGCTCGACCGCTTCATCACCGCGATGCTGGCGATCCGCGACGAGATCCGCGAGATCGCCGAGGGCCGGATCGAGAAGGGCAACAACCCGCTGAAGAAGGCGCCGCATACGGTCGAGGATCTGGTGGCCGACTGGGACCGTCCCTATTCGCGCGAGCAGGGCTGCTTCCCGCCGGGCGCGTTCCGGGTCGACAAGTACTGGCCGCCGGTCGGACGGGTCGACAACGCCTATGGCGACCGCAACCTGATCTGCACTTGCCCGCCGGTCGAAGAGGTCGCGGACGCGGCCGAATAGGCCCGCGCGGTCAGGAACGCGGCCCCGGCATCTGTCCGGGGCCGACGCCGTTTCGGGCTACGATCCGGCCAGACGTCTCAGCGCGGCCTTGTCCTCGTCGATCACCAGCGCGGCCTCGGCATGGGTCAGCGCCCGGCGGGTCATCGCCGCGGCGGCGCGGGCCAGGGCAGGATCGTCGCCCTGGCGCAGCGTGTTCAGCGCATGCATGAGCCGCAGCGCCACCTCGCGCATCGGCGCACCGTCGCGGGCGATGGCGGCGAAGGCGTCCTCGACCAGATCGTCGGCGCGGAGCGCCGGGGCATGGAGCCTTGGATAGCGGATCTCGTTGCCCGCCGCCGGGCATTCGGCCAGAAGCCGTTCCAGCCGCCCGAGAATGTCGATGGCGGTGCCCGGGTCGTTGATCCCGGGAGACAGCGCGCGCGAGGCAATTTCGGACAGCACGATCAACGCGAAGCGCGCATCCTGGTCGAAGCTGCGCACCGCCTCGATCTCGAAGGCTGTGGCAATGCGGGCGGCGTCGAGCGCGCCGGGCGGATGGACATGGGCCAGAGCCCGCCCCGAGACGAGAAAGCTGCCGGGCACGGCCGTGATCCAGATTTCGGCCCCGGCCTTTTCGGCCTGCTCGGACAGGGCCGCCATGTCGACCAGCTGGACATAGCCGCCGCGCGGCGCGGGCACGGCCTCGGCGCCGTCGGGCGGGGTTTCGCCGTCGGGCAGGGGAGTGGCCAGCAGGCTTGGGGCGGTGCGGGCCGCGGTCAGCGTCGCGCGGGCGCGAAGGGTCGCCTGGGCGATGGTCTCGTCCATGCTGCCGAGCCGCGACAGATGGTCGATCCAGCGCAGGATCGCGATCACCACCAGCGCCACCACCAGCACGGTGAAGGCGAACAGCACGAAGGGCGCGGCGCCGGTATAGGCGCCCGCCCGGAACAGGATGATCGAGACCAGCGCGAAGATGAAGGCGCCGATGAAGGTCGCCAACACGGTCTGGGTCGTGGTGTCCTCCAGCAGCAGCCGGTGCGAGCGCGGCGTCACCTGGCTTGAGGCCTGGCGGTGCGTCGTGACCATGATCGACAGCGAGAAGGTCGTGACCGCCAGCATTGACGAGGCCAGCACGTCAAGCACCGGCATCACCGCATCCTCGCCCAGCCGGTCCGCGAGCCCCTGCGGGATGACCGGACCCAAAAGCGCCGCGGCCCCCGCCGCGACGATCCCCAGCACCGCGATCAGGCTGCTGCGCACCCAGAGCCGGCGCGACAGGCGAACGACCTGCCAGAGCCGAAGCGATTTCATCCGTGGGTCTCCCGCTGCCGTTGCATGGGGTCGATCCTAGCCCGCGACCCGGACGGGTAAAGCCGGATGCGGGCCGGACGCCCGGGCGAATCTCCTTGAACGGGACAGGGCCGCCCCGATATATTCATAACACGGAATGTCTCGGAGGCTCGCCCGATGGCCGATGCGCTGAAACTGACCTGCCTTGCCTGCGGAACCGCCAACCGCCTGCCCGCCGACCGGCTGGGCGAGGCGCCCAGATGCGGCGTTTGCGGCACCCGGCTTGCCGACGGGCGGGTGCACGAGATCGACCTCGCCACGCTCGAGAAAAGCCGCAAGGACGATCTGCCGCTGCTGGTCGATTTCTGGGCCGCCTGGTGCGGACCCTGCCGGATGATGGCGCCGCAATTCTCGGCCGCGGCGCGGATGTTGCTGCCCGAGGCGCGGCTGGCCAAGCTGGACACCGAGGCCCATCCGGGGGCGGCGGACCGTTTCGATGTGCGCGGCATCCCGCTTCTGATCCTGTTTCACCGGGGCCGCGAGGTCGCCCGGCTGACCGGGGCGCGGCCCGCGGAAGAGATCGTGAAATTTGTGCGCCATCACGTGGGGCAGACCGCTTGACATCCCCCGCGCCATACTGCAAATGACCGCTCACCGGGGCCGTAGCTCAGTTGGGAGAGCGCGTCGTTCGCAATGACGAGGTCAGGGGTTCGATCCCCCTCGGCTCCACCAGATCACCCATGAAATTTGTGCAGATCAAGCCCTTCGGGGCCCGTCCGGCAGGTCACTGCCGGCAAGCGTTGCGCTTTTGCGCCTTGTTCCGCTTATCGGGAGGCGGACGGCATGACGCGCCTTTGCCCGCGTGACGTCCTGTGCTTTTCTGTCGCTGGTTCGGCCGCGTCGGCACCCCCTGCCATTGGGTCGGACCGGGGCGCCGGTGCGGCAGACCCCATCGTTGCCTTAGCCGAGTTGCCGTGTTTTTGGACCCTCAGACAGCCGCGGATCGCCAGCCATGACATACCCTTCCCGGGAGGGCGGAGCCGTGGCGCCATTGCGCCATGAGGCGGTGCTTGAGGCGGTGGCGGCCATCCGTGCCGCCGGGGTGCTCGGGCGCAGCCCGCGCCGCGCCCGCCTGCTGGATTACCTGATCGACCGCGAACTTTCGGGCCATGGCGAGGATATCAAGCCCCATGCCATCGCGGTCGAGGTGTTCGACCGCGACCCGCGGTTCGATCCCGGCCGCGACAGCATCGTGCGGACCGAGATCGGGCGGCTGCGCGAGGCGCTGGCGCGGTTCTATGCGCTGGCCGATCCCGAACTGCCGGTGATCGAGATCCCGAGGGGCAGCTGCCGCCCGACGCTTCGGCCCGGGCCGGGCGAATCCGGGCCGCCGCCTTCGCCCTGGCCGCGCCGCCTTGCGGCTCTGGCCGGGCTGATGATGCTGATCGCGATCGTGCCGATGCTCTGGCAGGCCCATGTCCGCCACACTCAGGAGCGGGTCTTCGCCGCAGCGGCGCGCCCGATCGAGGAGGCGCCCTACCGGGTGCTGCGGGTCGCGGTGCTGCCGTTCCGGGCCGAGGGTCGGCTCGACGGGATCGAGGATCTGGCCTATGGCTTCGGCGCCGAGATCGCCACCGATCTTGCCGCCCATCCCTGGATCGCGACCAGCGCGCCGCGCGATGCCGCGCGGGCGGCCGAGACCGCCGATTACCTTCTGCGGGGGCGGCTGATGTGGCGCCGCGACACGCTGCTGGCGCAACTTGAACTGATCTCGTTTCCCGGCCGCCGCACGGTCTGGACCACCTTCCAGCGGATCGGCGACTCGGCGGATGCGCTGCAGGAGACCGAACGCACGGTGCTGGGTCAGATCGTCCGGCGGCTGGGAGCGGCGCATCGCGTGCGCCCCGAACTGATGCGCGCGCCGCCCCCGCGCTATGCCGAGTCGGACCTGCCCGATCTGTCCTGCCTGATGGGCATTCACCGCTATCTTGCCGCCCCGGCCGCGCCCTCGCATGCGGCGCTGAGCAGCTGTCTGGGCCGGGTCGTCGACAGTCACCCGCGCTATGGCGAGGCCTGGGCGGCGCTGGCCTTGCTGCGTCTGGACGAGGCGCGGTTCGGGCGCAACCTGCGGTCCGGTCCGGGGGCGGTGGCGTCGGCCTGGGGCGATGCGGCCCGGGCGACCTCGCAGGCGCTGCGGCTGGCGCCGCAGGGGCTGATGACGCTGCACGCGGCCGCGATTCTGGCCATCGAGGGGCCGGGGCGCGACACGGCGGCGTTTCAGGCCCATGCCGCGCGGCTTTTGGAGCTTTACCCCCACCATCCGCCGAGTCTTGCGCTGGTGGGTCTGGATCTGGCCGCCTATGAGGGGCGCTGGGACGAGGGGCTGGCGCTGGTCGCGCAGGCGCTGCGGCTTGAACCCGACGCGCCGGGCCGGTTCCATCTCGCGCCCGCGTTGAAGGCGCTGATGGGGGCCGACGATGCCGCCGCGCTGGCGGCGGTCGGCCGGCTCGATCCGGCGGGGGCGCCCCTCGAACGTCTGCTGGTCGCGCTGGCGCGGGCGCGTCTGCCCGGGGCCGCCCCGGCCGGGCCGCCCGCCGCGCTGGCCCTGGCCGCGACCGCCACCGATGCGCCGCCGCCGCCTGTCGTGGCGGGCGCATTGTTCGACCGCGCCGCGGCCGAGGCCTTCGTGCGCGGGCAGCGCTATACGCCCGGGCTCGAGACCGAATTGCTGCGCCAGATCGCCGCCGCCGACCCGGCTCCGGCCGCGGCCCTGCCCTGACCGGGCGTTCGCCCCGCGACCGGGCTCAGGTCCGGCACCGGCTCGGTCCCGGTTCGGAAGCGCCCCGCGGGGCCTTCCCGTTCCGGCGCATTGAACTCGGCAATTGTATGCCTATTATTTTCGCGCTATGGCAGAGTCTTGCGCATCAGGCGCATGGCGATGACTGGAAATCCGCTCGCGGCCGAGCGGGGGAATTGCAGCCGTTGTCAGATGCTCCAGATTCTGCGCAAGCATTGGGCTTTTCCGGCATGATTCTGCCACGCAGCACCCCTAATGGTGCGACGGGTCGGGACAAACGGAGAGTCTGGTGGCAATCAAGAATGACGAGCCTTGGTTAAGGGGTCCATTAATGTTTCCAGTCAGTTCCAGTGCCGCGGTCCGTTCCGGACGTTTCGGACCGTCCCGTCGTCGCCTGCTGGCGGCGCTGGCTGGCTCTGCTGCGTCCGTTGCCCTCGGTCTTCCCCGTTTCGCTGCGGCGCAGGAGGCGTCGCCCGAGCCCGAATCCGAGGCGCCTCTGCCGGTCCCCGAAGCCGCACCGGAGCCGGTGCCCGAGCCGGTGCCGTTCTCCTTTGACGTGTTGAGCGACCAGATGCAGGCCCGGGCGAAGGAGGCCTACAAGGCCGCCTCGCTGCCCGAGGGGCCGATCTCGGGGCTTGATTACGATGCCTACCGGTCGATCCGCTTCCGGCCCGATCACGCCCGCTGGGCCGGGGACGGGTCGTATTTCCAGCTGCACGCCTTCCATCCGGGCTGGCTGTACAAGGAGCCGGTCGAGATCTTCGAGCTGGTCGAGGGCGTCGCCCAGCCGATGCATTTCTCGGGGGCCGACTTCCAGTATGACGGCAAGGCCGCCGACCTGATCCCGCCCGATTTCGAGATGCCGGGCGTCGCGGGCTTCCGGCTGCATGCGCCCTTCAACCGGGCCGACACCTTTGACGAGGTCGTGGTGTTCCAGGGCGCCAGCTATTTCCGCGCCCTCGGCCGGGCCAATGTCTACGGGCTGAGCGCGCGCGGGCTGGCGGTCAACACCGCGTCGGGCAAGACCGAGGAATTCCCGCGGTTCAGCACCTTCTGGCTGGAACGCCCGGCGCCCGGCGCGACCTCGATCACGATCTATGCCGCGCTCGACAGCAAGTCGCTGACCGGCGCCTACCGCTTTATCGTCACCCCCGGCGCGACCACGGTGATGGACGTGACCGCGCGTCTGTTCATGCGCGAGGATGTCGATCAGCTGGGCATCGCGCCGCTGACCTCGATGTTCCTGCTGGGCGACAATGACCGCGGCGATTTCGACGATTTCCGCCACCGGGTGCATGACAGCGAGATGCTGATCCTGAACACAAGCGAGGGCGGCACCTTTGTGCGGCCCTTGAATAACCCGCCCCGGCTGGCCAGTTCCTATCTGGCCGCCCGCGATCCGGAAAGCTTCGGGCTGATCCAGCGCAACCGGAACTTCGACGACTATCTCGATGCCGGCGCCCATTACGAGCGCCGCCCCTCGATGATGGTCGAGCCGGTGGGCAACTGGGGCCGCGGCACGGTGCGGCTGGTCGAGATCCCCTCGGATCTCGAGGCCAACGACAACATCGTCGCCTTCTGGGTGCCCGAGGAGAAGGCGCGCAAGGGCGACACGATGGAATACGATTACCGCCTGCACTGGGGAACCAACCCTCCCGGTGCGGTCGGGGAACGCGCCCATGTGGTGCGGACGCTTGTGGGACGGGGCGGTGTCGCAGGCGCCGCCAGCGGTCCCGGACTGCGGAAATTCGTGGTCGATTTCGAGGGGGGAACGCTCGGGGAACTTCCCGACGATGCGGACGTTAAGGCTGATGTATACGCAAGCACGGGACGAATGGAGAAGCCCGTCTTCAGCCGAATTCCGGGGTCTGATACCTGGCGTCTCGTCGTCGATATAACGGCCGACACGGGCGCTCTGGTTGAACTGAAGGCCGAAATAACGGGGTACGGGCAGACCTTGACTGAAACCTGGCTCTACCAATGGATCAACGAATGAGTGCAGATTCCACCTTCGATGCGCAGAACGCGATTGCGGTAGAAGGCCCGCATTGGGCCCCCCCGGTCGCTCCGATGGACATGCCCCAGCAGGTGCTGGAGGCGCGGCGCGAGCTGCGCCTGCCGATCTGGCTGGCCCGTCTGATGCGGCCGCTGCAGCTGGGCTGACGGCGGACCAGATGTCCCGCATCCTTGCGTCCGGCCTCCGGACCCGCGTGCTTCGCGGGCTCGCGATCGGCTTTTCCCTTGCAGCCGCGACCGTGGCCGCGTCGCTTCTGGCAGAGGCCTCCACGCAGGATGGCGTCGATGCCTGGGATGTGGCGCGCACGACGCTGATTTTCATCACCACGGCCTGGCTGGCCTGGGGCGCGGCGGGGGCCTTCCTCGGCCTGCTCGGCCATCTGCGCCGCGCGCCCGAGCCGCAATTGCGGCTGCCGCACGAACCGACCGTGGTTCTGGTGCCGATCTGCAACGAGGACCCGGTGACGACCTTCGCCCGGATCGCGGCGATGGACGGGTCGATCCAGGCGGCGGGGCTGCGCTGCGACATCGCCGTGCTGTCCGACACCCGCGACCCGGCCAATGCGGCGCGCGAACGCGACGCCTTCGCCCGGCTTCTGGCCGAGACCGGCGGGGCCGGGCGGATCTTCTACCGCCGCCGGACCGACAATCGCGGGCGCAAGGCGGGCAATATCGAGGATTTCATCCATAACTCGGGTGGCGCCTACGAATTCGCCCTGATCCTCGATGCCGACAGCCTGATGGAGGGCGTGACCGTCCGCCGGATGATCGCGCGGATGCAGGCCGACCCCAGGCTGGGGCTGTTGCAGACGCTGCCGAAGATCATCGGCGCGAGTTCGCTGTTCGGGCGGGCGATGCAGTTCTCGGCCAGTTTCCATTCGCCGGTCTTCGCCCGCGGTCTGGCGCGGCTGCAGGGCAATACCGGGCCGTTCTGGGGCCATAACGCCATGGTGCGGGTCCGCGCCTTTGCCGAAAGCTGCGGCCTGCCCGCGCTGGAGGGCAAGCCGCCCTTCGGCGGCCATATCCTCAGCCATGACTATGTCGAGGCGGCCCTGCTGGCGCGGGCCGGCTGGCGGGTTCGGCTGGACGAGACCATCGAGGGCTCGTTCGAGGAAGGCCCCGACAACATCCTCGCCTATGCGAAGCGCGACCGCCGCTGGTGCCAGGGCAACCTGCAGCACATGCGGCTGGTGCTGGCGCCGGGGCTTGCGGCCTGGAGCCGGTTCGTCTTCGTGCAGGGGATCTTCGCCTATCTCGTGTCGCTGCTGTGGGGGGCGTTCCTCATCGCCTCGCTGTTGGCCACGATCTTCGCGCCGGCACCGGACTACTTCCCCGAACCCTATCAGCTGTTCCCGGTCTTCCCCTCCGACCGCACGAAAGAGATCATCACCCTGGTGATCGGCATCTGCGGGCTGCTGCTTCTGCCCAAGCTGTCGATCCTCGCAGGTGCGATCCTGACCCGCCGGGCGCGGGGCTTCGGGGGCGGGGTGCGGGCGGCGGCCTCGGTTGTGACCGAGATCCTGCTGAGTTCGCTTCTGGCGCCGGTAATGCTGATGTACCAGTCGCGTGCGGTGCTGCAGGTGCTGTCCGGGAGCGATGGCGGCTGGCCCGCGAACCAGCGCGGCGAGGGCAAGCTGACGGTCCTGCAGGGGCTGCGCGCCGGGCTCTGGATCTCGCTGACCGGGGCGGCGGCGCTGGCGCTCGTCACCCGGATCGCGCCCGGCCTGACGGTCTGGATGCTGCCGGTCTGCCTGCCGATGCTGATCGCGCCGCTTCTGATCGCCTGGACCTCGCGCCCCCTGACACACACGCTTTTCGCCGTTCCGCAGGAAGCCGACGCGGCCCCGGTGATCCGGGCCTACCGCGACTGCGTCCGCCGCTGGATCGCCGAGGATGCCCGCAAGGAGGCTCTGGATGCAGCGGCCTGACACGGTTTCCGTGCCGAAGAAGCGGCCGCGCGATCCGCGGATCGACGCGTTCCGCGGCCTCGCGCTGGTGATGATCTTCATCGACCATGTGCCCGGCAACCCCTATGAAAACTGGACGATCCGGAATTTCGGCTTTTCCGACGCCGCCGAGGCGTTCTTCGTGATGTCGGGCATCGCCGCGGGGATGGCCTATTCGGGCCGCTTCGCCGCGCCGCAGATCCGGCTGAACGGGCTTTGGGCCGCGATCCGGCCGATCTGGGGCCGGTCCTGGACGCTTTACATCGTGCATGTGCTGCTGAGCGCCTGGGCCATTGCCATCTTCGCCTGGGGCGCGATGGCGTTCGACGTGCCGGACCTGCTGACCAAGATCAACCTGCGGCAGGTCTTCGAGAATACCGGAGAGGCGCTGATCGGCATTCCGCTGCTGACCCACCAGTTCGGCTATGTGAACATCCTGCCGGCCTATTCGGTGCTGCTGCTGTTCGCGCCGCTCGCGATCCTGATCGGCATGCGGGCGCCGCTTCTGATGGTGTCGATCTCGATCGCGATGTGGTTCGTGGCGGGGATGTGGCGGATCGACCTGCCGAACTACCCCAATCCCGGCGGCTGGTTCTTCAACCCGTTGTCCTGGCAGATCATCTTCGTTCTGGGCCTGCTGACCGGCATCCAGATGCGGCGCGGCGAACGCTTCGTCGCGCGGCGGCGCTGGCTGTTCTGGGCGGCAGCCGGGTTCCTGGGCTTCGTGCTGGTCTGGGCGCAGGTTCCGGCGCTGGGCGAGCGGCTGAACGCGATGATGCGTCAGGCGGCCGAGGCGGGGTTGCCCTTCCATGTGGTGGGCTTCGACAAGACCTATGTGTCGCTGCCGCGGATGCTGCATGTGCTGGCGCTGTTCTATGTGCTGTCCTGCCTGCCCTGGGTCACCCGGATCGCGGGCAGCGCGCTGGCCGCGCCGCTGCGGCTGATGGGGCGGCAGGGGCTTCTGGTGTTTTCCTTCGGTACGGTGGTGTCGCTGGCCTTCCAGGCGCTGATGTACGGGCGTCCCGATCTGGCGCTGCTGCCCTGGCTGCTGCCGCCGCTGGGCGTGGCCGCGATGCTGGTCGCCGCTGCGCTGGGCGAGGCGTCCCGCCGGGACCGGCGGACCAGTCCCGTTGCCGCGCCGGTCGAGGCGACGGTCGAGCCGCCGGCCGCGGTGCCCGTACCGCATCCGGGCCTGCTCGGCGATCCGCGCCCGGCGGCCGTTCCGGCTACGGACCGCGCCCCGGGGTTGCAGCCGGCCGAATAGCGCCGGTCCCGGCCATGAGGCCACAAGGCGTCCGGCGATCCGGGCGCCTTTGTCTTGTCCGGCGGTCTTGTCCGGGGACGCCGATCAGGCGTAGTCCGACACCAGCAGCCGGGTCGCGGGCACGTCTTCCTCGATGTCGGGAAAGCGCCCGATCGGGTCGGCGAAGACATTGTCGGTGCGGTCGTCATTGACCGTCGAGACCTCGGCCAGCAGGGCGTCGTCGCCTTCGGCCCAGAAGGCATGCCAGATGTCGGGCGTCAGGGTCACGCTGCTGCCCGGCGCCAGCCGCAGCAGGCCGCCGGGCGGCAGGTCCTGCGCGATCCCGTCGGACATCACCCGCGGATCGGCGGCGCGGTCGATCCCGCCTTCGGCATCGGCGGCGTAAAGCTGCAGCACCAGCGTGCCGCCGCCGCGATTGATGATGTCCTCGGTCTTCAGCCGGTGCCGGTGCAGCGGCGACAGCTGACCCACCCGCGAGATCATGATCTTCTCGGCATAGACCATGCCGCGCCCCCGGGCGAGATCTTCGGCGCGCCCGTTTCGCGCGGTGAAAAGCACAAGCCCCAGCGTCGCGAACCGGCCCTGACCGTAATCGGTGATGTCCCAGCCAAGGCCCCGGCTGCGGATCTCGGCGGCCTCGGGTGCGGCGATCCTGTCGGGGCTCCAGTCGGCGAAGGGCGGCAGGGGCAGGCCGAAGGACCGGATGAAGGCCTGGCTGTCCGCAAGGATCGCGTTGATGTCCGAGCGTTTCACGCGGGCGTCCTTGTGCCGGGCAGGGGCTCGGCGGTGCCCAGCGTCAGGTCGGCGGGCAGGCGCCGCGCGGCCAGCAGGCGGGCATTGGCCATGTCGTTGCGCTCGGCCCTCTCGCGCGCCGCCTCGGGGGCCAGCCCGTGGTCGAGCCAGCGGGTCGTGAGGCGGCTCAGCAGGTCTTCGTCGGGGACGGCCAGGAAGACCGAGACATCCCAGAACCCGGCCAGCGCGCGCCAGGGCGGGGCGTCGAACAGCAGGTAGTTGCCCTCGAGGATCACGGTCCGGTCGGTTTCGGCCACCACGCCGGCCCCGGCGATGGCGATGTCGCGGGCGCGGTCGAAGACCGGATGGATCACCTCGCCGCCTGCGGCGAGCGCCTCGACCAGCCTCAGAAGCCCGGCCGCGTCGAAGGTTTCGGGCGCGCCCTTGCGGGCCAGCAGGCCGCGCGCGGACAGCAGCCGGTTGTCGAGGTGGAAGCCGTCCATCGGTACCACCGGCGCGGCTTGGCCCGTTTCGGCCAGCCGCTCGGACAGCCGCCGGGCGAGGGTGCTCTTGCCGCTGCCGGGCGGCCCGGCCAGCGCCACCAGCCGCCGCGCGCGGCGGGGGGGCGCGGCGAGCACGCGGGCGGCCAGGGTCTGGAGGTCGGGCGGGGCGCTCATGCCGCCTCCATCACGTCGGGCGGGGTGCGCGCCCCGGTCATGAAGGCCACCGCATCCGACATGGAATGATCGGCCGGGCGGATCGTGCACAGCCGCCGCCCGAGCCTGTGGATGTGAATCCGGTCCGCAACTTCGAAGACATGGGGCATGTTGTGACTGATGAGGATGATCGGCAAGCCCCGCGCGCGCACATCGAGGATCAGGTCCAGCACCCGGCGGCTTTCCTTAACCCCGAGCGCTGCGGTCGGCTCGTCCAGAATGATCAGCCGGGACCCGAAAGCCGCAGCCCGCGCGACCGCCACCCCCTGGCGCTGCCCGCCCGACAGGGTTTCGACCGGCTGGGTGATGTTCTGGATGGTCATCAGTCCCAGATCGTTCAGCTTTTCGCGGGCGAAGGCCTCCATCGCCCGGCGGTCGAGCCTGCGGAAGAGGCTGCCCATGATCCCCGGACAGCGCAGCTCGCGGCCCATGAACATGTTGTCGGCGATCGACAGGGCGGGCGACATCGCCAGCGTCTGGTAGACCGTCTCGATGCCCGCCTGCCGCGCCTCGATGGGCGAGGCAAAGCGCACGGGGCGGCCCTCCAGCCGGATCTCGCCCGCGTCGGGGATCACCGCGCCCGAGATCGCCTTGATCAGCGTCGACTTGCCCGCGCCGTTATCGCCGATCACCGCCAGGATCTCGCCCGGCATCAGGTCGAAGTCGCAGCGGTCAAGCGCGGTGACGCGGCCATAGCGCTTGACCAGTCCGCGGGCGGAAAGGACGGGGTCCGTCATGCCGAGACCTTTCGGATCCACTGGTCCACCGCCACCGCGCCGATGATGAGCGCGCCGATCAGCAGGAACGTCCATTGCGGGTTGGCGCCGGCCATCCTCAGCCCCAGCTCGAAGACGCCGACGATCAGCGCGCCGAAGAACGCGCCAAGGATCGAGCCGCGCCCGCCGAAAAGCGATATTCCCCCGATCACCACGGCGGTGATCGACTGGATGTTGCCGATGACGCCGGTGGTGGCCGAGGGCGAGACCGACCCGAACCGGCCGATCATCACCCAGCCCGCCAGCGCGCAGATGAGGCCCACCAGCAGGTAGACCGACATCAGCGTCCGGTGCACGTTGACCCCGGCCAGCGCCGCCGCCTCGGGATCGTCGCCGACCGCGTAGACATGTCGCCCCCAGGCGGTCGAGCGCAGCGCATAGGCCAGGACCAGCACCAGCAGCAGCATCAGGATCACCCCGAAGGTGAGGGTGGCGCCGCCCAGTTGCAGCTTGCCGCCGAGGAATTGCAGGAAGGGCGCGGTCGCCTCGATATCCTGGGCGCGGATGGTTTCGTTGCCGGAATAAAGATAGGTCGCGGCCAGCACGATCTGCCACATCCCCAGCGTCACGATGAAGGGCGGCAGGCGGACCCGGCTGACCAGCCAGCCGTTCAGCCCGCCGATGGCGGTCCCGGCGATCAGCCCGGCCAGCACCGCTAAGGGCGCGGGCAGGCCGACCTCGAAGACGAGCTTGCCCATGATGACCGAGCAGAAGACCGCGGTCGCGCCCACCGACAGGTCGATGCCCGCCGTCAGCACGATCAGGCTTTGCGCCGCGGCCAGCACGCCCACGATCTGCACCTGCTGCAGGATCAGCGTCAGCGCGAAGGGCGAGAAGAACTTGCCCCCCAGCACCAGCCCGAAGACCGCGACGGCGGCGATCAGCACGATCATCGGCACCAGCGCCGGGGTGGCATGCAAGAGGTCGTGGGCGCGCCCCATCGCGCCCTTGCGATGCGGCTGGAAGGCCGCATGCCGGTTCGGGGCGCGGGCCGCGATGCCCTCGAAATCGTCTGTCGGTTCGGCTTGCGACGACATGGTTCCTCCTTCCCCTGGAGCGGTCCGGCTCCGGCAGGGCCGTTGGCGCCTCCCCGCGCGGACGGGGAGGGGACCGGTCAGCCCCAGCAGAGGCCAAGCGCCTCTTCGGCCGAGATCGACTCGACGCCCTCGACGGGGGCGTCCGTGACCAGGGTGACGCCGGTGTCGAAGAAGCTCTTGCCCTCGGTCGCCTCGGGCCGGGTGCCATCCGCCGCGAAGGCGGCGATGGCCTCGATGCCCTTCGAGGCCATCAGCAGCGGGTATTGCTGCGAGGTGGCGCCGATCACGCCCGCCTTGACGTTCTCGACGCCCGGGCAGCCGCCATCGACCGAGACGATGGTGACGGCGCCGTCGCGGCCGACCGCCTTCAGCGCCTCATAGGCCCCGGCGGCGGCCGGTTCGTTGATGGTGTAGACGAGGCTCAGCGACGGATCGGTCGCCAGCAGGTTCTCCATCGCGCGGCGGCCGCCTTCCTGATTGCCCTGGGTGACATCGTGCCCGACGATCCGCGGGTCGCTTTCGTCGCCCCATTTCTTCGGATCGGCGATGTCGATGCCGAAGCCCTCAAGGAAGCCCTGGTCGCGCAGCACGCCCACCGTGGGCTGGCTGATGTCGAGGTCCAGAAGCGCGATGCGGGCGGTGTCCGCGTCGGTGCCAAGCCGGGCGCGCGCCCATTGGCCGATCAGCTCGCCCGCCTTGAAATTGTCGGTGGCGAAGGTCATGTCGGCGGCCTCGATCGGATCGAGCGGCGTGTCGAGCGCGATCACCAGAATGCCCGCCTCGCGCGCCTGCCGCACCGCGGGCACGATGGCCGAGGTGTTCGACGCGGTCAGCAGGATGCCCTTGACCCCGTTGGCGATGCAGGTTTCGATCGCCGCGACCTGGGTCTCGTTGTCGCCGTCGACCTTGCCGGCATAGCTGTCGAGGTCGATGCCCAGCTCGCGGGCCTTGGCGGCCGCGCCCTCGCGCATCTTGACGAAGAACGGATTGGTGTCGGTCTTGGTGATCAGGCAGGCCCCGACGGGATCGGCGGCTGCCGCCCCGGAACCCAGAAGCGCAAGGGTAACAGCCCCCAGCGTCAGGCCCGGCCTTCTGGCGGGTCGTTGCATGGTCTCTCCTCCCAAAGCAGCGACTCGGCCGGTTTTCCGGTTCCGGGTCGCGTGATTTTGGGGGGAGTCGGATGTCTTTTGTCAATAAATAAATCCGCGTGAATTATTTATTGACAAAATGGCATGCCATGGGCATTTTCGCGGCGATTTCGGGATGGAGACCCCTGTGAACAAGCTTGCGCTGCTGCAACGGCCCATGGTCCGCGGAACCAATCAAAGCGGGATGCGGGCGCATAACGAGCGGCTGGTGCTGACCATCCTGCGCCGGACCGGGCCGTTGCCGAAGGCGCAGATTGCGCGCATGACCGGGCTGTCGGCGCAGACCGTTTCGGTGATCATGCGGGCTCTCGAGGCCGACGGTCTGCTGGTGCGCAACGCGCCGGTGCGCGGCAAGGTGGGCCAGCCCTCGGTGCCGATCGGGCTGGCGGCGGACGGGGCCTTCTTCTTCGGGCTCAAGGTCGGGCGGCGCAGCCTGCAACTGGTGCTGACCGATTTCCTGGGCGATGTGCTGGCCCGGGTCGGCGCGCGCCATGCCTATCCGACCCCCGATTCGGTGCTGCGATTCGCGCTGGCCGGGATGGAGGAGATCATGGGGCAGGTGCCGCAGTCCCATGCGGACCGGATCTCGGGTCTTGGCATCGCGATTCCGTTCCGGATGTGGGACTGGATCCAGTCGATCGGGGCGCCGCGCGCAGATATGGATGCCTGGCGGGTGCGCGATTTGCGGAGCGAACTGGCCGAGCGGGTCGATTTTCCCGTCTATCTGCAGAACGATGCCTCGGCGGCCTGCGGCGCCGAGCTGGTGCTGGGCAGCGCCGAGGTGCCGCCCGATTTCGTGCATTTCTTCATCGGCTCCTTCATCGGCGGCGGCATCGTGCTCAATGGCAGCCTGTTCACCGGCAACACCGGCAATGCCGGGGCGCTGGGCTCGATGCCGGTGCTGTGCGACAGCCGCAAATGCACGCAGCTGATCGATGTCGCGTCGCTGGCGACGCTGGAACGGATGCTGGCCGAGAACAACGAGGATGCCGAGGCGCTCTGGACCTCGCCCGACGCCTGGGCGATCGACGAGATCATCCTGCAGGAATGGATCCTGCTGGCCGCGCAGGCCATCGCGGTGGCCATCGCCGCCACCGGATCGGTGCTCGACATCGGCGCGGCGCTGATCGACGGCTGGATGCCGGCCTCGGTCCGGGCCCGGCTGGTCGAGGAGGTGCGCGTGGCCTTCAGCCGGATCGACACGACGGGCATCCAGCCGCCGGTGATCATGGCGGGCACCGTCGGCCCCGATGCGCGCGCCCTGGGCGGGGCCTGTCTGGCCATGTCGGAACGCTTCCTCGTCGATCAGAACGCCTTGCTGGCGCCGCTCTGAGAGACTGCGCCGCCGGGGTCAATCAAACGATTGAATTTGGTCAATCGTTTGATTAATGTCGGGCCATGTCCGACGATCCCGCCCCCCGCAGCACGCCCGAGACCCTGATCGAGGCCGCCCTCCATCTGTTCGGCCATCGCGGCTTTGCCCCCACCTCGACGCGCGAGATCGCGGCGCGGGCGGGTACCAATGTCGCCTCGATCGCCTACCATTTCGGCGGCAAGGCCGGGCTGCGCCGGGCCTGTGCCGAGGCCGTGGCCGAGAGGATCGGCAGCGCCATCGGCCCGCTTGACGGGGCCGGGGCATTGCCCGAGACGCCCGAGGGCGCGCAGGCGCTGCTGGATGCCGCGCTGCGCCGCTTTGTCCGCTTCATCGTCGCGGACCCGGCGGCTGCGGATGCGGTGGCCTTCATGCTGCGCGAGCTGACCGACCCGGGCGAGGCCGCCGACGTGATCTATGCCTCGGTGCTGGAACCCCGCCATCGCGCGCTTTGCGCGCTCTGGGGCCGGGCGACCGGGCAACCGGCCGAGAGCGACGCGGTCAAGCTGGCCGTCTTCGCGGCCATCGGCCAGGCCGTCTATTTCCGCATCGCCCAGCCGGTGATCGCCCGGCGGCTCGACTGGACCGCCGTCGGGCCGGACGAGGCCGAGGCCATCGCCGGGCTGCTGGCCGCGAACCTTTCCGCCATGATCGAAAGCCAACGCCGATGATCGGGTTTCTCTGCGCGCTTCCCGTCCTGTCCGCGCTGCTCCCGGCCTGTCTGCCGCCGCCGCTGGCGACGGGCTATGTCGAGGGCGAGTTCACCCTGGTCGCCCCGGTCGAGACCGCGCAGATCGTTTCCGTCGCCGTGGCGCGCGGCGACCGGGTCCCGGCGGGCGCGGTGCTGGCGCGGATGGAACGCCGCGATGCCGAGATCGCGCTGACCCAGGCCGCCGCCGCCGAGGCCCAGGCCGAAAGCCATCTGGCCGACCTGCGCCAGGGCAAGCGCCCCGAAGAGATCCGGGTTATCGAAGCGACGCTGGCCTCGGCCCGGGCCGAAGCCGCCGAGGCCGACCGTCAGCGTGAACGGATGACCCGGCTGGCCGCCCGGGGCGTTGCCAACGAGGCCGACCGCGACGATGCGATCACCGCGGCCGAAGTGGCCCATGCCCGCGTGGCGCAGGTCGAGGCCGATCTGGCGGTCGCGCGTCTGCCCGCCCGCCCGCAAGCCATCGCCGAAGCCGAGGCCGCGCTTCTGGGCGCCCGCGCCGCCCGCGACAGGGCCAGCTGGGCCCTGGACAAGCGGACGCTCAGCCTCGACGAGCCGGTCACCGTCTTCGACGTGATCCGCACCGCGGGCGAGATCGCCGGGCCTTCGGCGCCGGTGCTGTCGGTGCTGGGCGAGGGGGCGGTCAAGCTGCGGCTTTATATCCCCGAACCCGCGCTGTCGTCAGTGGCGGTGGGCGACCGGCTGGAGGTCGGCTGCGACGGCTGCGCGCCGGACCTGTCCGCCCGCATCACCTATATCGCCGACGCGGCCGAGTTCACGCCGCCGGTGATCTACTCGCTCGAGAGCCGCCAGAAGCTGGTCTATCTGGTCGAGGCGCGGCCTGAGCAAGGGGCCGAGCCGGGGGCCGAGCCGGGGGTCGGGGGGCTGAAGCCCGGTCAGATCGTCGATGTGCGGCTGGCGGAGCCCGGCAGATGACCGACCCCTCCGCCGAACCTGTCCCCGAACCCGCAATCGCCGTGACCGGTCTGACCAAGCGGTTCGGCGACCGGGTGGTGGTGGACCGTGTGACGCTGTCGGTCGCACGCGGCGAGATCGCGGGGTTTCTGGGGCCGAACGGATCGGGCAAGACGACCACGATCCGGATGATGTGCGGGCTGCTGGAACCTGATGGCGGCGAGGGCCGGGTGCTGGGCCATGACATCCGTCGCGAGCGCCGCGCGATCAAGCGCCGGGTCGGCTACATGACCCAGCGGTTTTCCTTCTACGAGGACCTCACCATCGAGGAAAACCTGCGCTTTGTCGCCGGGCTATACGGCATGCGGCCGGTGGGCCGCGCGGTGCGCGACACGCTGGCCGATCTGGGGCTGACATCGCGCCGGGGCCAGCTGGCCGGGGCGTTGTCGGGCGGCTGGAAGCAGCGGCTGGCGCTGGCGGCCTGCCTCATGCACAAGCCCGACCTCTTGCTTTTGGACGAACCCACCGCCGGGGTCGACCCCAAGGCCCGGCGCGAATTCTGGGACGAGATCCATGCCCGCGCGGCCGAGGGCCTGACGGTGCTGGTCTCGACCCATTACATGGACGAGGCCGAGCGCTGTCACCGCATCGCCTATATCTCTTACGGCAGGCTGGTCGCGCATGGCACGGTGGCCGAGGTGGTGGCGGGGGCCGGGCTTTCGACGCTGGTGCTGACCGGCGGGCGGACCGCAGAGGCGGCGCGCGCGCTTGACGGTGCGGAGGGCGTCGAGCAGGTCGCCCATTTCGGCGCGACGCTGCATGTGGTGGGCCGCGATCCGGACCGGCTCCGCCGCGCGGTCGCGCCGGTGGCGGCCGAGACCGGCGCGCGGATCGACCCGGCCGAGACCAGCCTTGAGGACGTCTTCATCAAGCTCATGGGCGAGGCGAGGGACAACGCATGATCGGGCGGGTTCTGTCCTTCGGGCGGCTCATGGCGCTGCTTGCCAAGGAGACGATCCAGATGCGGCGCGACCGGCTGACCTTCGGCATGATGCTGGGGATCCCGCTGGTCCAGCTGATGCTGTTCGGCTTTGCCATCAACACCGACCCCAAGGAGCTGCCCGCCGCGCTTGTCGCGCCGACCCAGGACCGGTTCACCCGGGCGATGGTCTCGGCGCTGGAGCTGACCGGCTATTACCGCTTCGTCGCACCCGACGCGACCGCGGCCGAGGCCGAACGGATGATCGCGCGGGGCGATGTGTCCTTCGTGGTGACGATCCCGTCCGATTTCGGGCGCCGGGTGATGCGGGGCGAAAGCCCCTCGATCCTGATCGACGCGGACGCGACCGACCCTTCGGTCGCCTCGGGCGCGATCTCGACGCTGGGCACGGTGGCGGCCCAGGCGCTGTCGCGCGAGACCGGAGCGGCGGCGCCCGCGCCCGGGCTCTCGGTCGTCGTGCATCGCCGCTACAACCCCGAGGGCGTCACGCAATACAACATCGTGCCGGCCCTTCTGGGGGTGATCCTGCAGCTGACCATGGTGATGATGACCGCGATGGCGCTGACCCGCGAGACCGAGCGCGGCACGATGGAGAACCTGCTGTCGATGCCCGCGACGCCGCTTGAAATCATGCTGGGCAAGATCGTGCCCTATCTGGGCGTGGGGGCAGTGCAGGTCGTGGTGGTGCTGGCGGCGTCAAGGCTGGTCTTCGGCGTGCCCTTCGTCGGCAGCCCGGCCGTGATCCTCGCGGGGGTCTTCGTCTTCGTGGTGGCGCTGGTGATCCTCGGCTATCTGATCTCGACGGTGGCCCGGACCCAGATGCAGGCGATGCAGATCACCTTCTTCTTCTTCCTGCCCTCGCTGATGCTGTCGGGGTTCATGTTTCCCTATCGCGGCATGCCGGGCTGGGCGCAGGCGCTGGGCGAGGTCTTTCCGCTGACCCATTTCCTGCGGCTGATCCGGGCGGTGATGCTGAAGGGGGCGGGTCTCGCGACGGTCTCGGGTTCGTTCCTGGCGCTGGGCGTCTTCGTGCTGGTGCTGGCGCTGGCGGCGCTGACGCGGTTCCGCAAGACGCTGGACTGATCCGCTCAGCCGCCAAGGGCGCGCGGCAGCCACAGCACCAGCGCCGGAAAGGCGAGCAAGAGACCCACGCGGAAAAGCTCGGCCAGAAAGAAGGGCAGCATGCCCCGGAAGGTCTCGGCCATCGGCACGTCGCGGGCGAGCGACGAGATCACGAAGACATTCATGCCGACGGGCGGGGTGATCAGCCCCAGTTCCACGACGATGAGGGCGAGGATGCCGAACCAGATCTTCAGATCCTCGGTGCCCATGCCGAAGCCTGCGCCCTCGGCCATCTGGTAAAGCCCGCCATTGACCTCGACCAGCACCGGCCAGAAGAACGGGATGACCAGAAGGATCATCGACAGGCTGTCCATCAGGCAGCCCAGCACGATCAGCGCGGCCAGCAGAAGGACCAGCACCGCGAGCGGCGCGAGCCCCGCGCCCGCGATCCATTCGGCGCCCGCCTGCGGCAGGCCCGCGCGGGACATGAAGATCTTCATCAGCTCGGCACCCAGCAGGATCAGGTAGATCATGCCCGAGGTCGCGGCGGTTTCCAGCACCGAAGCGCGGAGCGCGCCAGGGCCGAGCCTCCCCCGGAGCGTGCCATAGGCCCAGACCAGCGCGACGCCCACGGCCGCCCCGGGCGTGGGGTTGTAAAGCCCCAGATAGATGCCGCCCAGCACCAGCGCGAAGATGCCCAGCACCGGCAGCACGCCCAGGGTCGCGGCGCGGAACTCGGCCCGCCCGGCCGGGGCATGGGCGGGACCGGCGCCGGGGCGGAGCGCGACATAGCCCGCGATGGTCAGCAGAAACAGCAGGACCGCCAGCGCGCCGGGCAGCAGCGCCGCCATGAACATGGTGACGACATTGGCCTCGACCAGGATCGCATAGAGGATCAGCACCACCGAGGGCGGGATCAGGATGCCGAGCGTACCTCCGGCGGCCAGCGTGCCGGTGGCCAGCGCGCCCGAATAGTTCTGGCGGCGCAGCTCGGGCAGGGCGACCTTGCCCATGGTCGAGGCGGTGGCCAGCGACGAGCCGCAGACCGCGCCGAAGCCCGCGCAGGCGGCGATGGCGGCCATCGCGGTGCCGCCGCGCATCCAGCCAAGCCAGGCCGCCCCCGCCCGGAACAGCGCCGCCGACAGGCCCACCCGCCCGGCAAGCGCCCCCATCAGCACGAAAAGCGGCACGACCGTCAGGTCGTAGATCGAGAACTGGCCCCAGGCCAGCGTCTTGAGCTGGTTCAGAAGCAGCGCCGGGCCGTTCAGCGCGGCGATGCCCGCGCCGCCGACCAGGATCATCGCATAAGCGATGGGCATCCGCGCCGCGATCAGCAGGACCAGCGCGCCAAGCCCGATCAGGCCCAGCATCATCGGATCAGGCATTCCGCCTCCCGCGCGCCGTGGCGGCATCTTCGGTCAGCGTCGCCACCGCCGCCAACGCCAGTAGCGCCAGCGACACCAGCACGGGCAGGAAACAGGGCCAGAGCGGGATCTGCAGGATCGCGGTGGTGTAGCCATAGGCCTGCTGATCGCCGAGCCCGAGGCTCATCCGCCAAAGCAGGACCCCGGCCACGGCAAGGGCGGCCAGCGATCCGGCAAGGCTCATCCGCGCGGCCCAGATCCGCGAGGCGCCCATGGTGAAGACATCGGCGGTGACATTGGCGCGGGTCAGCTGGCACCAGGGCAGGAAGGCGAAGACCGCGATGGCGGTGCCGATCTCGGTCAGCTCGAAATCGCCCGGCACCGGGCGGCCGAGCAGCCCGCCGAGGATCGAGATCACGTTCAGCGCGACAACACCCGCCAGCACCAGCCCGCCGAGGATCGCCCAGATCTCGACCGCGGCGGCCAGCGCGCGCCGCAGCCTCATCGGCTGGAATGGGCCGCCACCGCGGCGCGGGCGCGGGCGACCAGACCGGCGCCGTCGATGCCGCGGCTGTCGGCATCCTCGATCCAGCGGTCGACCACGGGCTCGAGCGCGGTGCGGAAGGCCTCGGTTTCGGCAGGGCTCAGCACCTGATGGGCCTTGCCCGCAGCGGTGGTGATGGCGACGCCGGTCTCTTCGGTGCCGCGCCAGATCCGGCCCAGCTCGGCCAGCCATTCCGGCCCCGAAGCCTCGCGGAACGCGGTCTGGATCTCGGGCGGCAGGCTGTCCCAGCGCGCCTTGTTCATCGAAAGCTGGAAGGTGGTGGTGCCGAAGCGGGTGTTGCGGTCGCCCTCGATCAGCCGGTCGGTCTGGTCCTGCAGCTTCAGCGCGGGCACGATCTCGAAGGGCACCAGCGCGCCGTCGACCACGCCCTTCTGCAACGCCTGCGGCAGGTCGGGCACCGGCATCGCCACCGGCACCGCGCCCAAAGCCTCGAGCACCCAGGCGCCGGTGCGTGACGGGATGCGCATCTTGCGGCCCGCCAGATCGGCGGGGGCATGCACCTCGGGGCCACGCAGCGCGATGCCGTTTCCGGCATGGACATGCAGGAACATCACCTCAAGGCCCTTGTAGTCGTCCTTGAGGTCGGTCTCGAACAGATCGGCCAGCGCCAGATTGGCCGCACCCGGATCGTTCACATAGACGTTCGGCAGTTCCATCACCTCGGTCCGGGGGAACAGCCCCGGGGTGTAGCCGTTCACGACCCAGATCAGGTCCACGACCCCGTCGCGGGCCTGGGTGACCAGTTCGGGCGGGCGTCCGCCCAGCGTCATCGAGGGATAGATCTCGATCCTGACCCGGCCGCCCGAGCGGGCCTCGACCGCGCGCGCCCAGGGGGCCAGCGTCTCGGTCTGGGTGGGCGAGGTGGCGGGCAGGAAATGGTGCAGCTTGAAAGTGTAGTCCTGCGCCAGCGCGGCCCCGGCGGTCCAGATCGCGGCGGCGGCCGAGGCCAGCAGCCCGGCAAGGCGTCGTCCCGGTTCCATCCCTGTCTCCCCCGTCTGCGGCCGCATGCGGCCGGTCGCCTCGGCCTACACCGGGACGGGAATCCGGTCAACGTCGCGGGGCGGCAGGCGCCGCGCGGCATTGACTGTGCGTTGACGCGTCGGGAGCAGGATCGCCTTGTCCGCAGTCGGGATCGGGGCGGCGCAGGGCGGATCTGACAGGATCGTGAGCCGCTGTGACCGTGCCCGTGAAACGGGATCGCGCCGGGCCGCGTTGAGGGTCTGTCGCGAACGCAAGAACCGAAGAAGGGAGACGAAAATGACCCGCAAACGCGAACGCCGCACCCCGAAACCCCGGGACGAACGGGAAACGCCGCCGACCTGGCGCTTTACCGACTGGGCCATGATCTGACCGGGAAACTGTTCTGATCGGAAGGATACCGGATCGCACCGCCCGGCAAGGGGCGGCGGATCGACGGCAATCGGGCCGGGCTGCGCGAAAGGCGCGTCCGGCCCGTCGTGTGTCTGCGGTCTTTAGAGAGCGACCAGCTTGACAGCCGATTCACGGCCGTCGCGGCCGGCTTCGATCTCGAACGAGACCTTCTGGCCGTCTTGCAGGCCGGTCAGGCCCGAGCGTTCCACGGCAGAGATGTGCACGAACACGTCCTTCTTGCCGCCGTCCGGGGCGATGAAGCCGAAGCCTTTGGTGCTGTTGAACCATTTCACGGTGCCGGTAGCCATCCCGTGTGTCTCCTCATGTGGTGCCGCTCGCGGAAGTGCAGCGGCTCGGCTCGTCAGGGATCGATCGAGGTACTGACGGCCGCTTGAGCGAAGACAGTGGTCGATAGAGGTAACGTCGCGACGTGCCATATGGGGCTTTTCGCGAGTCGCTGCAAGAAAATTCCGTGACAGCGGCCGGTCTTTGCGGTCGCGGGACGCGCTGCCGCAGGGGGCATCCGGTCGCACGGCTGTCGCGCGACGGTTGCAGGGCAGATGACGTGTCGCGGCGAAAGCGGACCCGGCAAGGCGTTGGAGCGTCTGTTAATCCCGCAATCGCTCCCTATCTTGCGCAGGAGCGATTAGGATCGTCTCAGGACCGCTTCCACGGGAAGGTGCATGGTACGGCAAATCGGGTTCTCCGTCCTGCTCCTGGCAGGGACGCTCGCGCTCTGGATCGCCTTCGTGCCCGGAGCGCGGCCGGTGCTTGACCGTCTGGGCGTGTCCGCGCTGATCGGGCTCGACCCGGCCGCGCCTGCCGGGGGTGCGGGATCGGGTGCCCGGCCGGGCGGCCCCGCCGCTGTCACCGTGTCCGAGGTCGGCGAGGGCCGCATCCAGGACCGGGTGGCGGCCATCGGCGACGGCCGGGCGTTGCGCGCGGTGACGGTGCGGTCCAAGGTCGCGGGCGAGGTGGTCGAGATCGGCATCCGCGACGGCGAACGGGTGGCGGCGGGCGCTCTGATCGTGCGGCTCGACGACGAGGCCGAGCGGATCGCGCTCGACCGTGCGCGGCTGGTTCTGGAAGACGCCCGCGACGAGGCCGACCGGGTGACCCGGCTGGAAACCACGGGGGCCGTGACCGAGGTGCGGCGGCGCGAGGCCGATCTGGCGCTTCGCACCGCCGAGCTGGAACTGCGCCAGGCCGAATTCGATCTGTCCGAACGCACCGTGCGCGCGCCCTTCGCGGGCTGGGCGGGGGTTCTCGACATCGCGGTGGGCGACCGGGTGTCCAGCCAGGACGCGCTGGCCACCATCGCCGACCGCAGCCGCATCCTGATCGACTTTCACGTCCCCGAACGGGTGGTGGGCCAGATCAGGGAGGGGCTGCCGCTGACCGCGCGGCCGCTGGGCATGCCCGACCTGACCCTGAAGGGCCGGGTTCATGCCATCGACAATGCCGTCGACGCGGCCAGCCGGACCTTGCGGGTGCAGGGCGAACTGGACAATTCCGACGATCTTCTGCGCGGGGGCATGTCCTTCGAGGTGACGCTGAATTTCGAGGGCGAACCGCTGCCGATGGTCGATCCGCTGGCGGTGCAATGGTCCAGCGCGGGCGCCTATGTCTGGGCGGTGCGCGACGGGCGCGCGGCGCGGGTGCCGGTCGCGATCCGCCAGCGCAATGCCGACAGCGTGCTGGTCGAGGCCGATCTGGCGGTGGGCGATCAGGTGGTGGCCGAGGGGTTACAGACGCTGCGCGAGGGCGCGGAACTGCGCATCGTCGGGCCGCAGGCGGGGCTTGGCCTGCCGCGCCCCCCGGGCGACGCGGGCTAGGGAGGCGGGGCCATGCTGCAAGAGGCGATGCGCGAGGCCGAAGCCGGGGGCACGTCGCTTTTCGTGCGCCGTCCGATCCTGGCGCTGGTTCTCAGCGCGCTGATCGTTCTGGCGGGGCTCGCCGCGCTCTTCGGGGTCGAGATCCGCGAGTTGCCCAATGTCGACCGTCCGGTCGTCACCGTCACCACCGAGTTCACCGGCGCAGCCCCCGAGACCATCGATCAGGAGATCACCAGCCGGATCGAGGGCGCGGTCGGCCGGGTCTCGGGCATCCGCTCGATCGAGTCGAATTCGCGCTTCGGGCGCAGCCGGGTGACGCTGGAATTCGCCGAGAACGTCGATATCGACGTGGCCGCGAGCGACACCCGCGATGCCGTCGCGCGCATCCAGCGCGACCTGCCCGACGAGGCCGACGACCCCCGCGTGGTCAAGGCCGATGCCGATGCCCAGCCGGTGATGCGGGTCGCGGTGACCTCGACCCGGCGCTCGGCCGAGGCGCTGACGGAGATCGTCGAGGACCGGATCGAGGACCGGCTGGTCTCGTTGCCGGGCGTCGCCGATGTGCAGGTCTATGGCGACCGGGCGCCGATCTTCCGGGTCGATGTCGATCAGGCGCGGCTGGCGAGCCGCGGGCTGACGCTGGCCGATCTGGCCGAGGCGCTGTCCGATGCGGGCTTCAACGCTGCCGCGGGCGATCTCGAGGGCGGACGGCAGAGCCTCAGTGTGCGCACCACCGCCATGGTCGTGTCGGCCGAGGCCTTCGAGGATCTGCGCATCGCCCCCAATGTCTTCCTGCGGGACGTGGCGCGGGTCGATCTGGGCCCCGAGCCCAACACCTCGGTCCTGCGCGCCAATGGCCGGACCGGGATCGGCATGGGGGTGATCCGGCAGGCGGGCAGCAACACGCTCGACATCTCGCGCGAGGTGCGCCGCACCGTGGCCGAACTGGACCGCAGCCTGCCCGACGACATCTCGATCTTCGTCACCTCGGACGACGCGGTCTTCATCAAGGGCGCCATCGCCGAGGTGCTGAACACGCTGGGGCTGGCGGTCGCCATCGTGGTTCTGGTGATCTTCCTGTTCCTGCGCGACATCCGCGCGACGCTGATCCCGGCCTTGACCATGCCGGTTTCGCTGATCGGCACGCTGGCCGCGATCTATCTGGTGGGCTTCTCGGTCAATATCCTGACGCTGCTGGCGCTGGTGCTGGCGACCGGCATGGTGGTCGACGACGCCATCGTGGTGCTGGAAAACATCGTCCGCCGCCGGGCCGAGGGGATGGGGCCGCGCGCCGCCGCTGTGCTGGGCACCAAGCAGGTCTTTTTCGCGGTCGTCACAACCACGGCGACGCTGGCTGCGGTCTTCGTGCCGCTGTCGTTCCTGCCGGGGCAGGCGGGCGGCTTGTTCCGCGAATTCGGCTTCACGCTGGCAATGGCGGTGGCGATTTCCTCGGTGGTGGCGCTGACGCTGTGTCCGGTGCTGGCCAGCCGGATGCTGGCCCGCGCGCCCGGGACCGAGCGGGGCCTTGGCGCGCGGATCGGCGCCGGGCTGGCCGGGCTGTACCGCCGCACCCTCGGCGGGGCGCTGGCCATGCCCGTCGTGGTGGTGCTGGCGGCCGGGCTGTTCGCCGCGACGGCCCTGCTGGTGGCGGGCGGCGTGCGGCAGGAGCTGACGCCCAAGGAGGACCGGTCGGTCGCGCTTTTGCGCATCCAGGCGCCGCAGGGCGTGTCGCTGGACTATACCCAGTCCAAGATGGCCGAGATCGAGGACGCCATCGCGCCGCTGCGCGACAAGGGCGAGATCGTAAACATCTTTTCCATCGCGGGCTCGGGCGGGTCGGACAGCCGCGGGTTCATGGTCTTCACGCTTGCCCCCTGGGAGGCGCGCGCGCGCAGCCAGGACGAGATCGTGACCGATATCAACGCCCGGCTGCGCGGCGTGATCGGGGTGCGCGCCTTCGCGATCCAGCCCAATTCGCTGGGCATTCGCGGCGCGGGCAGCGGCATCAGCGTGGCGCTGACCGGCGAAAGCTACGACCGGCTGGCCGAGACCGCCCAGGCGCTGGTCGAGCGGATGCAGGATGACGGCGCCTTCGGCGAGGTCCGGCTCGATTTCGAGCGCACCCAGCCCGAGCTGTTCGTCGAGATCGACCGCACCCGCGCGGCCGATCTGGGCATCGACATCTCGGGGCTGGGCGAAGCGCTTCGGGCCTTCCTGAACGGGCGCAGCGTCGTGTCGGTCTTCGTCGGCGACCAGAATTACGACGTGCAGCTTGTCTCGTCGGCCGAGCCGGTCGACGACCCGGGCGATCTGGAGAACATCTTCGTCAAAAGCGCGGGCGGGCGGATGGTGCCGATGTCGACCTTCGTGCGGCTTGAGGAACGCCCCGTTGCGCCCGATCTCGACCGGCTGGATCAAAGCCGCGCGGTCTCGATCTCGGCCGATCTGGGGCCGGACCAGTCGCTGGGCGGGGCGTTCGAGCGGATCGTTCAGCTGTCGGACGGGCTGCTGACCGACGACAACCGCATCCTGCCCAAGGGGGCGGCGGCCACCATGGGCGAGACCAATTCCGGGCTTCTGATCATCTTCGGCTTTGCCATCGCCGTGGTGTTTCTGGTGCTGGCCGCGCAGTTCGAAAGCTTCATCTCGGCCATCGTGGTGATGGCGACGGTGCCGCTGGGGCTGGCCTGCGCCATCTTCGCGCTGCTGCTGACGGGCCAAAGCCTCAATGTCTACAGCCAGATCGGGCTGGTGATGCTGGTGGGCATCATGGCCAAGAACGGAATCCTGATCGTCGAATTCGCGAACCAGCTGCGCGACGGCGGCGCGACGGTGCGCGAGGCCATCTATGAAGCGGCGACGATCCGGCTGCGCCCGGTGATGATGACCATGGTCTCGACCGTGCTGGGCGGCGTGCCGCTGATCCTGTCCTCGGGGGCGGGCGCCGAGGCGCGCGAGGCGCTGGGCTGGGTCATCGTCGGCGGGCTGGGGCTGGCCACGCTCTCGACGCTGTATCTGACGCCGGTCGCCTATCTGCTGCTGGCGCGGTTCTCGCCGCCCCGGGCCGAGGAAAAGCAGCGCCTCGCGCGCGAGCTCGAGGAGGCTCTGGCGGGCTGAGCGGGGGCGCCTGGCGACAGGTGCCGGAAGGTCGGGGAAATACGGCCCGGGCGGGGACGTGCGCCCGGGCCGCGACGGCGGGGGGAGGCCATTCAAGAGGCCGGTGAGGGGGCCGGCCCGAGGTGCATCCGTGAACGTGACCCTGTCCGCTATCGTCCCTGTCCAACGCCTTGGCGCGCCATCGGTTCCCGGCCCCGTGCAAAATTCGGGTGGGGCGGGGCGCGGGGGTTTCCTTCCGTCGCGGCGGCTGAGATGCTGGGCGTCGCCCGAAATACCGCGAAAGGGACCGGAATGATCGGCCGACCCCGTGCAGGATCCGCCTGTGCCCGCCCACCGGGGCGGGTGGGCGTTGTCGGGGGGCTCTGATGGGCGGTTGGGCGGAATTCGCGGCGGCCTTCGCGCTGTTTCTTCTGTCCCATGCGGTGCCCGCGCGACCCGGGGTCAAGGCGCGGCTGACCGGGGCACTCGGGCAAAAGGGCTATCTGGCGGCCTATGTGACGGTCTCGCTGGCGCTCCTGGCCTGGCTGATCGGCGCGGCGGGGCGCGCGCCTTTCGTCGCGCTCTGGCCGCCTGCGCCCTGGCAGCCCTGGCTGCCGAACCTGATCATGCCGGTCGTCTGCCTGCTGATCGCGGGCGCGCTGGGCGCACCGAACCCGCTGAGCTTTGGCGGCGCGGGCGATGCGCGCTTCGATCCGGCGCGGCCGGGCATCGTCGGGCTGACCCGGCATCCGCTGCCCGTGGCGCTGGCGCTCTGGGCGCTGGCCCATGCCGCGGCCAACCCCGATCTGGCGCATCTGCTGCTGTTCGGCGGTTTCGCGGGCTTTGCGCTGGCCGGAACGGTCGTCATCGACCGGCGGAACCGGCGCCGGATGGGCCGCGACTGGGACCGCCTTGCCGCGCGCACCGCGACCCTGCCGCTGGCGGCGCTCGTCTCGGGGCGCTGGTGCCCGTCGGGGCGGCCGCCGCTCGGGCGGCTGGGGCTGGGCCTTTTGCTGTGGGCGGGGCTTCTGGCGGCCCATCGCCCGGTGATCGGGGTCTCGCCGCTGCCTTTCTAGCCAAGGCGCCCCCGTCAGTCCTCGACGGCGTCGGCTGCGGCGCGCGCGCTGCGCCGGCCGGCCCAGGCGGGCAGGATCACGACGAGAACCGCCAGGCCGTAGAGCGCGATGCTTTTCCAGTCCTCGATCAGGATCCCCCAGTCGCCCGCCGAGATCGACAGCGCCCGGCGCAGGTTGTTTTCGAAGAGGCTGCCCAGCACGAAGCCCAGAATCACCGGGGCCAGGCTGAAATCGAGCTTGCGCAGCACCCAGCCGAAGATCCCCAGCAGGATGATGAGGTACAGGTCGAACGGGTTGCCGACGATGGAATAGACGCCCACGAAGGCCAGCATCGCGATCAGCGGCGTCAGGTAATGCTGCGGCAGGGTCAGCATCCGCGCAAACAGCCCCACCAGCGGCAGGTTGATGATCAGAAGCGCCACATTGCCCAGATACATCGAGGCGATCAGGCCCCAGGCGATCTCGGGGCGCTGGGTGAACATCAGCGGTCCGGGCTGGACGTTGAACATCAGAAGCGCCCCCAGCAGGATCGCCGTGGTGCCCGATCCGGGGATGCCCAGCGTCAGCATCGGCACCAGCGCGCCGCCCGCCGCGGCGTTGTTGGCCGCCTCGGGCGCGGCCAGCCCGCGCATGTCGCCGGTGCCGAAGCTGTCGCCCGACTTGCCCGCCAGCCGCTTTTCGGTGCCGTAGGCCACGGCCGAGGCGACCGAGGCGCCGGTGCCGGGCAGGATGCCGATGAAGAACCCGATGACCGAGCAGCGCAGGATCGTCCAGCGGGTGCGCAGCAGATCGGCGCGGCGCAGGAAGGACCGGTCGACCGGCAGCGTCTTCAGCCGCCCCGAGACCTGCTGTTCGACCAGATGCAGAAGCTCGGCCATGCCGAAGAGCCCGATCACCACCACCAGGAAGTCGATGCCCGCCAGAAGGTCGGGGATGCCGAAGGTGTAGCGCGGCACGCCCGTATTGGCGTCGATCCCCATGGTGGCCAGCATCAGCCCGATCACCGCGCCAAGCAGCGTCTTGATCCCGTTCCGCCCGACCAGCGAGGCGAGCGAGGCGAAGGCAAAGACCATCAGCGCGACATAATCGGCGGGCGAGAAGGTGACCGCGAATTTCGCCAGAAGCGGCCCGAACAGCGACAGCCCGATCACCGCCAGCGTGCCGCCGACGAAGGAGGCGACGGCCGACAGCGACAGCGCCCGCCCGGCCTCGCCCTTCAGCGCCATCGGGTGGCCGTCGAGCGTGGTCATCACCGCGCCCGCATCGCCCGGCACGTTCAGCAGGATCGACGAGATCCGCCCGCCATATTCGGCGCCGTAATAGATGCCCGCCAGCAGGATCAGCGCGCTTTCGGGCGGCAGGCCCAGCCCGTAGGCGATGGGCAGCAGGATCGCCACGCCGTTGATCGGCCCGATCCCGGGCAGCGCGCCGATCAGCGTGCCGGAAAAGCAGCCGATCAGCACCAGAAGGATGTTGAGCGGGGTCAGCGCGACGGCAAAGCCGGTGGCAAGGCCGCTCAGGACGGTTTCCATCGACGGTCTCCTAGAGCCGGGGCAGGGGGCCTTCGGGCAGGTTGAGGTCGAGAAGCCCGGCGCAGAGCAGATAGCCCAGCACTCCGGCGGTCAGTCCGAACAGACCCGCCCGAAGCAGGGAGGCGCCCAGCAGCCGGGCGGCGATCGTGCCGAAAAGCAGCGTCGCCAGCACGAAGCCGAGCGGCTCGTAAAGACCGGCATAGCCGATCAGAAGCGCCACGATCGCCGCAAGCCTCAGCCAGGTGCCGCCCCGGGTGTCGAACCGCTCGACATCGGGTTTCCAGAGGATGCCCGCGAGGCAGATCGCGGCCAGGACCGACAGGATCCGGGGCCAGCTTTCGGGGCCGAGCGGGTCGTATTGAAAGGGCGCCCGGATGACGGCGAAGGCGAGCCAGCCATAGCCCAGAGTGACGGCCAGCAGAAGCCCGGCAAAGATGCGGTCGACCATTCGGGGTCCTCCAGGAACGGGCAGGGATCGGGGCAGGGATCGGGGCCGGCGCAGGCCGCACCCGGCGCGTGGGTCCGGACGCGGGGCGCCGGACCCGGGGTGGGGCTTTCGGGATTACTGGATCAGCCCTGCGTCGCGGGCGATGTCGCGCAGCTCGCCGATCAGCTGCTTGACCTGGGCATCCATCTCGGGGCCCGACAGTTCCAGCGGCATCAGCCCCTTGCTTTCGCGGGCCTGCCGGTAGGCCTCGGTCTTGTAGGCGGCAGCGAAGGCGTCGGCCCAGGCCTGATAATCGGCGTCGGGCACGTTCTTGCCCATGTAGAAGCCGCGCATGATGGTCCATTCGGTGTCATAGCCCAGCTCTTTCGCGGTCGGATAGGCGTCGAAGGGCGGCTCCAGCCGCTCGGGCGCCAGCACCGCGAGGATGCGCATGCTGCCATCGCCGATATGCGCCGCCATCTCGCCCACATCGCCGGTATAGACCTGGATCGCGCCGCCCAGCAGCCCGGCAATGGCGTCGCCGCCGCCGTCATAGGCGACATAGCGCATCTGGCGCGGATCGGCGCCGACCGATTTCAGCAACAGCGCGCCCTTCATCCAGTCCTGCGACCCGACCGAGCCGCCGGCGCCGACCACGACGCTGCCGGGATCGGCCTTGAATGCGTCCATCAGCGCGCCGAGGTCGGCATAGGGGCTGTCGGCCCGCACGATCACCGCCCCGTAATCGGCGCCCGCGGTGGCCAGAAAGCGCACGTCGTTCTCGGTGAAGGTACCGAACTTGCCGGTGGCGATGTTCAGCAGCGAGCCCGAGGAAAACGCCACGATGGCGTTGGAATCGTCGGTGCGGGTGGTGTTGAACTGGTTGAAGGCCACGGCGCCGATGCCGCCTGGCATGAAGGTGACCTCGATGGGCCTGCCGAACGCGCCATCCAGCCCCTGCTGGGCGATCCGGCAGGTCAGATCGAACCCGCCGCCGGGCTGGGCCGGGGCGACGCATTCGGGGGCGTCGATTTCGGCGAGGGCAGGCAGGGCCGCTGCCAGCGAAATGCATGCCGCTGCCGCGGCGCTCTTCAGGCTCATGATAGTCCTCCCATCGAGACGGGCAGGGCCGAAGAGGTTGCCCGCGTCTTGCGATGGGTCATTCTTCGTCGGAGGAAGGGGTTGCGTCAAGCCGCCGCAGGTCCGGCGCTGAAACACCCCTGCGTTCCGGCCGGAAGACCCCTGGAGCGGGCGATGAGATTCGAACTCACGACCCTTACCTTGGCAAGGTAATGCTCTACCCCTGAGCTACGCCCGCATCCGTTGGGTGAGGGGGGATTTATAAACTCCGGCCGGGGCCTGCAAGGGGAAAATCGCGGGATCACATGGGCGCAGTCCGGCGCGCGGCGGACCGCCCTGCGGAGGCGCGCCAAAAACCGCGAAAGCACCGGTCTGGTGCCGCGACTGTCGATCCTGTCGAGAGAAACTGGAGCGGGCGATGAGATTCGAACTCACGACCCTTACCTTGGCAAGGTAATGCTCTACCCCTGAGCTACGCCCGCATCCATTGGGTGAGGGGGGATTTATAAACTCCGGCCGGAGCCTGCAAGGGGAAAATTCGGCCCGGTGCGAAAAAACGCGGGAGATGCCGGGCGCAAGACCCGGTGCTCTCGTCGGGCCTGCCGCCCGGGCCGCCCGAACCGCCCGGCGGGGGGGGCGGTCCGGGCGGGCAGCGATCACTCGAACTCGACCAGCAGGTCCTTGGCGTCGATCTGCTGGCCCGGGGAGACATGGACGGCCTTGATCTTGCCGTCGCGCTCGGCATGGAGCCCGGTTTCCATCTTCATCGCCTCGATGGTCAGGAGCAGGTCGCCCTCCTTGACCTCCTGCCCGGCCGCGACCGCGACCGTGGCCACCGCCCCCGGCATCGGCGCGCCGACATGGGCGGGGTTGCCGATCTCGACCTTCGGGCGGCGGGCGACGCTGGCCTTGGCCTTGCGGTTCGGCACCCGGATCACCCGGGGCTGGCCGTTCAGTTCGAAGAACACCCGCGCCTCGCCGTCCTCGGCGGTCTCGCCCACCGCCTGCAGCCGGATTTCCAGCGTCTTGCCGGGGTCGATCTCGGCCTCGATCTCCTCGCCCGGCTCCATCCCGTAGAAGAAGGTGCGGGTGGGCAGGGTGCGGACCGGCCCGTATTGCAGGTGCCGCGTGGCGTAATCGGTGAAGACCTTGGGATACATGAGATATCCGTTCAGGTCCTCGTTATCGAGGGTCAGATCCTCGAACTGGCCTTCGACCTCGGCGCGGATCTTGTCGATATCGGCCGGGGGCACATGCTTGCCGGGCCGGTCGGTGAAGGGCTTTTCGCCTTTCAGGATCTTCTTCTGGATCGCCTCGGGGAAGCCGCCCGGAGGCTGGCCCAGATTGCCGCGCATCATGTCGATGACGGAATCGGGGAAGGCCACGTCGCGGTCGGGGTCCTCGACATCGGCGCGGGTCAGGCCCTGGCTGACCATCATCAGCGCCATGTCGCCCACCACCTTCGAGGACGGCGTCACCTTCACGATGTCGCCGAACATCTGGTTCACGTCGGCATAGGTCTCGGCCACCTCGTGCCAGCGTTCTTCCAGCCCCAGACTGCGCGCCTGCGCCTTGAGGTTGGTGAACTGCCCGCCGGGCATCTCGTGCAGGTAGACCTCGGAGGCGGGCGCCGAGAGGCCCGATTCGAAGGCCGCGTATTCCTGGCGCACGGCCTCCCAATAGTCCGAGATCTCGCGCACCGCGGCCATGTCGATGCCGGTGTCTCGGGGCGTGTTGCGCAGCGCCTCGACGATCGAGCCGAGACAAGGCTGCGAGGTGCCGCCCGAGAAGGCGTCCATGGCGGCGTCGACCGCATCGACACCCGCCTCGGCGGCGGCCAGGATGGTGGCCGCGGCGATGCCCGAGGTGTCATGGGTGTGGAAATGGATCGGCAGCCCGACCTCGTCTTTCAGCGCCTTGACCAGAACCGTGGCCGAGGCGGGTTTCAGCAGCCCCGCCATGTCCTTCAGCCCCAGGATATGGGCGCCGGCGGCCTTCAGCTCTTTCCCCATCGCGACGTAGTAGTTCAGGTCGTACTTGGCCCGCGCCGGGTCGAGGATGTCGCCGGTATAGCAGATCGTGCCCTCGCAGACCTTGCCGGTTTCCAGCACCGCATCCATCGCGACGCGCATGTTCTCGACCCAGTTCAGGCTGTCGAAGACGCGGAAGACGTCGACGCCGGTCTCGGCCGCCTGCTTGACGAAGCCCTGCACCACATTGTCGGGATAGATGGTGTAGCCGACGCCATTGGCGCCCCGCAGCAGCATCTGGGTCATCAGGTTCGGCATCGCCGCGCGCAGGTCGCGCAGCCGCTGCCAGGGGCATTCCTGCAAGAAGCGATAGGCCACGTCGAAGGTCGCGCCGCCCCAGCATTCGACGCTGAAAAGCTGCGGCAGGTTATGGGCATAGGCGGGCGCCACCCGGATCATGTCGATCGAGCGCATCCGCGTCGCCAGCAGCGACTGGTGGCCGTCGCGCATCGTGGTGTCGGTCACCAGCAGCTGTTTCTGCGAGGCCATCCAGTCGGCCAGCGCCTCGGGGCCGAACTGCTCGAGGATCTGGCGCGTGCCCGGGGCATAGCTTTCGCGCCGGGGGACCGGCGGACGCAGGGCGCGGGCCTCGGCGGGCGGTTTGGCGCGGCCCGCCGTCTCGGGATGCCCGTTGACGGTGATGTCGGCGATATAGGTCAGGATGCGCGTCGCCCGGTCGCGCCGCTTCTCGAAGCTGAACAGCTCGGGCGTCTCGTCGATGAAGCGGGTCGAGTATTCGTTGTTCAGGAAGGTCGGGTGCTTCAGCAGGTTCTCGACGAAGGCGATATTGGTCGAGACGCCCCGGATGCGGAATTCGCGCAGCGCCCGGTCCATCCGGGCGATGGCGGCCTCGGGGGTCGGCGCCCAGGCGGTGACCTTCTCCAGCAGCGAGTCGTAATAGCGGGTGATGACCGCGCCCGAATAGGCGGTGCCGCCATCCAGCCGGATGCCCATGCCGGTCGCGCCGCGATAGGCGGTGATGCGGCCGTAATCGGGGATGAAGTTGTTCAGCGGGTCTTCGGTCGTGATCCGGCATTGCAGGGCATGGCCGGTCAGATCGACGTCATACTGGCTGGCGACGCCGGTCGCCTCGATCAGGCTTTTCCCTTCGGCGATCAGGATCTGGGCGCGGACGATGTCGATGCCGGTCACCTCTTCGGTGACGGTATGTTCGACCTGGACCCGCGGATTGACCTCGATGAAGTAGAAATTGCCCGTCTCCATGTCCATCAGGAACTCGACGGTGCCGGCGCATTCGTAATTCACCGCCTCGGCGATCTTCTTGCCGAGATTGCAGATGGTTTCGCGCTGGGCGTGGGACAGGTAGGGGGCGGGGGCGCGTTCGACGACCTTCTGGTTGCGGCGCTGGACCGAACAGTCGCGTTCCCAGAGGTGATAGATGGTGCCGTGCTGGTCGCCGAGGATCTGCACCTCGACATGGCGGGCGCGGGTGATCATCTTTTCCAGATAGCCCTCGCCGTTGCCGAAGGCGGCCTCGGCCTCGCGGCGGCCCTCGCGAACCTTCTCGGCCAGCTCCTCGGGGCCCTTGATCGGGCGCATGCCGCGCCCGCCGCCGCCCCAGGAGGCCTTCAGCATCAGCGGATAGCCGATCTCGTCGGCCTGGCGGCGGATCTCGTCCATGTCATCGCCCAGGACCTCGGTCGCGGGGATCACCGGCACGCCTGCCTTGATCGCCACCTTGCGGGCGCTGGCCTTGTCGCCGAGCGCGCGCATGGTTTCGGCCCTGGGACCGATGAAGGCGATGCCCTCTGCGGCGCAAGCCTCGACGAAAGCTGGGTTTTCCGACAGAAGCCCATAGCCCGGATGGATCGCGTCGGCGCCCGACATCTTGGCGACGCGGATGATTTCCTCGATCGACAGATAGGCCTGAACCGGCCCCAGCCCCTCGCCGATCTTGTAGGCCTCGTCGGCCTTGAACCGGTGCAGCCCCAGCTTGTCTTCCTCGGCATAGACGGCGACGGTGCGCTTGCCCAGCTCGTTGGCGGCGCGCATCACGCGAATGGCAATCTCGCCCCGGTTGGCGACGAGGATCTTCTGGAAATCGGTCAAGGGCGGGGCCTCCATCGGGTCGGTTCGGGCTGCGACAGCGGCGCGCAGCCGATTGTTAACGGTATAAAGCTGCGTTGCAGCGAAGCAAGGGGAGAGCGGGGGCGGGGCCGAGACCGGGCATGCCTGCCTTGCGACGGGTGCCGGTCTGTGCCGATGGCCGCAAGGCACCCGCCCGTGCCGCTGTTCCGCGACGCGGCCCTGTCAGGACGACGAGATCGGGGTGACGGTGACGACCCGGCCCTCGCGCGTGGTCTGACAGCGCCAGGTGCCGTCGCGCCCGGCCATCTTCATGTCGATCCAGAACCCGGCCGCGGTCGGGCCGGTGCCGATCTGGAAGATCCCCGCCTCGGGCTGATGGAATCGGGCCGCCATTTCGGCGGTGCAGGCCGGGGCCGAGGCCGCAGGCGCGTGCGGCAGCATTTCGGGGGTGATGACCTTCGGAACGCCGGTTTCGGGCCGCTCGGGCGTGCCGCAGGCGGCCAGCGCCGCCAGCCCCAGACCCGACAGAAGGATGCGATATCGACTCATTCGCGCTTTCACCCCCGTTTGTTCCGACTATTCGCCTTATGCGCGAAATTGCAACTGCGATGGCAAAAAACGCCTCAAAACGGGAACGGAACGGGAACGGTTCTTTAACTCGTCTCCGGGCCGCGCTAGATTGGGCGCCATGTGTCCCATCGACGATTTTGACGCCTTCGAGGCCGCCGCCCAGGTCCCCCTGTCCGTCCGTGCCATGGCGGCGCGGCCAGCGCCCTATCTGGACGGGTTGAACCCCGCCCAGCGCCAGGCGGTCGAGACGCTGGACGGCCCCGTGCTGATGCTGGCGGGGGCGGGCACCGGCAAGACCCGGGCGCTGACCGCGCGGATCGCGCATCTGCTGGTCACCGGCAAGGCCCGGCCGAACGAGGTCCTGGCGGTGACCTTCACCAACAAGGCCGCGCGCGAGATGAAGGAGCGGGTCGGGCGGCTGATGGGCGAGACGGTCGAGGGCATGCCCTGGCTTGGCACTTTCCACGCCATATGCGTCCGGCTGCTGCGTAGGCATGCCGAGCTGGTGGGGCTCAAGTCGAATTTCACCATCCTCGATCCCGACGACCAGATCCGGCTGCTGAAACAGCTGATCGCGGCCGCCAACATGGATGAAAAGCGCTGGCCCGCGCGCCAGCTGGCCGGGCTTCTCGATCACTGGAAGAACCGCGCCTGGACGCCCGATACGGTGCCCGCCTCCGAGGCCTCGGGCTTCGACGGCCGGGGCGTGAAGCTGTACGCCGCCTATCAGGAGCGGCTGAAGACCCTGAACGCGGCCGATTTCGGCGATCTGCTGCTGCATGTGGTGACGATCCTTCAGGCCCATCCCGACCTGCTGGACCAGTACCGGCGCTGGTTCCGCTATATCCTGGTCGACGAGTATCAGGATACCAACGTGGCCCAGTATCTGTGGCTGCGGCTGCTGGCGGGTGGGCACAAGAACATCTGCTGCGTCGGCGACGACGACCAGTCGATCTATGGCTGGCGCGGCGCCGAGGTCGGCAACATCCTGCGGTTCGAAAAGGACTTTCCCGGTGCCGCGGTGATCCGGCTGGAACAGAATTACCGGTCGACCGCGCATATCCTCGCCGCCGCCTCGGGGCTGATCGCGGCCAACAAGGGGCGTCTGGGCAAGACGCTCTGGACCGAGGCCGAGGGCGGCGAGAAGGTCCGCCTGATCGGCCATTGGGACGGCGAGGAAGAGGCCCGCTGGATCGGCGAAGAGGCCGAGGCGCTGCAGGGCGGCAGCCGCGGGATGCGGCCCTTCTCGCTGGACGACATGGCGATTCTGGTGCGCGCGAGCCATCAGATGCGGGCTTTCGAGGATCGCTTCCTGACCATCGGGCTGCCGTACCGCGTGATCGGCGGCCCGCGCTTTTACGAGCGGATGGAGATCCGCGATGCGATGGCCTATTTCCGCCTCGCCGTCAGCCCCGATGACGACCTGGCCTTCGAGCGGATCGTGAACACCCCCAAGCGGGGCCTCGGCGACAAGGCGCAGCAGAAGATCCAGTCCGTGGCCCGCGCCGAAGGCGTGCCGCTGGTCGAGGGTGCCCGAATGCTGCTGGACGCGGGCGGGCTGGGCGGCAAGGGCGGGGCCCAGCTGCGCAAGCTGATCGAGGCGATCGGGCGCTGGCATGGCGAGGTGCGGGCGGCGGGCCCGTCGGTCGTGCTGGATGAGGCCGCGCTGATCGACGACGAGACCGTGCCGCTTGGGCGCGGTGCGGGGCTGAGCCATGTCGAACTGGCCGAGCGCATTCTGGACGAGTCGGGCTATACCGCGATGTGGCAGGCCGACAAGACGCCCGAGGCGCCGGGACGGCTGGAAAACCTCAAGGAGCTGGTCAAGGCGCTGGAGGAATTCGACAACCTGCAGGGCTTCCTCGAGCATGTCGCGCTGATCATGGACAATGACAGCGAGGCGACCGGGGCCAAGATCTCGGTGATGACGCTGCATGCCGCCAAGGGGCTGGAATTTCCGGTGGTGTTCCTGCCGGGCTGGGAGGACGGGCTGTTTCCCAGCCAGCGCGCGATGGACGAGACCGGGATGAAGGGGCTCGAGGAGGAACGGCGCCTCGCCTATGTCGGGCTGACCCGGGCCGAAGAGCTGTGCACGATTTCCTTCGCCGCCAACCGCCGGGTCTACGGGCAATGGCAGTCGCAGCTGCCGTCGCGCTTTATCGACGAACTGCCCGCGTCCCATGTCGACGTGCTGACGCCGCCCGGGCTTTACGGCGGCGGCTATGGCGCGGCGGCGCCGTCCCATGGCGGGGGCTCGGGGATCGAAGAGCGCGCCTCGCGCGCGGATGTCTACAAGTCGCCGGGCTGGCAGCGGCTGCAGGCGCGCAGCGCCGCCCGGCCGCTGGCGCAGCCGAGCCAGGCGCGCCACATGGTGATCGACGCCGAGGCGGTGCCGGCCTTCGAGCCCGGCGCGCGGGTGTTCCACCAGAAATTCGGCTATGGCCTCGTGACCGGAATCGAGGGCGACAAGCTCGACATCGCCTTCGAGAAGGCGGGCGCCAAGAAGGTCGTGGCCCGGTTCGTGGTGGCCGCGGCCAGCGCCGACGACGTGCCCTTCTAGGCGCCCTTCCGGCGCGGGCCCGCGGGCGGATCGGGCGTGTCGCCGCGTCGGATGGCGGAAGGCCCGCTGTCCCCTTGCGCAGTTAACCCTTCTTTCGCTGGCGCCGGGCAAAACTCGGCCGGAAGAGGACCTTCATGCGCATCAGATTTCCGGCCAGGGACACAGAATTCGCGATCTCCAGCGGCGCCAATGTCGGCAGCAATGCCGGCGGCGCGGGCACGTCGACCTTCGACGGCCCGCCGGGCGCGGCCCATGGTCTGGTCGTCACCGCGCGGCCGGGCGATCCCGATCCCGGGCTGTTCGAGCCCGGCGATCTTTACGACCTCGCCTGGCAGGGGGCCGGGGCCGGGCGGCTGCGGGAGGCGGTGGTGATCCGGTCGGACGAATCGGCCGACGGCGCCGGGCATGTGGTGGTCTTCGAGGGAACCGACCGAGACGGTGCGCCGGTTCAGGTGGTCTGGACCCCCGGCGTCGATCTGGCGGCCTGGTACCGCGCCCATGCCGAAGGCGGCCGCGCGCCCGCGTTCTTTGTCTATGACGTCCGTCCGGGAGGCGATCCGGGCCAGCCCGGGCTTTGCTTTGCGGGCGAAACGCCGATTGCGACGCCGCGCGGGCCGGTGCGTGCCGCAAGCCTGGTGCCGGGCATGACGGTCGAGACGGTCGATCACGGGCCGCAGATGCTGCTTTGGGTCGGCCAGCGCGTGATGCCGGGCAGCGGTCGCTCCGCGCCGGTCGAGATCCCGCCCGGCGCCTTCGGCAATGCGCGTCCGCTGTTGCTGGCCCAGCTGGCCCGGGTGCTCTATCGCGCGCCAAGGGTGCAGACCCTGTTCGGCGTGCCCGAGGTGCTGGTGCCCGCCCGTGTCCTGGCCGCGCTGGGCGTCGGCGGCGCCGCGCTGCGCGAGGCCCCGGTGATGATACGCTATGTCCATCTGCTGTTTGCCCGGCACGAACTGGTGCGCGCCGGGGACGTGGTCTGCGACAGTCTTTTCCTTGGCGATCTCTTCCGCCACCGCTCGGCCCGGCCGGTGCCGTCGGGCCCGCTCGGGCGCGAGGGGCTGGGATTTCTCCCCGACCTCGATCTCGACGCCGACGAGGCCGCGCACTTGCAGCCGGTCCGCCCGGTGCTGCGCGGCTGCGAGGCGCGCGCGTTGTTCGAGCCCGGCCCCGGCTTCGGCGCCGCCGCCATCGCCTGACGCGGCCGCTGCAAGGCCGGTCCCGGCTTCCGATCACTGGACTGCTGAAAAGAGAAACGGCGACGCCAGGGAGGAGGGGCGCCGCCGTTCTGCACAACGGCAGTGTCAGGGAGGAGGAGACAAACTGCCGTATTCCGATGGGGCCGGGGCCCCGAATGAAAAGTGCGGCGACACCTGGGAGGAGGTAGGTGTCGCCGCGAGATGAGGAAACCCAGGGAGGAGGAGGGGTTTCCTATCTCTGCACGGTGGGATGTTGGCTATGCCGAACGATCCCAACCGCGCCGTTGGTCCTATAAATACGCTTTTGCTGCACCTGCACAATGGCAAGACGCTGAATTGCTGCCATGCGGAATCTGCATAAGTCGTTCTGACATAGTTTTGGGCGAGATCGGCGCGATTGGTGCAGGAACGGGCAATGATGAAACGGCTCTTGCCCTTTTGGGGCATCCGACCAAGGTAAAGGGAGGTCTCGCGCGAAACGGAGTCTCAGATGCCTCTTTCCAATGACGTCATCCTTGCCGAATTGTCCCGAATCGTTTTGCCCGGCGGGGGCGATCCGGTCTCGCGCGACCTGATCCGCGCACTGTCGGTCGAGGGCGATACCGTGCGCTTCGTCATCGAGGCCGACTCGGCCGAGATGGCGCGCGGGATGGAGCCCGTGCGGGCCGCCGCCCAGGCCGCGGTCGAGGCGATTCCCGGTGTTCGCCGGGCTTCGGTGGTGCTGACCGCCCATGATGGGGGGCAGCGCGGTGCGCCTGCGGCCCCCGCGCCCGGGCCACGGATCGGGCGCCACCCGACGCCCGATGACGGCCCGCGCAACCCTTCGGGCGTCGACCGCATCCTGGCGGTCGCCTCGGGCAAGGGCGGCGTCGGCAAGTCGACGGTGGCCAGCAACCTGGCGGTCGCGCTGGCGCGGCAGGGGCGGCGCGTCGGCCTGCTGGATGCCGACATCTACGGCCCCTCGCTGCCGCGGATGATGGGCACGACGCGCCGGCCGGCCTCGCCCGACGGCAAGATCATCGAGCCGGTCCGGGCGCATGGCGTGGTCATGATGTCGATCGGATTGCTGCTGAAGGAAGAGGAAGCGGTCGTCTGGCGCGGGCCGATGCTGATGGGCGCGCTTCAGCAATTGTTGGGCCAGGTCGACTGGGGGCGGCTCGATGTGCTGGTGGTCGACCTGCCGCCGGGCACCGGCGACATCCAGCTGACACTGTGTCAGCGAACCCGCCTGACCGGCGCGCTGGTGGTCTCGACCCCGCAGGATGTGGCGCTTCTGGACGCGCGCAAGGCGCTGGACATGTTCGCCAAGCTCGGCACCCCGGTTCTGGGGCTGATCGAGAACATGTCCACTTATATCTGCCCCAATTGCGGGCATGAGGCGCATATCTTCGGCCATGGCGGGGTCGAGGCCGAGGCCCGCAAGCTGGGACTGCCCTTCCTGGGCGCCCTGCCGCTGGCGCTGGAGGTGCGGCAGGCGGGCGATGCCGGGCATCCGGTCGCGCTGGACGACGGCCCGATGGCCGACGCCTATGCCGTGATTGCCGCCCGTCTGATCGGCGGCGGCATGGCCTGATCCCGCCGCCCGAGCGGGACCGGATGCTTTCTGGCCGGGATCGGAGCGGGATTGGAGCGGGATCGGGCCGGGTCTTACGGGAATTCATGGCCCCGCACGGAACCAGCCTCTCGCCCACGTGATTCGGCGCGATTTTCTAGGGAGTTTCGCGGGGTCCGGCCGGGAATGACCCGGACGGGCCTGCGCGGCGCATCTTCCGCAACCATGGCGTGAAGACTTTTTCCGGCTTCGCGTAAATGTCGCAAGCCACCCGTTAACCACGACATCTAGGTGTTGGAGGCGCGGCATCCGCAATTGGCGGTGTGCTGGCTGGTCGACGCCCTCGGCAAGCAAGGCGTATTTCCGCCTTCGGAGGGGACCAGGTCCACCATATTCCCGCCAAAGTCAGTTGATCTCCATGAAATCCCATGGCATAACGATCACACAAAGGCGATGGCGGTCGAACGGATCAAGGGGCGAAAACAGCCTCCCAACGACAAGAAAGCAGTTTCATACAGGCACCCGCCATTGCCTCCATACGAGATCCGGCGCGCGGGCGAGCAGACATCCCCCAGGTGGCACGCGCAGCCGGGCACCCCGGAACGGGACGAGGGCGGCGGATTGGGCGGTGGCAGCAGCCCAATCCGCCGTTTTCGTTGAAACGGCCGCGCGGCGGTCGCGGACGGCGAGGCAAGGGAGCGTCGGGCAGGTGGCGCGCAGGTTCAGAGGCGAAAGCCAGCACAAGGTGGATGCGAAGGGCAGGGTGTCGATCCCGGCCCTCTTTCGCCGTGTGCTCGAGGCCTGCGACCCGGACTGGACCGAGGGGCTGCGCCCGCAACTGGTGATCGTCTATGGCGACCACCGCCGCAAATATCTGGAATGCTATACCATCGAGGCCATCGACGAGGTCGACGAAAAGATCGCGGCGCTGCCGCGCGGGTCGATGCAGCGGCGGATGCTGGAACGGATGTTCCATGGCCAGTCGCACCCGACCGAGGTCGACAATGACGGCCGTCTGACCCTGCCGCAGAAGCTGCGCGACAAGATCGGGCTGGAAGGTGAGGCCTTCTTCATCGCCTCGGGCGATACCTTCCAGATCTGGAAGCCAGAGACCTACGAGTCCGAGGAACTGGCCAAGACCGAGGCCTGGCTGGACGACCTGCCCGAGGATGTCGACCCGCTGAGCTTCCTCGACGGTGCCGGGGCGCTGGCCGGTCCGGCCGGGGATGGCTGACGCCATGGCTGCCGCGGACCGTTCCGTTCCCGCCGATCCGCCGCATATCCCGGTCCTGCTGCGCCCCCTGCTCGAGGCGGTGTCGCCGGTCGCGGGGCTCTGGCTGGATGGCACCTTCGGCGCGGGCGGCTACAGCCGCGGGCTTCTGGAAGCCGGCGCGGACCGGGTGATCGGGGTCGACCGCGACCCCAGCGTCGCCGATCTGGCCGCGTCCTGGGCCGGAACCTGGGGCGACCGGCTGGCTCTGGTCGAGGGCGTCTTCTCGGAACTCGACCGCCATGCCGATGCCCCGCTCGACGGGGTAGTGCTGGACCTTGGCGTGTCCTCGATGCAGCTGGACCAGGCCGAGCGCGGGTTTTCCTTCGCCAAGGACGGCCCGCTCGACATGCGGATGGGGGCCGAGGGGTCGTCGGCCGCCGATCTGGTCGCCACCGCTTCCGAAGCCGCGCTGGCGGACATCCTCTTTCATTACGGCGAGGAACGCGCCTCGCGCCGGATCGCGCGCGCCATCGTCAAGGCCCGCGCGGTGGCGCCCATCGTGACCACGGCCCAACTGGCCGAGGTCGTGGCCCGCTGCCTGCCGCCGCAGCGCCCGGGCCAGAGCCACCCGGCGACCCGCAGTTTCCAGGCGATCCGCATCGCGGTGAATGACGAGCTGGGCGAACTGGTGGCCGGGCTCGAGGCGGCCGAACGGGCGCTGAAGCCCGGCGGCAAGCTGGCGGTCGTCACCTTCCATTCGCTGGAGGACCGGATCGTCAAGCGCTTCCTGCAGCTTCGCTCGGGCCAGGCCGCAGGCGGCAGCCGCTATGCGCCCGAAACGATCCCCGAGCCCGCGCGGTTCGATCTGCTGACCCGCCGCGGGGTGGCGCCCGATCCGGTCGAGCTTGACGCCAACCCGCGCGCGCGGTCTGCCAAGCTGAGGGTCGGGGTCCGCACCGACGCCCCGGCGGGGCCGGTCGACCGCGGCCAGCTTGGCCTGCCCAAGATCATGGAGGACTAGATGCGCAGCCTCGTCTACGTGCTGACGGCCCTGGCGGTGATGGCGCTGGCCTTCTGGGCCTATCGCGAGAATTACCGCACCCAGGCGGCGCTCGACAATGTCGAGAGGCTGAACCGCGCCATCGGATCGCTGCGCGAGCAGCTGGCGATGCAGAATGCCGAATGGGCCTATCTGAACCGGCCCGAACGGCTGCGCGAACTGGCGGCGCTGAACTACGACCGGCTGGCGCTTGGGCCGCTTGCGCCCGAGCAGTTCGGCCAGATCGACCAGGTGTCCTATCCCGAGATGGTGCTGCCCGACATCGTCCTGCCCGACGAGCTGTTCAAGTCGATCCTGGCCGAGGCCGACCAGCCGGCCCAGAGCGCCAGCCCGACCGTGCCGGTCGAGGAGGCCGCCGCCGCCTCGGCCGTGCCCGAGGCGCTGGATGCCGGGGATGAGGAGACCGCGCAATGATCCGCACCCCGCTGCGCCCGCTGGCCCGCATTCTCGAGGCCCGCGCCCGGGGCGAGAATCCCGATGCCATCGAGCGCGAGAACAAGCGCCTGCGCCATGAGACGATGCGCGATCAGGCCCGCGCCCGGGCCGAGGGGCGGCTTCTGGTGCTGGGCGTGGTGTTCTTCGCGGCCTTTGCGGTCGTCGGCGTGCGGATGGGGCTTCTGGCAGGGTCGGACCCGTCCGAGCCGCGCGCCATCGCCTCGGGTGCCTCGATCGTGGCGCAGCGGGCCGACATCGTCGACCGCAACGGCAACATCCTGGCCACCAACCTCGCCACCCATTCGCTTTACGCCCAGCCGCCGCTGATGATCGACCCGAAGGCGGTGGCCCATGAGCTGGCGCAGATCTTCCCCGATCTCGACGAGGCGCGGATGGTCAAGGACTTCACCGGCAGCCGCAAGTTCGTCTGGATCAAGAAGAAGATCAGCCCCGAACAGATGCAGCAGGTGCACGATATCGGCGATCCCGGGCTCAGCTTCGGCCCGCGCGAGATGCGGCTTTACCCCAACGGCGCGCTGGCCGCCCATATCCTCGGGGGTGCCGGGTTCGGGCGCGAGGGCGTGCAGTCGGCCGAGGTGATCGGCGTCGCCGGGGTCGAGAAATACTTTGACGACTATCTGCGCGATCCGGCCAATGGCGGTCAGCCGCTTCGGCTGTCGCTGGACCTGACGGTGCAGGCCGCGGTCGAGCGGGTGCTGGCGGGCGGCATGAAGCTGATGGATGCCAAGGGCGCGGCCGCCGTGCTGATGGATGTGCATACGGGCGAGATTCTGTCGATGGTCTCGCTGCCCGATTTCGACCCGAACGAACGGCCGCGCCAGCAGGTGAAGGGCGATCCCTCGGACAGCCCGCTGTTCAACCGGGCGGTGCAGGGGCTTTACGAACTGGGCTCGACCTTCAAGACCTTCACCCTGTCGCAGGCGCTGGACGAGGGCATCGTCAACCCCAACACCATGATCGACACCAAGGGGCCGCTGGTCTGGGGCCGCTACCGCATCCGCGACATGCACAATTACGGGTCCAGCCTGTCGGTGACCACGGTGCTGGTCAAAAGCTCGAACGTGGGTACGGCGCGGATCGCCCAGCGCATCGGCGGGGTCCGGCAGAAGGAGTTCCTGGGCAAGCTCGGTCTTCTGGAACCGACGCCGGTCGAGCTGGTAGAGGCTGCGGGCGCCAAGCCGCTTTATCCAGCCAACTGGAGCGAAATCTCGACCATGACGATTTCCTACGGGCACGGTCTGTCGGCCAGCCCGCTGCATCTGGCGGCGGGCTATGCGACGCTGGCCAATGGCGGCCGGCGGGTGCGGCCGACGCTGCTGGCGGGGGGCGGGACGCTGGGCGACCGGGTGGTGTCGGAAGAGACCTCGCGTCAGATCCGCTCGATGCTGCGCGAGGTGGTGGTGCACGGCACCGCGACCTTCGGCGACGTGCCGGGTTACCGGGTCGGCGGCAAGACCGGCACCGCCGACAAGCCCAAGCCCACCGGCGGCTATTACGAGAAGAAGGTGATCGCGACCTTCGCCAGCATGTTCCCGGCCGAGGCGCCGCAATACGTGCTGATCGTCACCCTCGACGAACCGCAGGATACCACCGGCCCGCAGCCGCGCCGCACCGCGGGCTGGACCGCCGTGCCGGTCGGCGCCGAGATCATCCGCCGCGCCGCGCCGCTTCTGGGGCTCCGGCCGGAGATTGAACAGGCGCAGGGCTTCGGGGTAACACTGACCGCGAACTGAAGGCGCGGGGATCATGAAAATCCGGACTGAAACGACGCTCGCCGATCTGGGGCTGACGGCCCAGGGCGGGCGAGAGGCGCATATTACGGGGCTGTCGGTCGACAGCCGCCACACGAAACCGGGTCATCTTTTCGCGGCGATGCCGGGGACGCGGGCGCATGGCGCCGAATTCGTGTCCTTCGCGCTGCGGATGGGGGCTGTGGCGGTGCTGACCGACCGCGCGGGCGCACGCATTGCGGCCGAGGCTCTGGCCGGCAGCGAGGCCGCGCTGGTGGTGGCCGAGGACCCGCGCCAGGCGCTGGCCTGCGCGGCGGCGCTGTTCTACGGCGCCCAGCCCGCGACCATGGTGGCGGTCACCGGCACCGCGGGCAAGACCTCGGTCGCGAGCTTCACCCGCCAGATCTGGACCGGGCTTGGCCGTGCGGCCTGCAATCTGGGCACGATGGGGGTGCAGGGCGCCTATGAGGCGCCGCTGGCCCATACCACGCCCGAACCCATCACCCTGCACCGGCTGCTGGCCGAGATGGCGCGCGCGGGCGTGACCCATGCGGCGATGGAGGCCTCGAGCCACGGGCTTGAACAGCGGCGTCTGGACGGGGTGGCGCTGAAGGCCGCGGCCTTCACCAATTTCAGCCAGGATCACCTCGATTATCACGCGGGTTTCGAGGAATATTTCGCGGCCAAGGCGGGGCTGTTCGACCGGGTGCTGCCCGAGGACGGGACCGCGGTGATCAATATCGACGATCCGCGCGGCGCGCAGATGCTGGGCCATGCCCGGGCGCGCGGCCAGACCATCCTGACCGTCGGCCGTGCCGAAGAGGCGGATCTGCGCATTCTGGCCCAGCGCTACGACGCCATCGGGCAGGATCTGCGCTTTGCCTGGGAAGGCCGCCCGCAGCAGGTCCGGCTGGATCTGATCGGCGGCTTCCAGGCCGAGAACGTGCTGGCCGCGGCCGGGCTTGTGATCGCTGCGGGCGAGGCGCCCGGGCGGGTCTTCGCGAACCTGCCCGAACTGGTGACCGTGCGCGGCCGGATGGAGCTGGCGGCGACCCGCGCGAACGGCGCCACCGTCTTTGTCGACTATTCGCACAAGCCGGGCGCGCTGGCTGCGGCCATCGCCTCGCTGAGGCCCCATGTGATGGGCCGGATCGTGGTCGTTTTCGGCGCGGGCGGGGATCGCGACCGGGGCAAGCGGCCGCTGATGGGGCAGGTCGCCTGCGAGAAGGCCGATGTTGTTATAGTGACAGACGACAACCCCAGATCCGAAGAACCGAAGGGTATCCGTGCAGAAATACTGCAAGGCTGCGCCGAGGCGATCGAGGTCGGAGACCGCGCCGAGGCGATCCTGCGCGGCGTCGATGCGCTGGAGCCGGGCGATGCCTTGCTGATCGCGGGCAAGGGCCACGAAACCGGCCAGATCGTCGGCGACGCGGTCTATCCCTTCGACGATGCCGAACAGGCCAGCGTGGCCGTCGCGGCGCTTGACGGGCGGCTTTCGTGACCGCGCTCTGGACCGCGGCCGAGGCGGCCCGGGCGACCGGCGGGCGCGTCACCCGGGACTGGTCGGTCACCGGCGTCAGCATCGACACCCGCAGCCTCAAGCCGGGCGATCTGTTCGTGGCGCTGAAGGACCAGCGCGACGGGCATGATTTCGTCGCCGATGCGCTGGCGCGGGGGGCGGGGGCTGCGCTGGTCTCGCGGCTGCCCGAGGGGGTCGACGAAGGCGCGCCGCAGCTGATCGTGGACGACGTGCTGGCGGCGCTGGGTGCGTTGGGGCAGGCCGGGCGGGCACGCAGCGACGCCCGGGTCGTCGCGGTCACCGGATCGGTCGGCAAGACCTCGACCAAGGAGATGCTGCGCGCCGTGCTGGCCGGGCAGGGGCGGGTCCATGCCGCCGAGGCGAGCTTCAACAACCATTGGGGCGTGCCGCTGACGCTGGCGCGGATGCCGCGCGACGCCCAGTTCGCCGTGCTCGAGATCGGCATGAACCATCCCGGCGAAATCGCGCCGCTGGCGCGGCTGGCGCGGCCGCATGTGGCGCTGATCACCACCATCGCGCCCGCGCATCTGGAGGCCTTCGACGGGCTTGCGGGCATCGCCGCCGAGAAGGCCGCGATCTTCGAGGGGTTGGAGCCGGGCGGCATCGCGGTTTATCCGGGCGATCTGGACACCAGCCCTGTGCTGGCGGCGGGCGCCGCCGCCCATGCCGCGGCCGAGACCCGTTTCGGCGCCGCCGAGGGCTGCGAGTTCCGCCTGATGCGGGCCGACCTGCATACCGAGTCGACCGTGGTGCAGGCCGAGGCGCGCGGGCATGAGCTTCTGTTCAAGATCCACGCCGCCGGGCGCCATTTCGCGACCAATGCGCTGGGCGTGCTGGCGGTGACCGAGGCGCTGGGGATCGATCTTGTGGTCGCGGCCTGCGATCTGGGCCAGTGGCGCCCGCCCGGCGGGCGCGGCGCGCGGCTGAGGATCCCGCTCGACCCGGTCGAGGAGAGCCTGTCGGTCGAGGTCATCGACGACGCCTTCAACGCCAATCCCGCCTCGATGACCGCCGCGCTCGAGGTTCTGGCCGCGGCCCGGCCGACCGACGGGCTCGGGCGGGTGGCGCGCGGGCGGCGGATCGCGATCCTGGGCGACATGCTGGAGCTTGGCCCCGAGGAACAGGCGATGCATGCGGGCCTGGCCGATCTGGCCGCCATGGCGCGCGTCGATCTGGTGCATTGCGTCGGGCCGCGGATGCGCGCCCTTTATTTTGCGCTGCCGCTCTCGCAGAGAGGGCAGTGGTTCGACGAAGCCGATCCCCTGGCCGCCAAGGTCCATTCGCTGGTCGATGCCGGCGATGTGGTGCTGGTCAAGGGATCGAAAGGCAGCCGCGTGTCGGTCGTGGTCGACGCGCTGAAAAGGCTGGGGCAAGGCGGCTCCGGCTCCGACGAGGATCTTTCGTAATGCTCTACTGGCTTGCCGACCTGTCCGATGGCGGTGGCGTCTTCAACCTGTTCCGCTACATCACCTTCCGGGCAGGATGCGCGTTCTTTACCGCGCTCGTCTTCGGCTTCCTGTTCGGGCGGCCGCTGATCAACCTGCTGCGCAAGCGGCAGAAGAACGGCCAGCCGATCCGCGCGGACGGCCCCGAAAGCCATATCGCCTCGAAGGCGGGCACGCCCACGATGGGCGGCGTGCTGATCCTGGGCGGGCTGATCGTGTCGACGCTGCTGTGGGGGCGGCTCGACAATGCCTATGTCTGGCTCTTGCTGTTCGTGACGCTGTCCTTTGGCGCTATCGGTTTTGCCGACGACTATGCCAAGGTGTCGAAGAACAACACCAAGGGCGTGCCGGGACGGGTGCGCTTCGGGCTGGGGCTGCTGATCGCCGCCATTGCCGGGCTTTGGGCGGCCTGGGTGCATCCGGCCGATCTGAGCTTCAACCTGGCGATGCCGGTCTTCAAGGACACGCTGATCCATATGGGGGTGCTGTTCATCCCCTTCGCGATGCTGGTGATCGTGGGCTCGGCCAACGCGGTGAACCTGACCGACGGGCTGGACGGGCTGGCGATCATGCCGGTGATGATCGCGGCGGGGGCGCTGGGTGTCATCGCCTATGCGGTCGGCCGAGTCGACTTCACCGACTATCTCGATGTGCATTACGTGCCGGGCACCGGCGAGATCCTGGTTTTCACCGCAGGGTTGATCGGCGCGGGGCTTGGGTTCCTGTGGTATAACGCCCCACCCGCCGCCGTCTTCATGGGCGATACCGGGTCGCTCGCGCTGGGCGGCGCGCTGGGCGCCATCGCCGTCGCGACCAAGCACGAGATCGTTTTGGCCATAGTAGGCGGGCTTTTCGTGGTCGAGGCGCTGTCGGTCATCATCCAGGTGGGCTACTTCAAGGCGACCGGCAAACGTGTGTTCCTTATGGCACCCATCCACCACCACTTCGAGAAGAAGGGCTGGGCCGAGCCCCAGATCGTGATACGATTCTGGATCATCAGCCTGATCCTTGCGCTGATCGGTCTGGCGACCCTCAAGGTCCGGTGAGTGGTCGGGCGGGGGTCCGAGGAGAAGAGAGATGCAGATGAACCCGGTCGAAGACACCTACAACTATCTTTCGCCGGCCGCCCGGCTCGGCACCCCGTCCCTGCACGCGGTCACGCCCGACGTGAAGCTTAGGTCCTGGAACGGCGTCCCGCCCTATGCGGTCTGGGCGGGCCTTGGCTACCTGCTGGTCCTGGCGGTGATCTTCTCCGATCAGATCGTGCCTTACTGTGAGGCGAATTTCGCCCAGCCGCAGAACTGCGCGCCGATCTTCGGCAAGATCATCCCGATCTTCGTGGCGGGCATCATCCTGGCCCCGGCGCTTGCGGGCGCGGTGCAGCGGATGGGCGGCAACAAGGCCGCGGGTCTGGCCTTCTCCTTCGCCGTGGCGGTGGTGCCGCCGGTGATGCTGGGCTGGTCCTACCTGCTGGGCTGAGTTTTCCGGTCCCGGTCCGGGGTTAGGCCCCGGAGGTGCGTTGCGACGCGTGATCCCTGGCGCCCGCCTCCTGACCGGAGCGGGCGCCTTTCCGTTCCGCCATCCCGTGTCCGGGGCCATCGCCCGGCCAGCCGCCGCTTGCGCCCGATCCGGGCCGGGGGCATCGTCGCGCCGCTGAAAGCGAAAGGACAGGGCATGATTCCGGTGCGTGGGGTAGAGGGCCAGAGGCTGGCCGTTCTGGGGCTGGGCCGCTCGGGCCTGTCGGCGGCGCGGGCACTGCGCGCGGGCGGCGCCGAGGTGCTGGCCTGGGACGACAACGAGGCTGCCCGCGCCGCCGCCGAGGCCGAAGGCTTCGTGCCCGTCGATCTGACCCGCGCCGGGGCGCTGGAGGGGGCCGCGGCGCTGATCGTCAGCCCCGGCATCCCGCATCTTTACCCCGCTCCGAACCGCGTGGTCGCGGCTGCCTGGGCGGCGGGCGTGCCGGTCGACAACGATATCGGGCTGTTCTTCCGTTCGCTCGCGACGCCCGACTGGGACCGGCTCGAGGCGACCCCCAAGGTCATCGCGGTGACCGGCTCGAACGGCAAGTCGACGACCTCGGCGCTGATCCATCACGTGCTGGAAAGCGCGGGCCGGCCGAGCCAGCTTGCCGGCAATATCGGCCGGGGCGTCCTCGACATCGACCCGCCGGGCGAGGGCGCGGCGGTGGTGCTGGAGCTTTCGTCCTACCAGACCGATCTTGCCCGGGCGCTGACCCCCGATATCGCGGTCTTCACCAATCTCTCGCCCGACCATCTGGACCGGCATGGCGGCCGGGGCGGCTATTTCGCGGCCAAGCGCAGGCTATTCGCCGAAGGCGGGCCGGACCGCGCCATCATCGGCGTGGACGAGCCCGAAGGGATGTTCCTGGCCAACCAGCTGGCCGAGGGCGCGGCGGATGACCGGGTGATCCGGATCTCGTCGGGGCAGAAGCTGTCGGGGCCGGGCTGGCTGGTCTTTGCCCGCAAGGGCTTCCTGACCGAATGGCGCAAGGGACGGCAGGTGGCCAGCATCGACCTGCGCGCCATCGCCGGGCTGCCGGGGGCGCACAACCACCAGAACGCCTGCGCGGCCTATGCGGTGGCGCGCTGTCTGGGGCTGGGGCCGAAACAGATCGAGGAGGCGCTGGCCTCCTTCGCCGGGCTGCCCCATCGCAGCCAGCTGGTCGCCGAGGCGGGCGGCGTGCGCTTTGTCAATGACAGCAAGGCCACCAATGCGGCGAGCGCCGCGATGGCGCTGGCGGCCTTCCCGAAGATCCGCTGGATCTGCGGCGGGCTGGAAAAGGAGGGCGGTCTGGGACCGCTTCTGCCCTATCTCGGCAATGTGTCCCGCGCCTATGTGATCGGCCGCGAGGCGGCGGCCTTCGCGCTGCACCTCAAGGACATCCCGCACGAGGTCTGCGGCACCATGGAGGCCGCCGTTGCGCGCGCCGCCGACGAGGCCGAGCCGGGCGAGGTCGTGCTGCTGGCGCCCGCCGCGGCCAGCTTCGATCAGTATGACAGCTTCGAGCGCCGCGGCGAGGATTTCATCGCCCGGGTGCAGGCGCGGCTCGGCGCCTGAGGCGCCTCACAGCCCCAGCGCGTCCGAGGTGTCGCGCAGCATCCGCGCGCTCGCGGCCAGCGCCGCGATCTCGTCGGCGTCGAGGGTCGGCATCAGCGTCGAGCGCAACCCGCCCGCGCCCACGACGCGCGGCAGCGACAGGGCCACGTTCTGCACCCCCGCGACTTCGGGCGTGACCAGCGACAGCGACATCACCGCGCCCTCGTCGCGGCCGATGGCCTGAACGATCCGGGCCAGCCCCGCGCCGATGCCGTAATTGGTGGCGCCCTTGCCCTCGATGATCCGGTAGGCCGCGCGCCGCACCCCGTCGTCGATCCGGGCGCGCACATCGGCGGTGATGGCACAGCCAAGCTGGGCCGCGACCGAGGCCAGCGGTTCGGACCCGACCCGCGCGCCGGACCAGCCCAGCACCTCGCTGTCGCCATGCTCGCCCAGCACGTAGCCGTGGATCGAATGCGGCGCGATGCCCAGATGATGCGCGACGAGGCTGCGGAACCGGGCGGTGTCGAGGATCGTGCCCGACCCGAAGACCCGCCCCGGCGCGAGCCCCGCAAGCTTTGCCGTGACATGGGTCATCACGTCGACCGGATTGGTTGCGACCAGCAGGATCGGGTCGGGCGTGGCCCGCAGCACCGCCGCGATCACGTCCTCGAAGACCGCGGCGTTGCGTTCCAGAAGCGCCAGGCGGCTTTCGCCGGGTTTCTGACCGACGCCCGCCGCCAGGATCACCACATCGGCGCCCGCGAGCGCCTCGTAGCCGCCCGCCTCGACCGCCACCGCCGAGGCGAAGGGCACCGCATGGGCGATGTCCTGGGCCTGCGCCAGCGCTAAGGCCTCGCTGCGGTCGACCAGCACGATCCGGCTGGCCGCCCCGGTCAGCGCCAGCGCATAGCCCGCCGCCGACCCCACCATGCCCGCACCCACGATCCCAACCTTCATCCGCCTCTCCTTTCCAATAGCGATACAACCGGGGCGTGGCCTGACCGCCAGCGGCCCCGGGCGTAACGGAATCTTAAACAACCCTTGGTTCTTCTTGGCAAAAATACCCGATTCCCCGGCCGATCCCGAGCTCTTCGGATCACGCTTTCGTGTAGCCGGCGGAAAACGACGACTCGCCTCTGATTTTCTCTTGCGTCGACTCAGGTCCGGCCCTATTTGGCCGATTTACAGACGCCAACGCACGCGCCTCTGGCCCTCATGGTCACGTAGCGACGGTAACGTCTCCCTTGGAACTGAGCGGTCATAGATGGCCGGGTCTATTGGAGATGACCATGTACGCTACGCAAGCCGACTTCGTCGGCGGCACCGATGTGCTGTCGAACTCCCGCGTCGAATCCTACATTCGTGCCAACAGCTTCGAGCGCCCGACCCTGGTGCTTGACACCGATCGCGTCGCGGACCGCTTTCATGCGCTGCGCGCGGGCCTCGGTCAGGCCGCCATCCATTACGCGGTCAAGGCGAACCCCGCCCGCGAAGTGATCGAGCGCCTTGTCGGCCTCGGCTGCCATTTCGACGCCGCCTCGCGCGGCGAGATCGAACTGTGCCTCGGGCTCGGCGCCGCGCCGCATCAGATTTCCTTCGGCAACACCGTCAAGCGCATCGCCGACATCGCCTTCGCCCATCGCGCGGGCGTCACCCTCTTCGCGGCCGATGCCGAGGAAGAGCTGGACAAGATCGCCGAACACGCCCCGGGCGCCGAGGTCTATATCCGCGTGCTGGTCACTGCCTCGCAGGCCGACTGGCCGCTCAGCCGCAAGTTCGGCTGCGCGCCCGCGAAGGTCGCGCCGCTGATGGCCCGTGCCGTCGCGCTGGGTCTGCGTCCGGCCGGGCTGTCCTTCCATGTCGGCAGCCAGACCCGCCGCGCCGACATGTGGGTGCCGGTGCTGAACGAGGTGGCCGAAATCTGGCACGCCGCCCGTGCCGAGGGCTACGATCTGGACCTGCTGAACATCGGCGGCGGTTTCCCGGCTTATTACGGCGAAGACGTGCAGCCGCCCGCGCTTTACGCGGCCGAGGTGATGCGTCTGGTGACAGACCGGTTCGGCGCGGTCCCGCGCGTCATGGCCGAGCCGGGCCGTGGGATGGTGGCCGAGGCCGGTGCCATTGCGGCCGAGGTGATGCTGGTCTCGCAGAAATCCGACGACGACACCTATCGCTGGGTCTATCTGGACATCGGCAAGTTCTCGGGGCTGGCCGAAACCATGGACGAGGCGATCCGCTACCAGTTCGCGACCGACCGCGATCACGAGGCGACCGGCCCCTGCATTCTTGCCGGTCCGTCCTGCGACAGCGCCGACGTGCTGTATGAAAAGCGCCCGGTCCAGCTGCCGGTGGGGCTTCGCTCGGGCGACAAGGTCATCATCCGCAACTGCGGCGCCTATACGTCCAGCTATTCCTCGGTCGGCTTCAACGGCTTCCCGCCCCTGGACGTCGTCGTGATCTGATATCACAGCGCGATCACCGGGCCGTCTGCCGCTTCGGCATCGGCCCGGTCATGGGTGACCAGCAGGACCGGCAATCCCCGGTCCCGCGCGCGGGCAAGGACCAGCGCGCGGATCTGGTCCCTCAGCGCGGCATCGAGCCGCGAAAAGGGTTCGTCCAGCAACAGCGCCTGCGGCTCGGCCAAGAGCATCCGCATCAGCGCGACCCGGGCCTTCTGCCCGCCCGACAAAGTGGCCGGGTCGCGGTCGGCAAACCCGGTCATGCCGATCTCGTCCAGCGCGGCCTCGATCCGCGCGCGGCGGGCCTTGCGGCCGCGCAGTGCGCGGGGCAGGGCGAAGGCGAGGTTGCCGCCGACGCTGAGATGGGGAAACAGCAGCTCGTCCTGATAGAGGATGCCGATCTTCCGCGCCTCGGGCGGCAGGGCGGTCACGTCGCGCCCGTTCAGCACGACGCAGCCAGTCATGGTGAAGGCCGGAGGCAGGGTGCCGATCACCGCGGCCAGCAGCGTCGACTTGCCCGAGCCCGAGGGCCCCATCACGCTGAGAACCTCGCCGGGGGCGACATGGGCCTCGACCGTGATCAGCGGTTCGGCCCCCCGGGCGAGGACGATATTCTTAAGCCGCAGTCCCGTCATCCGGCCCCCCGCATCCCGCGGCGGTGGCGGAAGACCAGCCGGGGCGCCGCCAGCGCCAGCGCGAAGGGCGCCGCGACAAGGACGGTCTGGACCAGCACGGTCACGCCGATGATCCGCCGGTCGCCGCCTGCGGCCAGTGCCACCGCCTCGGTCGTGAGGGTCCTGATCCGCCCGCCACCGGGCAGCAAGGTCGGCAGATATTGCCCGACCGAAACCGCGAAGCCCACCGCTGCGGCGGTCAGGACCGGCGCCAGCAGCATCGGCAACCGCACGGTCCGGAAGATGCGGCCGGGACCGGCGCCAAGGGCCGCGGCCACGGTGGCATGGCGCGGGTCCCAGGCCCGCCAGGGCGCCGAGAGCGCGAGAAAGACATAGGGAAGCACGAAGACCAGATGGGCCAGCACCACCGTGCCGCGCCCGGTCCCCGCGCCGAGGCTCAGCGCAAGGGTCTGCAACCCCGGCAGGAAGGCCACTTGCGGCACCAGCAGCGGCAGGTACAAAAGCCAGAGGCTGCGGCTGCCGGGGGCAAGCCCGAAGCGATGCTCGGCCTCGAGGCAGGCCAGCGTCAGGGCCAGCGCGAGGGCCGTCGCCAGCGCTGCGAGGACCAGCGTCTCGCGCGCGGGCGCGATCAGGGCCGGGCCGTGGTGCGCCCAGCTTCGCAGCCCGATGCCGTCCGGCAGGGCGTCGGGAAAGCCCCAGAAACCCGCGACCGACCAGAGCGCGAGCCCCGCAAGCCCGAGGATCACCGCCGCTGCCGCCAGCGCCGCAAGCCCCAGACCGGCGGCGCGCAGCAGGGGCTCGGCCAGACGCCGCGCGCCGCCCTCGGCCCAGCGGCGCCCAAGCCGCGCCGCCGCCAGCTCTCCCAGCCGCCACAGCGCAAGGACCGCAAGCACCAGCCCCAGTTGCAGGATCGCCCCGGCCGCGGCCTGGAACCTGAGGCTCAGGTCGGGATCGGACATCCAGCGCACCACCTGCACCGCCAGCGGCGGCGGCGTCGAGGGGCCCAGCACGATGGCCACATCGACCGCCGACATCGAATAGGCCAGCACCGCATAGACCGGCAGCCGGATCTGGGCATAGACCGCCGGAAAGACCGCCTTGAGCCAGCCGGTCGTCCGCCCGTATCCCAGCGCGCGCGCTATGGTCAGCCGCCGGGCGGGTGCCGCCTGCGGCAGGGCGGCCAGCGTCATCAGAAACAGAAACGGGATTTCCTTGGCGGCGAGCCCCGCGATCATCGCCAGCCCCATCGGGTCCTGCAGGATCAGCAGATCGGGCGGGCGCTGCCAGCCGGTGGCCCAGGGCGACAGCGCCCGCGCGATCCAGCCCGAGGGGGCGATCAGGAAGGCCAGCCCCAGCGCGGCGGCCACATGCGGCACCGCCAGCAGCGGCGACAGCAGCCTCTCGAGCAAGGCCATCGCCCGCGTGCCGGTCCATCCGGCGGCGAACAGCGTGACCGTGACCAGCGCGATCAGCGTCGCGGCCAGGCCGGTCCCGACCGACAGCGCCACCGCCTGCCAAAGGCCCGGCCAGGCGGCGAGCGCGCGGGCGGGCCCGAGGCCGAGCGTGTGGCCGCCCAGCGCCGGGAACACCCCCAGTGCCGGGGCGAGGGTTCCGGCAAGTCCGGCCAATACCGGCCCTAGCATCAGGACAAGCGTCAGCGCGGGCGCGGCGCGCAGCGGGCGCATGGGCTACCGGGCCGTGCCGTAACGTGCGGTCCAGTCGGCCTCGATCCGGGTGGCCCAGGAGGGATGCGGCTCGGGCAAGGCGGGGCCAAGCTCGGCCGGTGAAAGTGTGGCGATGCCAAGATCGAGCGCCTCGAACAGGGCCCGGTCCTCGGGGGCGAGCTTGTCCATCGCCAGCACCGTGCCATAGCCCAGAATGTCGGGGTCCTGGGCATGGGCCTGCGCCTCGGGCGACAGGAGGAAATTCGCCAGCACCATCGCGCCTGCCTTGGCCGAGGCGTTGTAGGGGATGGCGACGAAGCTGGCATTGCCGATGGTGCCGCCCTCCAGCACGAAGGTCCGGACGGTGTCGGGCAGTTGCCCATTGGCGATGGCGGTCGAGGCCTCGCCGGGGCTGAACGAGATCGCAAGGTCGATCTCGCCATCGGCCATCAGTTGCAGCTGTTGCGGGCCGGTTTGCGGATAGGCCCGGCCCTGCCGCCACAGATGCGGGGTCAGATCGTCGAGAAAGGCCCAGAGCGGTGCGGTCACGGCGTCATATCCGGCCTCGTCGGCGGGGGTTTGCAGAACCGACGGGTCGGGGGCCAGCTCGTAGAGCGCCTGCTTGAGGAAGGTGGTCCCGAGGAAGTCGGGCGGCTGCGGATAGGTGAAGCGGCCCGGATGGGCGCGGGCCCAGTCCAGAAGCGCGGGCATGGTCTTCGGCGGCTCGGCCAGCCGGGCGGTGTCATGATAGAAGACCACCTGTGCCATCGCCCAAGGGGATTCGAATCCCTCGGTCGGGACGGTGAAATCGGCGGTGACGGCGGGCTTGCCCTCGGTATCGACGAAGCGCCAGTTGGGCAGATCCCCGGCCCAGGGGCCGAAAAGCAGACCCGCCTCTTTCATCGCGGCGAAATTGGCGCCGTTGATCCAGATGAGATCGACCGCGCCGCCAGTGTCCTTTCCGGCGGTCTTTTCGGCCAGCACCCGGCTGACCGCATCGGCGGTGTCGGCCAGCTTCACATGCTCGACCGTCACGCCGTAGCGGTCCCCGACCTCGTTTGCGGCCCAGCGGATGAAGTCGTTGGTGGCCGCAGCCCCGCCCCAGGCGTTCCAGTAGACGGTCTGGCCCTTGGCCCCGGCCAGCACGGCGGGCCAGTCGGCCGGGTCCGGGTCGGCGGCCAGCGCAGGCAGCGCGAGGCCTGTCAGCAGGCCCGGAAGGCAGGCCCGGGCAAGACGGGAGGCGGTCAGGCGCATGCGGCAGTCTCCTTCATGGCGCCCCGGCGCGGGGGCCGGGAAAGATCAAAAATGAAACGGACCTGTCGCACAAGCCCGTGTAAACCCGGCCCGCCGGGACCGGAACGGGTCCCGCAGGTGTCATCTGTCAGGGTAAGGGGGCGAGGATGCAAGGCAAGGTGGTGACGGTCGCCCGGGACGGCACGCACCGGTTTTCCAAGACCTGCCAGCCGTCGATCCGGCTGATCGCGGGGCTTGGCGTCGAGGGCGATGCCCATGCCGGGGCGACGGTGCAGCACCTGTCGCGCGTGCGGCGGGACCCGACTGCGCCCAACTTGCGGCAGGTTCACCTGATCGGGGCCGAATTGCTGGAAACGCTGGCCGCAAAGGGCATTGCGTTGGCGCCGGGCGATCTGGGCGAGAACGTCCTGACGCGGGGGCTCGATCTTCTGGGCCTGCCGCAAGAGACCGTGCTGCATCTGGGCGCGACGGCCCGCGTCAGGGTGACCGGGCTGCGCAATCCCTGCGCCCAGATCGAAAGCTTTCGCCCCGGGCTTCTGGCCGAGGTGCTGGAGCACCGGGCGGACGGAAGCCTGCGGCGGAAGGCGGGGGTGATGGGCGTGGTCGAGACGGGCGGAGAGCTGCGGCCGGGCGATCCGGTCGGGGTCGAGCTGCCGCCCGGGCCGCACCGCCCGCTCGACCGGGTCTGAAAGTGGCCTGAATTGCCCTCCCGAGGGCGGATCTGCGGGTTTTCCCTAAGTTGCCTCGCAGGCGGCGTCACGAGACACTGTGCCCGGGAAAGGATGCGTCCAAACGGGGTCCAGTCATTCTTTCCAGATCATTCGGTCAAGTTGCGCGGGTTAGGCGCAGCCTCGCCGACGGTTCCTTTCCCGCCTTTCCGCTCCCGGGCCACCGTGGCCCGGGTGGTAGGCCATCGCCGGGGCGCAGGTCAGGCGGCCAGCGCCTCGGGCTGCCGCCCCTCCGAGACGAGGGCGGTGTGCAGCGCGCGGATCGCATCGTCCATGGCCTCGCGCGGCACCACGAACTGGGCATCGACATCGCGGGTGGTCTGCTGCACGGCGACGGGGTCGATCCCGCCCGCCTCGAGCGCGGCAAGCCCGCCGGCCAGAACCTTCAGCCCCTTCAGGTCGCGCCCGATGGCGGCCACCACCGCCAGATTGCGCGCGGTCAGCGTGGCGCCCGGGAATTTGGCCTCGAGATCGCGTTCGACCCGGCGCACCGATTTCAGCGGCGCATCGAGATAATGCGTGATGGTGTTCGCGTTCGAGGTCTTGGCGACGATCCGCACCTGATGCCGGGTCAGCACGTCGAGAATCGCGCTGTCATAGCCCTTCACGCCGACCATGTCCTGTTCGAACAGCTCCAGCGCATAGACGCCAAGCCCGGTCACCATCTCGACCCGCGGCGCCCCGGCCTCGGCATCGTCGATCAGCGTGCCCGGGTCCTCGGGCTCGAAGGCATTGGTCACGCGCAGCGGAATGCCCGCCTGCCGCAGCATCTTGGCGGCCTTCGGATGCACCGCCTCCATGCCCATGTTCGACAGCTGGTCGGCCACGTCGTAATTGGTGTGGCCGAGCTTCACCACCGCATCGGCGCCGACCAGTTTCGGATCGGCCGAGGACAGATGGAACTCCTTGTGGATGATCGCCTCGCCCGCGCCGGTCAGGGCCGCGATCCGGGCGAAGGTCACTTCGGAATAGCCGCGGTCGAATTCGGCCATCAGCCCTTCGGAACACTGCGCATAGCCGGTCACGATCGGCATCTCGTGGAAGATGTCGACATCGCGCAGCCCCTCGACGATGCGGTCCTCGAGCGTGCATTCGGTTTCGTCCCGCCAGCCCGACAGATCGACGAAGCGCGCGTCGATCCCGCGTCGCCGCAGGAGCGCGGCCGTGGCAAAGGCGGAATGCGCCTCGCCCAGCCCCGACAGCAGCTCGCGGATGAGGCCCATGTGATGGGCCAGCCGGAAATGCCCGTAGGAACACAGCCGTTGCAAGTCGATCAGGCAGGAGCGCGCGCCCTCGATCCGCTCGCGCACGAAATCGTCGGCGGCGGCGATGTCGGCCGGATGGTCCAGGACCTTGCCATGGGCCTCGCGCATCGCGCCCGCGACGCGGTTCAGCGCGTCCGACCAGGCGTGGTCGTTATCGGCATTGGCAAAAAGCCCGTAGACCCCGGGCTCGCCGGTTTTCTTCTGTTCCAGCAGCAGGTCGGTAATGCCGCCGAAGGCCGAGACCACGAAGATGCGGCCGTACTCCGGCGCCTCTCGGCCCCGGGTGAAAAGCGTGTCCACCAATTCGTGGACCCGCGCCATGGATGTGCCGCCGATCTTCTCGACGGTATGATGTCGCTTGGTCACTGTTTCTAAGCCCGCCGGGTTGCCCCGGGGACGTCCTTTATTGGGATCAGTCGGCGAGTTCGGCGACGGGCGCGTAGGACCCGTCTTCGCGGTGAACCTCGGTGCCGGTGACCGGCGGGTTGAAGCAGCAGGCCATCACCAGTTCTTCCTCGGCCCGCAGGGTGTGGTGGTCGTGCTGGTCGAGCGCGTACATCACACCGGGCCGGATCTGGAAGGTTTCGCCCGAGGCCAGGTCGGTGATCGAGCCCTTGCCCGAGATGCAGTAGACGCTTTCGAAATGGTGCTTGTAGTGGAAGGTGTGTTCCGAGCCCGCCTGCAGCGTCGTGATGTGGAAGGAAAAGCCCATCCCGTCATCGGCCAGCAGCATCCGGACCGAGGTCCAGCGCGCATCCGACACGGCCTTGTCGGTGTCCTTGAGCTTGTGAAAATCGCGTACAATCATTGTCTTACTCCGCTGCGATAGGAAAAGGGGCGCAGGCTTCGACGGCGGCGTCGAGGATGTCGAGCCCCTTTCGGAACTGCTCCATCGGGATGGTCAGGGGGGCCAGCACCTTGACCACCTCGTCCTGGGCGCCCGAGGTTTCGATGATCAGCCCGCGCCGGAAGCAGTCGGCGCAGATGCGGGCCGCGAACTCGCCGTCACCGACGTCGATGCCGCGCATCATGCCGCGGCCCTTCAGCGCCGCGCCGTCGATCCTGCCGGCGATCTGGCTCAGGCGTTCTTCCAGCACCTGCGACTTGCGCGCGACCTCGTTGCGCAGGTCGTCATCGGCCCAGAATTTCTCGAGCGCGACGCGGGCGGTGACGAAGGCATGGGTGTTGCCGCGGAAGGTGCCGTTATGTTCGGCCGGCTTCCAGATGTCGTGTTCGGGCCGGACCAGCACGCAGGCGAACGGAAGCCCGAAACCCGACAGCGACTTGGCCAGCGTCACCATGTCGGGCTCGATGCCCATGTGATCGAAGCTGAAGAAGCTGCCGGTGCGGCCGATCCCGGCCTGGATGTCGTCGACGATGAACAGCGCGCCGTGCTTTTCGGCAAGCCGCGCCAGCCCCTGCACCCATTCGCAGGAGGCGGCATTCAGCCCGCCTTCGCCCTGCACCAGCTCGACGATGAAGGCGGCGGGCGCGTCGATGCCCGAGGACGGGTTCGACAGCATCGTGTCGAGATAGTCGAGCGTGTCGAGATCGCCCATCGAGTTCTCGAAGGGCATGTGGGTCACGTCGGGCAGCGGCACGCCCGCGCCGCCGCGCTTGCCCGCATTGCCGGTCAGGGCCAGCGCGCCCAGCGTCATGCCGTGAAAGCCGTTCGAGAAAGCGATCACGTTGCGTCGCCCGGTGACCTTGCGCGCCAGTTTCAGCGCCGCCTCGACCGCGTTGGTGCCGGTCGGGCCGGTCATCATCACCCGGTGCTCCATCCCGCGCGGGCGCAGGATGTGGTGTTCGAAGGCGGTCAGGAACGCCGCCTTCTCTTCGGTATGCAGATCCAGCGCATGGGCCAGCCCGTCGCGCTCGATATGGGCGATCAGCGCGGCCTTCATGTCGGGATCGTTATGGCCGTAGTTCAGCGACGAGCACCCGGCGAGGAAGTCGGTATAGCTGTTGCCGTCGGCATCGGTCAGGGTCGCGCCCTCGGCGCGGGCGAAGCTGACGGGAAAATTCCGGCAATAGGACCGGACCTCCGATTCGCGGCGGTCGTAAATGGCGGTTTCGGCTGTCTCAACAGTCGACATGGGAATGTCCTCGGGTTTCTGGAACGGGAAAAAACGAAACGCAGGTAAAACGCCGTCACGCCGCCCGGGGCAGGGCCTCGGCCAGCCGGATCGTCACCATGTGTTCGGTGGCGTGGCGTCCGTCGAAATGGTCGGACCGGGTGAAATGGGGTTCGTCCTCAATGCGGGCGCCCAGACGCCGGGCGATGCCGCGGAACAGCCCCCAGGAGGCGTCGTTGTCACGGGTGATTGTGGTCTTGAGCCGCATCACGCCGTCGCAGGCCTCGCGGTCCAGCAGTTCGAACAGCATCCGCCGCCCCAGTCCGTGGCCGCGTGCCTTGTCCGACACCGCGACCTGCCAGACGAACAGCGTCTCGGGATCGTTCGGCAGCAGATAGGCCGAGATCCAGCCGACGATCTCGCCGTCCATCTCGGCCAGGATGCAGGTATCGGCGAAGTGATCGCACTGGATCAGGTTGCAATACATCGAGTTCTCGTCGAGCGGCTTGCAGGCGCGGATCAATGCCCAGACGGCGGGACCGTCCGCGCCGGTGGGCGATCGGAAGGTGATCGGCGCCGACTTGCGCCGGGGAGTCGCTTGGATCGTGGTGGCCATGGCTCTGCTGTCCTCCTTGTGGCACGGGCTGTCTGACACGCGCCCTCAATATAGTTAGCCTTACGAAATTTCAACATGCCGATGTAAAAGGCGCAAAATTTGGTACATTGACGCAAAAATGAACTACGATGCACCGAACATGTCGCGTTATGCCAACCTGCAGTTGCTGAAAATGTTCCCTTGAATTTTGCCTGTCTAAGCGCATTCCGCTTGCGCCTGCCGTCGATTGGTGAAATCCGTGCGCGGTCAACGGGCTGCCGACAGATGGAGGGGGCGTGAAACGGTCCGAACTGAGCCTGATAGCGCTGCGGCGCATCCTGCGAGCTACCGAACTTTACGGGCGCGAACTGGCCCGCGCCGCCGGGCTGACTGCGGTGCAGATCCGCGTCTTGCAGATCGTGGCCGAGACCGGGCAGAGCACGCCCAAGACGATCGCGACCCGGATGGGCGTGTCGCAGGCGACCATGACCACCCTCATCGACCGGCTGGTGGCCAAGGGGCTGGTCGACCGGCGCCGGTCCGAAACCGACCGCCGTCAGATGAACATCGCGATCACGTCCGAAGGCCGCGCCGCCATCGACCGGGCGCCCGATCCGCTGCATGATCGCTATGTCACCGCCTTCGAAAAGCTGCCGGACTATGAACAGGCCATGCTGGTCGCCGGGCTCGAACGGGTGGCGGCGCTGCTGGATGCGGGCCATCTCGATGCAGCCCCCGTCCTCGATCTGGGCGATATCCGGAAAACGCTGCCCGAAGAATAGGCAGCTGCCCGCGGCGACGCTGCGTCGAGGTGCAGCAGTCGGGGGCGCCGACCGCCCCTGGAGACGGATCGCTAACGCGCCGCGGCGCAGCCTGGGCAGGCCGTCCCCGACCTTTGCGGCCGCGCCCCGGGCGGGGCAGGGGGCAGGCGCGGCGGAAAGGAAAAGATCCCATGGCCCTTGCAGGGGGTCTGGCGCGAAACTAAGACTCGTTCTGACACGCGGGGCGCATCCACGCCCGTCAGCATCCAACGGCCGAACGTACCCAGAGGCAGGCGACTATGACCGACATGATCCAGCATTACATGAACAACCTGGTACCCATGGTGGTCGAACAGACCTCTCGTGGCGAGCGGGCCTATGACATCTTCTCGCGCCTCCTGAAGGAGCGGATCATCTTCATCACCGGGCCGATTCACGACGGCATGTCGAGCCTGATCGTGGCCCAGCTTCTGCATCTCGAGGCCGAGAACCCGTCGAAAGACATCTCGATGTACATCAACAGCCCGGGCGGCGTTGTGACCTCGGGCCTGTCGATCTACGACACGATGCAATACATCAAGCCGAAGGTCTCGACCCTGGTGGTCGGGCAGGCCGCCTCGATGGGTTCGCTGCTGCTGACCGCCGGGGCGCCGGGCATGCGCTTCTCGCTGCCCAACAGCCGGATCATGGTGCACCAGCCCTCGGGCGGGTTCCAGGGGCAGGCGACCGACATCATGATCCATGCCCAGGAAACCCAGAAGCTGAAGGACCGGCTGAACCAGATCTATGTCAAGCATACCGGGCAGGATCTTCAGTCGGTGATCGACGCGCTGGAACGCGACAATTTCATGGATGCCGAAACCGCCAAGGGCTGGGGCCTGATCGACGAGATCGTCGAAAGCCGCAGCGCGCTCGAAGACGCGAAGTAACCGCTTCCGCCCGGCGCGGGGCCCGATCCGGCCCCGCCAAGGGTAAGGAATTTGACATTGTGCCCCGGTGCGCCTTGGCCTACGCTGACCCGAGGCCGAGGCAACCGAGGTAAGCCAGCCGCTCCTGCCCGGACAGGGTGGCACAGACGACGACCGCAGAGGACCGACATGGCGACGAATTCAGGCAGCGACTCGAAGAACACGCTCTACTGCTCGTTCTGCGGCAAGAGCCAGCACGAAGTCCGCAAGCTGATCGCCGGACCCACGGTGTTCATCTGCGACGAATGCGTCGAGCTGTGCATGGACATCATCCGCGAGGAAACCAAGACCTCGGGGCTGAAGGCGACCGACGGCGTGCCGACGCCGCGCGACATCTGCGACGTGCTGGACGATTACGTGATCGGCCAGATGCATGCCAAGCGCGTGCTGTCCGTCGCGGTGCACAACCATTACAAGCGCCTCAATCACGGCGCCAAGTCCGCCGATATCGAGCTGGCCAAGTCCAACATCCTGCTGATCGGCCCCACGGGCTGCGGCAAGACCCTGCTGGCGCAGACGCTGGCGCGCATCCTCGACGTGCCCTTCACCATGGCCGACGCGACCACGCTGACCGAGGCGGGCTATGTCGGCGAGGATGTCGAGAACATCATTCTCAAGCTGCTGCAGGCGTCGGAATACAACGTCGAGCGCGCGCAGCGGGGCATCGTCTATATCGACGAGGTCGACAAGATCACGCGCAAGTCCGACAACCCCTCGATCACCCGCGACGTGTCGGGCGAGGGCGTGCAGCAGGCCCTGCTGAAGATCATGGAAGGCACCGTTGCCTCGGTGCCGCCGCAGGGCGGGCGCAAGCATCCGCAGCAGGAATTCCTGCAGGTCGACACGACGAATATCCTCTTCATCTGCGGCGGCGCCTTCGCCGGTCTTGAAAAGATCATCGCGCAGCGCGGCAAGGGGTCTGCCATCGGCTTCGGCGCCGATGTGAAGGACAACGACTCGCGCGGTGTCGGCGAGATGTTCAAGGAACTGGAACCCGAAGACCTGCTGAAATTCGGCCTGATCCCCGAATTCGTCGGCCGTCTGCCGGTGATCGCCACGCTGACCGATCTGGACGAGGCCGCGCTGGTGCAGATCCTGACCGAGCCGAAGAACGCGCTGGTCAAGCAGTATCAGCGGCTCTTCGATCTGGAAGACACCAAGCTGACCTTCACCGACGATGCGCTGTCCGCCATCGCCAAGCGCGCCATCGCGCGCAAGACCGGCGCACGCGGCCTGCGGTCGATCATGGAAGACATCCTGCTCGACACCATGTTCGACCTGCCGGGCATGGATTCGGTGCAGGAAGTGGTGGTCAACGAGGAAGCGGTCAATGCCGCGGCCGCGCCACTGTTGATCTATGTCGACTCCAAGAAGGAAGGAAAGACCGCGGGCTGAGCCTTGGCCCGCCGTCTGATCTCGACCGGATCGCCCTTCGAGGCGAAGATCGGGTATTCCCGCGCGGTTGACGTCGACGGCTGGATCTTCGTGGCCGGGACGACCGGCTATGACTATGCCACCATGACCATGCCCGCCGCGGTCGAGACCCAATGCGCCAATGCGCTGGGGACCATCGCGGCGGCGCTGGCCGAGGCGGGGGCCACGCTCGACGACGTGGTGCGGGTCCGCTACATCCTGCCCGATCCGGCCGACTGGCCCGCCTGCTGGCCGGTCGTGTCCGCGGCCTTTGCCCGGGCCCGGCCCGCAGCCACGATGATCTCGGCCGGGCTGCAAGAGCCCGAGATGAAGATCGAGATCGAGGTCACTGCCCGGCGGATCGCCGCGCCCCAGGGGCCGATGCCCTGACCCGGCTCCCCTGGACCCGAAGCGCCTGACCCGACTGTCTTTGCCCGACCGCTCACCGCTTCGTGACGCACCGTGGCCGCGGCCGATGCATCCGCCGGGGGCTCGGCTGCGTAGTGCTCTTGCGTGACCCATGACAAGGGAGGGATCTCATGGACCGTCTGAGCCTGCTTCTGACCCCGATGACCGGGGCCGTCATCACCGGGATGCTGGTGATCGTCATGTTCTCGCTGGGCTTTTACAGCTGGATCTCGGTCGCCATCGGCGCCGGGATCGGCTGCATCCTCGCCTGGCCCTCGGCCTATGTCGTCTCGCGCCGGATCAAGCAAGCCGATCCGCGCTGGCCGACCCGCGCCGAGGCTGACCGCCTGCGGAGCGGCCTGCCCGAAGTCTGACCGACCGTCTGATTGGCCTCGGCAGGCGCGCTGTCGGGGCCTCTAGCCGGCGCCCCGGGCAGCGTCGGGATGAGCGATCAGGAAGGCGTGCAGCACGCCGTAAAGGGCGCGCGCGCCGTCCAGATCGTCGGCATGCAGGGCGGCACGGATGTCGTCGCAGATCATGGCCGTCACCCGCTGCGGGCCGTTATGGACATGCATGAGATACTCGCCCAGCAGCGAGGCATCGGCCTCGGGGACATGCTCGTGAAGTGCAATGGCCGCGATCTCGTCGCGGGTCAGGCTGGTCATGTCCTCGATATCGTCGAGTGAAATCATCCCTGTCTTCCCCTGATGCGTGCGGCCAAGCCTACCACCGATACCGTGGCGTCCGTTTGATTCCGGTCAAGTGCTATTCCGCGCGTCAACTCCGGCCGCGGCCTTGTCTCCGCGTCTCTGTGCCTTAGTCACTGCCCGGTCCGGCCCGGCGGTCTATTCCCTTTAGGCAAGAGTTTCGAGAACAGGGAGAGACCTCATGACACCCAGAAAAACGGCCCTGATCGCGGCGGTCGCACTGGCGCTGGCAGCGGCCCCGGCGGCGGCCAGGGATGTGCGCAGGCTTGTCACCGTGCTGACCGATCCGAACCCGCAGACCCAGCTGATGGGCCTTGTCCTGACGCTGCAGGCGCTCGATCGCGGGACGGCGGTCAGGGTCCTGCTGTGCGGGCCCGCGGGCGATATCGCGCTGGCAGACCCGCCCGCAGCGGCCACAGCGCCCCAGCCCCCGGCGGGGTTGAGCCCGCAGACCGCCCTTGCGGCCGCCATCGGCAAGGGGGCCCGGGCCGAAGTCTGTGCGATCTATCTGCCCGGGCGGGGCGCCGGACCCGAGGCGCTGATCGAGGGCGTGGGCGTCGCGAAACCCGATGCCATGGCGCGCGATCTGCTGGACCGCCAGAGCCGGGTCTGGTCGTTCTGAACGGCCGCGCCGGTCGGCGCGCCCGGTGGCGCCCCTGCGCCCCGGACGGGCGGGATGCTTCGCCAAGCCGCACTGCCCGCCGCGCGGAATTCCACTACCTTTGCGGGCGTGAGCCTTGCCGCCGTCTCCGCCCCGGGCGACGGCACGCCGATGCCGGGTCCCGCCCATTGCGGCAGCGGGGAGGGCGGTGGCCGTGCCGGTGTTCTGGCGAATGGCGCAGGCCATCTTCCGACCGCCCGCGACGCCGGCGGTCGTTTCGGGCAAAGGACCATCGGAGGGCCATCGATGTCGGTCAAGGGCTATTCAAGGATGCAAATCCGCCTGCATTGGGCGGTGTTCGGGCTGGTCGTGGTGCAGTTCCTGTTCGGGGACGGCATGGGCCATGCCTTCGGGCAATACATGGATACGGGCGAGAAGGGCTTCACCGTTCTGGTGGGGCTGCATATCCTGATCGGGCTGTCGATCCTGGTGCTGGCCTTCTGGCGGCTGGGGCTGCGGTTCCTGCACGGGGTGCCGGCGCCCGATCCGACCCATTCGCCCGCGCAGATCCTGCTGGCGCGGGTGATCCATGGCGGGCTTTACGTGCTGATGGTGGCGCTGCCCGTCTCGGGCATGCTGGCCTGGTCGCTGGGCTCGGGCCTGGCCGCGGGGCTGCATGCGGGTCTGCGCGTGATCCTGGTGCTGCTGATCCTGCTGCACGTGGCGGCCGCCCTGATGGGGCAATACGTCAAGAAGGACGGCACACTGACCCGGATGCTCAAGGCCGAGGGCTAGGCGCCAGATCGAGGAAGGCGCGCACCGCCGCCTCGAACTCTCTCGGTTTCTCGGCGTGGAGCCAATGCCCTGCGCCGGGGATCTTCGCAAAGCGCGCGGCCGGGAACAGCGCCTTGATACGGTCGCGATGTTCGGGGCGGATATAGGTCGAGTTCGCCCCGGCCAGCACCAGCGTCGGGCCGTCGAACTGCCCGTCGATGGCCTCGGGCCAGTCCATGATCCGGGGCATCTCGGCCTCGAGCGTGTCGAGGTTCAGCCGCCAGCGATGCGGCTTGGACCGCAGATCCAGCGATTGCAGCAGGAAGGCCCGGGTCGAGGCGTCTTCGACCGTGGCGGCCAGCGCCCGGTCGGCGTCGCCGCGCCGCTCGATGGCGGACGGGTCGAGCCTGCGCATCGCATGGATCAGCCCGACCTGGGTATGGTCATAGGCCACCGGCGCGATGTCGGCCACGATCAGCCGGTCGACCAGCCCGGGGCGGGTCAGCGCCAGTGCCATCGCCGCCTTGCCGCCCATCGAATGACCCAGAACGTCCGCGCGCCCGCCCTCGGCCTCGATCACCTCGGCCAGATCGGCGGCCAGCTCCGGATAGCCGTGGGTCGAGGTCCAGGGGCTGTCGGCATGGTTGCGCATGTCGACCGCGACCACCCGGCGGCTGTCGGACAGCCGGCGGGCGACGGCCCCCCAGTTGCGGGCCGACCCGAAAAGGCCATGGACGATCAGAAGGGGCGGGGCGGCGGTGGCGTCGCCGTGAACATGTGTCGCGAGCATGGGGCAGAGATAGCGGCCCCCCGCGCCCGGGACCAGTGCCTTGCACCGCCCGCGCAGCGATCCCGGGGCGGGGGCCCCGCGCAGGCACTGCACGATTTCGGCCGACGCCCCCCGGGCCGATCGAGCCGGTCGGTCCTAGCGCGGTTTCGCGGTCCCGGTCCCGCGCCAGAGGATGAATAGGCCCGACACGAGGATGAGGGCCGAGCCGACGAGGGTCGCGGCGCCCGGACGTTCGCCGAAGAGGGCGACCCCGAGGCCGATGCCGAAGAGCAGCCGCGTATAACGGAACGGGGTGACCGCCGACACGTCGCCGGTGCGCATCGCCCGCATCAAGAGCCCATAGGCCGCCACGCCGACCAGCACCGCCCCCAGAAGACACATGGCAGCTTCGGGGTCCGGCAGGATGAACCGTGTCCCCTGCAAAAGCGAAAAGATCGCCCCCGCCGCCAGGGCGGCCAGGAAGCCGTAGACTCCGAGGATCGAGGTCGACAGCGACCGGGGCGCCGCGCGGCTGGCCAGATCGCGCCCCGCGAAGCCGATCATTCCGAGCACCGCCAGGACCGAGAGCAGGGAAAACTCGTCCGTCCCCGGCTTGACGATCACCAGAACGCCGGTCATGCCAAGCAGGATCGCCGCCCATCTGCGCCAGCCGACCCGCTCGCCGAAGAGAGCCGCCGCCCCGGCCACCACCAGAAGCGGGGTGGCCTGCAGGATGACCGTGGCGGTCGACAGCGGGATCAGCGCCAGCGCGAGGACGTAGAAAAGCCGCCCGGCGACCTCGAACAGCACGCGAAGCAGCATCGGCCGCGAGACGGCGTCGGCGCTGACCAGGGGCTGCCCGCCGAGCCGGGCCAGCCCCGCGAAGAGAAGCGCGCCCCCGAGGCCGAAGAGCATCAGGATCTGGCCTGGCGGCAAGGTTTTCGATGCCGCCTTGATCAGGGTGTCCTCGACGGCGAAGCCCGCCATGGACCCGATCATGCAGGCCCCGCCCAGCAGGTTCTGGCGGTGATCCGCGACAATGGTCTTCACGCTCGGTCCTTCCTGCGGCCCCGAGCGGCGCCGTTTGCCGGCCCCTTCCTTCGGGCGGGGGCCATGATCGGGCGTTGCCGCCGGCTTTGCAACACCGGCGTCCCGCCTTGCCCGCATCGCGCCGGCGGTCCTTGCGCCGCGGCGGCGGCCGGTCGGCGGCCGATGCCGGGGTGGGAAAGCCCGCCGGTGGGCCCTTCGCTCGCCGCCGGTTCCGCGGCGCCCCTGAGCTTTTCGCGGGGCCGAACGACGCGTCACCTGACCCGAAAGAGCCTTCCCACAGGGCGGGCCACGGCCGTCAGGCCGCCTTGTCCGCCCGCGCCGGCACGAAGCGCAGGTCGAAGCGCGCGGCGAGCGCGTCCAGGGCCTGCGGGTTTTCCGGCGTTTCGGTCTCGACCGCCGAGAAGAAGCCCTCGAAACCGCCGGGCGTCATCACGACCATCAGCCGTCCCGGCGCGGCGCCGATATTCTCGAAGCGGTGGACCGCGCCGCGCGGGATCGCGATCACGCCGCCCGCCCCAGGATCGACGCGGATGCCGTTGCACCAGAAGGCGAACGCGCCCTCGAGAACCCGGAAGAGTTCCTCCTCGCGTTCATGGACATGCAGGGGCGGGCCGGAGCCTCTGGGCACCTCCGCCTCGAAGACGCCAAGGCGCCCGGCGGTATCCCCGGATGCGAGGCGGATCCTGTGCGGCCCGAAGCCATGCGCGACATGGCCGGCACCCGCGGCCGAAAAGACGGACTGGTCGGAGGGGTTCATTTGCGTCTTCATCAGGATTTTCTTGCTCCAGGCCAGCGATTTGATCCTTTTCAGGAGGCCGATAAACGGGGTCCACCTGGCATGATTGTCCGGATGAGCTGACAAATGAAGACGGTCGATCCTCTGCATGGCGTGGCGGTTTTCCTCGCGGTGGCCCGACACGAAAGCTCTACCGCTGCCGCCGACGCGATGGGCCTGACCCGCTCGACCGTCAGCGCGCAGGTGGCGGATCTGGAGGCGCGGCTCGGGTTGCGGCTGTTCCACCGCTCGACGCGCCTGGTGCGCCTGACGCCCGCGGGGCAGGTCTGTCGCGCTCGTCTGGACGATCTGTCCGAGCGCGTGGCGACGGCCGAACGCGCGGCCCGGGCCGAACATGCCGCGCCCGAAGGACGGCTGCGCATCTCGGCGCCTCCGGATTTCGGCCAGCGCTATCTGGTGGGCCGGGTGACCGAGTTTCTGGAAGAGCATCCGGGGATGCGGATCGAGCTCGATCTTTCGAACGTGGCCGGGAACCTGATCGAGCGGCGCTTCGATCTGGCCATCTGCGGCACGCTCGAGGTCGCGCCGACCCTGATCGCGCGCAAGCTCGGCGCGTCGCCGCTGCTCTTGTGTGCAGGTCCCGGCTATCTGGCCCGGCGCGGACCTCTCCGGACGCCCTCCGACCTGGCCGGCCATGACATCCTGCATTTTTCGGCCCTGCGCACGGGGTGGATCCGGCCATTGATGCGCGGCGCCGACCGGATCGACGTCCGGTCGCGCCGAGGCTGCAATCGAACGAGGGCTGGGCGCTTCGGATCGCGGCCGAGGCAGGCGCCGGCATCTGCCAGCTGCCGAGCTTCCTGGTGGGCGACGCGCTGCGGTCGGGTGCTCTGGTGCCTGTCCTTCCCGACTGGAGCGCGGGCGAGGTTCCGCTGCATGCGGTCTATCCCGACAATCGCCTGATCGCCGAGCGCGTCCGCACCTTCGTCGGCTTTGTCGCCCGAAAGTGGAAAGCGGACCCGGATCTGGCTGGCGGGTAAGTCGGGTCGGACGCCGGCCGTCCGCCACGTGCCGTGCGCGCCATATCCGTTTTCCGCCAACCCTTAGAAAGAAAACGCAATTCGGCAACCGGCATCCGGGCCGCAGGCACTTTGCATCCGGCCGGATCATGCGCCGCGCTTGCGAGGGAGGGGGCCTGGTGGCGCCAGAGCAGGCGCCCGCGGATATATTCATGGACGCGTCGAATCGGTTTCTATCTTAACTAATTCAACTCGAAAATTTCAGGTGACTCGATGCACGTCCCGGCCTCGCGTTCAGTGGGTCTTTTTGTTGTGGTCTTTTCATCAGGCGCTGCCCTGGCGCAGGACAATTGCCGGGATACGGCCGAGGGCCGCATTCGCAGCGTGCAACAGCCGATCACGTCCGGCACCCCCGTGGATCCGACCACGCAGCACCGGCTTGGCCTGATCCGGGTCAACAACGGCTGTTCGGGCCGTTTGCTCAATCGCAACTGGGGGCTGACCGCGCGGCATTGCGTGACGACGGACGGCCGGGTGTCCGGACCGCTGATGGCCCCCGATCAGGTCTCTGTCTCCGCCGCCTGGGCTTCACGAAGAACCTGGTGACGATCCTCGCCGAGAAACGCCTCGCCCTGGCCACCTATCGCCCGGGCGCCTTCATCTACGGCGATTTCGGCCGCGAAGGCTGATCGGCTCTCCGAGAGGGCGGGCGAACCGCCCTCTTTCCTGAGCCGATAGGAGGACGACATGCCGACATACACGGTCCTGCGCCAGCATCTTGGCGAGCGCATGTATCTGGAAGGAGAGATGCGCGAGGCTGCCGAGGCCGAGGTGGCCCATCTCATCGCCGCTGGCGTGCTGGGCGCGTCAGATCCCGAGCCTGAGCCCGCCCCCAAACCGCGCCGCGCCCGGAAGGCGGGCGACGCATGAGGGCGATCCCGGTTCTGGTGATGCCGCCCGCGCGGCCGGTGGTCTCGCTGGAAGACGCCAAGGCGCATCTGCGGATCGCCGAAGATCTCGGCCCCGAGCTCGGCCCGGTGCTGGGCCGGGTGATCTCGGCCTGCGGCTTCCTGGCCGATCTGTCCGATCTGGCGAGCGAGGCCCCCGCGCCGGGAAAGCCCGAGGGGGCCGAGGCGGCGAACGGGTCGGCCGGGACGGGCGCGGCGAGCGTGTCGGGCAAGGCCTGCCCCCCGCGGGCTGGCTCGATCTGCTGAAGGACTATTGCGCGGCCGGGTTCGATCCG
>NZ_MUAV01000168.1:0-551 GCF_003265965.1 Rhodovulum viride | reverse complement strand
ACCCATTGGCCAGCTGCTAAGTCAGCAGTCTTTAAGGCTTTGTAAACAGTAACACCAGCACATAAGATTGGTGCGACATTGGCTAAATCAGTACCAGCTGGAATTTTAGCGGCTTGGACAGCATCAGCAGTAGCGTATTGTTCGAATGAACCATCGTGAGTGTAACCAGACAAGTCAGCTTCACCACAGTTTGGTTCAGCACCTTGTTGACAGAATTCACAACTCATACAAGAACCGTTCAACCATTTGATACCGGCAAAGTCACCGATTTTCCATCCTTTGACGTTTTCACCCATACCGACAACGACACCGGCACCTTCGTGACCACCAACTAATGGCAATTTAGTAGCCAATGGCCAGTCACCTTTCCAAGCATGTAAATCAGTGTGACAGACACCAGAGTATTTGACGTGAATCAACAATTCATTTGGCTTTGGAGTTGGAACTGGGTAATCCTTGTAGACTAATTGACCACCATTGGTATCAAAGACAACGGCTTTTTGAGTTTTTGGGATTTGTTCAGACATAATTGTTTTTGTTTTTGTTGTTGT
>NZ_MUAV01000167.1:0-554 GCF_003265965.1 Rhodovulum viride | reverse complement strand
CAGGTCGAGGGCCGAGGCCAGCGGCGCGCCCTTGCGCCAGAGATCGGCAAAGCCGGTCGCCAGCTGCTCGATCCCCGGGGCGGCGGCCGCGGCCAGGCTGTTGCCAAGCCCCGTCGCCACCAGCCCCAGCCGCGAGACCGCATCATTGGCGCTCTCTATATTGTCGGCGTCCAGTTCCGACACCACGACGCCGAAGTCCTCGACGTCGCGGGCGGCCTGGCGCAGGGTCGCGGGGTCGATCCGGCTCATGGCGATGGAGCCTTCCTCGCCGAAGAGCTGGCCCGCCACCGCCGCCTGCTGCGCCGCGGGCACGAAGTCGAGGATCGCGGCATTGATGGCCTCGACCCGCGCATCGAGCGGCATCGCCAGCAGATCCCCGGCCGTCAGGTTCAGCCGCTTCAGCGCCTCGACCGCGGGGCCGGTGCCGGTCGCGGCCTGGCTGAGGCGGCGGGTCAGGTCCTTCGTGGCCTGTTCGACCGTGCCCATGGCGACGCCCGAGAGATCGCCCGCCCGGCTCAGCACCTGCACCGATTTGACGGTGGTGCCCAGCGATT
>NZ_MUAV01000166.1:0-554 GCF_003265965.1 Rhodovulum viride | reverse complement strand
CAGGTCGAGGGCCGAGGCCAGCGGCGCGCCCTTGCGCCAGAGATCGGCAAAGCCGTTGGCCAGCCGCTCGATCCCCGGGGCGGCGGCCGCCGCCAGGGTGTTGCCAAGCCCGGTCGCCACCAGCCCCAGCCGCGAGACCGCATCATTGGCGCTCTCTATATTGTCGGCGTCCAGTTCCGACACGACGACGCCGAAGTCCTCGACGTCGCGCGCGGCCTGGCGCAGGGTCGCGGGATCCATCCGGCTCATGGCGATGGAGCCTTCCTCGCCGAAGAGCTGGCCCGCGACGGCGGCCTGCTGGGCTGCGGGCACGAAGTCGAGGATCGCGGCATTGATCGCCTCGACCCGGGCATCGAGCGGCATCTTCAAAAGATCCCCGGCCGTGAGGTTCAGCCGCTTCAGCGCCTCGACCGCAGGGCCGGTGCCGGTCGCGGCCTGGCTGAGGCGACGGGTCAGGTCCTTCGTCGCCTGTTCGACCGTGCCCATGGCGACGCCCGAAAGATCGCCCGCCCGGCTCAGCACCTGCACCGATTTGACGGTGGTGCCCAGCGATT
>NZ_MUAV01000165.1:0-556 GCF_003265965.1 Rhodovulum viride | reverse complement strand
ATGGGGCCGGAGCTGATGCGGCTCCGGATGGAGGAGCTCGGCGCCCGGATGAAGGCGATCTGGGGCGAGGTCATGGTCTATCTGCAGGAGAAGTGGTCGGGGTTCCTGGCGCGCTTTGCCGATCTGCCGGACATCCTGCCCGGGGCGGCGGCGCTGAAGGAGGCGGCCGAGGGCGCGGCCGAGGGGCTGGCGGCGGCGAAAGAGGCCGCAGCGGCAGCGGGCGACGAGGCCAAACGGCTGAAGCGTGAGGCCAATGGCGTGGCCGATGCGATGATCCGCACGCCGCTGGCCTCGATGGCCGCGCTGAAAGAGACGCTGGCCGGGGTCTCGGACGCGGCGGGCGATACCGCCGCCAGCCTCGCGCGGATCGGCGAGGCGGCCGATGACGGCGCCGGGGTCGACAAGCTGAAGACGACGACGAAGGATCTGGCCGACGCCGCGAAGGAGACCGGCGACAGCTTCAAGACCTTCTTCAAGGATCTGGCGAAGGGCTCGGCCGATGCGGGCGACGCGATCTCGGCCTTGGCCGACCGGATGCTCGACGATCTGCTGGACC
>NZ_MUAV01000164.1:0-565 GCF_003265965.1 Rhodovulum viride | reverse complement strand
CTTGAGACCGATGGCCATTCCGGCATCGCCGCGATCATGTCGGGCGCGTCCGAGGCCGCGGGCGGCATCACCATTCCCGCCGCGCAATCCGAGGAACTGATCGCGCTGCTGCGCCCGCGGGTCACCGTCCGCGCCTCGGGCGCGCGCACCGTGCCGATGCCCGCGGGCGAGCTGCGCACCGCGCGCCAGACCGCAGGCGCGACCGCCGGTTACGGCGCCGAGACCTCGGCCATTGCCGAAAGCGAGATGAGCTTCGATGCGGTCGACAAGTCCTTCAAGCTCCTGCGCGCGCTGGTGCCGCTGTCGAACAGCCTCCTGCGGCATTCCTCGGTCGCCATGGCCCAGCATGCCCGCGACGACCTCTTGAAGGCGATGGCGCTGCGCGAGGACCTGGCCTTCCTCAGGGGCGACGGATCGAACGACACGCCGAAGGGCCTGCGCAACTGGGCGCTGGCCGAGAACTGGCGCGACGGCATCGCGGGCACGGCGGCGGCGGCCGAGGCGGCGGTTCGCTGGGCGGTCTCGACGGTCGAGGACGCCAATGTCGGCATGGTCAGCCCCGGCT
>NZ_MUAV01000163.1:0-567 GCF_003265965.1 Rhodovulum viride | reverse complement strand
AGCGCGGCGTCGTCCGGAACCGGGCCAGCAGGCGCTGGCAGAGCTCGTAGGCCTGGGCGTCGGTGGTGATCCAGCGCGAATAGATCGTCTTCGACCGGATATCGGCGCCACCGGCCTCGGCCTCGACGTCGGGCTCGACCCGCCCGCGCATCGAGCGGTAATTGTCGGGATCGTCCGATTTCGTGGGGTCCTCGGGGTTGTAATAGATGAAGACCCGGCTGATCCGCTCGTCGGGTTCGCGCGCCTGTGACAGCGAGCCCGCGACGACATGGTCGCTGTCGGAAAGGACGACGGTCGCGGCCTCGGGGCGCACCGCCTTCAGCATGATCCGCTGCGCGCGCTCGTCCCACCAGAGATTGAACGTGCCGTCGCGGACCAGCTCGCCCAGCAGCGTGTTGACCGCGGTCGGCTTGGGAACGGTGCGCGAGAAGGTGTAGCCGGTCAGATAGGTCTCGGCCTCGGCCTGCCAGGCGGCGGCGTCGATGAACTCGGCCGGAACTGGCGTGTGGTGTTCCAGCAGATCGCGGGCGATGTCCCAGGCGTCCATCAGCTCGTAGCGGCCGACCC
>NZ_MUAV01000162.1:0-569 GCF_003265965.1 Rhodovulum viride | reverse complement strand
TGCCGTCCCGGTCGGTGTCGAGCCCGTCGCGCAGCGCCTCGACGAAGAGGCCGCGGACATCGGTGCCGCCATGGGGGCCGCGGATCCCGTCGAGCCGGGCGGTCAGCGCCGCCTCGACCGCGCCCGCCTCGGCCAGCGTGGTGGCGAGGATCTCCGCCTGGATCCGGGTCCGGCGGAGCGCGGTGACGCCCTTCATATGATAGTCGCGCGTCGCGCCGACCCGGGTCAGGACCACGGCCGGGAGCCCCTCGCCGGGCGCGCGGCGGCCCCAGGTGATGCGCGCGCCGACCAGATCGGCGAGGGCCGGATCGCGCAGCAGGAGGTCGGTCAGGTCGGCCTTGAGGCTCATCGGCCGCCCCCTTGCGCGCGCGTCTTCGCCAGCCGCTTCGCCCGGCGGGCCACGGTCGCGGCGATCTCGCGGCCGAGCCCCTCGGCAATGTCGTCCAGCACCGCCTCGCGCGTCGCATCCCAGGCGGGGCGCATGAAGGGCTGGGCGGGCATGGTGCCGGTCGAACCGCCGCTTTCCAGATGCCGCTCGACGGTGCCGAACTCGACCAGATGGGCATGCG
>NZ_MUAV01000161.1:0-579 GCF_003265965.1 Rhodovulum viride | reverse complement strand
CCCGCCGCCCGCTGACCCTGCGCCGGGTCCGGTTCGAAACCGCGGCCGGACAGGGCCGCCGCTGGTGGGTGCCGGTCGCGCCCGCCCGCGAGCTGCTGGGCGTGACCCGGTCGGACGGCGAGATGGGCGAGATCCCCCTCGATCCCGGGGCCGCCCGGCTTCTCTTTGCCGATAGCGAACCGCAGATCCTCTTTGCCGAGGGTGCGTTGGCGGCGGTGCCCGAAGGATCTCCGCTGGCGATCACGCTTTCCGTGGGCCCGGACATCGTGCCGCCGACGCTGGCCCAGGCGGTGATCCTGATCGCGCGGGACTGGCTGGAGGCGGGGATCGCCATCGAGACGGTGGAAAGCCCCCGCATCGCCTTCGGCGCGCGGGCCTTGATCCGTCAGGCCCGTTACCGGCGGCCGGGCATCTGGTGCCGCCAATGAGCCCGCGTCTCGACCGGCGCGTCACCTTCGAGCGCCAAGGCGCGGGGCGCAACGCGCTGAACGAACCCACGGGCGCCTGGGAAAGCCTCGCCACCTTCTGGGCCGCGCGGACCGATCTGACCGAGACCGAACGCGCCGCGGCGGGCCAGAT
>NZ_MUAV01000160.1:0-582 GCF_003265965.1 Rhodovulum viride | reverse complement strand
AGATCGCCCGCCCGGCTCAGCACCTGCACCGATTTGACGGTGGTGCCCAGCGATTGCGCGAGCTTGGCCTGGGCATCGACCGCGCCCATGGCCTGTTTCGTCATCAGGCCAAGCGCCCCGGTCGCGGCGGTGACCGCGCCCGCCAGCCCGACCGTCACGGTGCGCGCAAAGCGTTTCGACCGGTCGTCGGCCGATTTGAGCCCGTTGCGGAACTCGGCCGAGTCGAGCCCCAGATTGACGCGCAGCGCGCCGATCACCGCCTTCAGCGCCATGGATCACCTCTTTCTCTGGTTGTGCTGTTCGAACCGCGCGTGAAGGACCCGCGCGCGCAGGATCATCGCCGCCGCCTCGCGCTTCGGGTCGGGCGGCAGGAGGAAGTCATCGGCCCGGGGGAAGTCGGGCGTCCGGGTCAGGGCCGCGACATGCCAGGCCAGCCAGCGGTCGCGGTGATGGCCGACCTTCGCCCGCGCCGTGGCGCCCGCCATCTGGGCGCGGTAAAGCCCCGGGGTCAGGGACCAGAAGGCGGCCGGATCGAACCCGGCCGCGCAATAGTCCTTCAGCAGATCGAGCCAGCCCGCGGGG
>NZ_MUAV01000159.1:0-582 GCF_003265965.1 Rhodovulum viride | reverse complement strand
CCTTCATCCGGGCGCCGAGCTCCTCCATCCGGAGCCGCATCAGCTCCGGCCCCATGACGATCCGGTCCCAGACCTCGGCCGCGACATCCTTCATCAGATCGAGCGCCGCGCCAAAGCCCCCCGCCGCCGTCACCAGCCGCCCGAACCACAGCACCAGCTCGCCCGCGCCGACCACCAGCGCGCCGATCCCGGTGCGCATCAGCGCGGCCCGGGTCAGCAGAAGCTTTGCGTTCAGCGCGGCCGCCGCCACGGTCGCCGCCGCGAAGCTCGCCGCAAACCGCCCGGCGATCAGCGTGGCGGCCGTGCCGGCATAGGCCGCGACCCGGTCGAGATTGGACAGCACCAGATCGAGCGCGGACGCGAGCGGCGCGCCCTTGCGCCAGAGATCGGCAAAGCCATTGGCCAGCCGCTCGATGCCAGGGGCTGCGGCCGCCGCCAGGGTGTTGCCAAGCCCGGTCGCGACCAGCCCCAGCCGCGAGACCGCATCATTGGCACTCTCTATATTGTCGGCGTCCAGTTCCGACACCACGACGCCGAAGTCTTCGACATCGCGGGCGGCCTGGCGCAGGGTCGCGGGATCCA
>NZ_MUAV01000015.1:0-105193 GCF_003265965.1 Rhodovulum viride | reverse complement strand
TCTATCTGGCACGCGGCCCCGAGGGGATCGAGACGGCCGCGCGGGGCTCGATCAATGCCGAGATCATCGACCGGCTCGGCGGCTGGAACGTGGTCGAGGCCGGGCCGGACGGCCTTGCCACGGTGTCGCCCGAACAGGTGCAGGCCTGGGCGCCCGAGGTGATCGTGACCATCGATGCCGGTTTCGCGGCGCATGTCGGCGCGCTGCCCGAATGGCAGGGCATTCCGGCGGTGCGCGACGGGCGTGTCTATCTGGCGCCGTCTGCGCCCTTCGGCTTCATCGACAGCCCGCCTTCGGTCAACCGCCTGATCGGGCTGAAATGGCTGGCCGAGAAACTGTATCCCGACGAGGCCCGCATCGACATCGAGGCCGAGGTGACCCGGTTCTACACGCTCTTTTACGGCGTGACGCCCGACCGGGCGGCGCTGGACGGGCTTCTGGGCGCCGGGCATCCGGGTGAGTGAGCGCGCGGCACCGCCGCTGCTGGCGCTGGGGCTCGCCGGAGCACTGGCGGCGGGCGCGATGCTGGGGCCTTACCCGCTGTCGCCCGCCGATGTGGCCGACACGCTGATCGGCCACCCGCCCGACCCGCAAGCCGCCATCGTGCTGTGGAACATCCGTCTACCGAGGGTCGTGGCGGCGGCCCTGATCGGCGCCGCGCTGGCCGCGGCGGGTGCGGCCTATCAGACGGTCTTTCGCAACCCGCTGGTCGCGCCCGACATCCTGGGCGTGTCGCAGGGTGCCGGGTTCGGGGCGGTGCTGGGCATCCTGCTGGGCCTGCCGGTGCTGGCGATCCAGCTGATGGGGTTCGCCTTCGGGATCGGCACCATCGCTCTGGTCATGGCCATCGCACTGGCACTGCGCGGCCTGGGCCAGGTGCTGGTCGTCGTACTGTGCGGCATGGCGGTCGCGGCCCTTGCCGGGGCGGGGATCTCGCTGGTCAAGCTGATGGCCGATCCAGACGACCAGTTGCCCGCGATCACCTTCTGGCTGATGGGCAGCCTTGCGGGGATCAAGCAGGCCGATGTCGCCGCGGCCCTGCCCGCGATCGTCGCGGGCCTTCTTCCGCTGATCGCGCTGCGCTGGCGGATCGGATTGCTGGCGCTTGGCGATGACGAGGCGCGGAGCCTGGGGGTCGAGGCCGGGCGGCTGCGGCTTCTGGTGATCCTGTCGGCAACGCTGGTGACCGCGGCGGCAGTATCGGTCGCGGGCGTGATCGGCTGGGTCGGGTTGATGGTGCCGCACATGGCGCGGCTGATCACCGGCCCGCGCTTCGACCGGCTGCTGCCGGTGGCGCTGGCGATGGGGGCCGCGCTGATGGTGCTGGTCGACGCGGCGGCCCGGTGCATCGCCCAGCAGGAGGTGCCGCTGGGCATCCTCACGGCGGTTCTCGGCGGCCCGGTTTTCCTGTGGCTGTTGGCACGGGGAGGACGGACATGGGCCGAGTGACGCCGCTGGTCGAGGCGCGCGGGCTGGCCGTGGGCCATGGCGGGCGGGCGCTGCTTGAGGAGGTGGAGCTTGGCCTTCACCGCGGGCGCATCCTTTGCCTTCTCGGTCCGAACGGGGTCGGCAAGACCACGCTTTTCCGCACGCTGCTGGGCCTGATGCCGCCGCTGGGCGGCGCGGTCTTTCTGGGCGGGCGCCCGCTTTCGGATCTCAGCCGGGCCGAGATCGCCCAGCGGCTGGCCTATGTGCCCCAGACCCTGACGACACCCTTTGCCTGGCGCGCCCTCGATCTCGTCCTGATGGGGGCGGCAGCGCGGCTTGGTCCCTTCGCCCGGCCGGGCGCGGCCGAGATCGCGCGCGCCGAGGCGGCGCTGGCCCTTCTGGGGATCGACGATCTCGGCCCGGTCGAGATCACGCGGCTGTCGGGCGGACAACGGCAGATGGTGCTGATCGCCCGCGCCATCGCCCAGGGCGCCGAGGCCGTCGCGATGGACGAACCCACCGCCAGCCTCGATTTCGCCAACCGCATCCGCGTGGGCAAGGCGATCCGGGGTCTGGCCGCGCGCGGGATCGGCGTGCTGCTTTGCACCCACGACCCCGATCAGGCCGCCGATCTGGGCGACGAGGCGGTTCTGATCGAACCCGGCGGTGTTCTGGCGGCGGGCCCCGCCGCCGAGGTGATGACCGCCGCGCGGATGACCCGTCTTTACGACATCCCGGTCCGGCGCGACTCCCTGCCCGGAGGACGGCTGCATTTCTCCGGCCCCTCCGGCCGGGGAGACGAAGGCCCCGTTGCCGGGGCCTCTGCCGGTCAGAACGTGTAGGCGGTGGTCAGGTAGAACGTCCGGCCCGCCTCGGGAAAGCCCTCGACCAGCTCGTAATTCTTGTCGAGGGCGTTCCGGACCCCGAAAACGATGCTGGCCCGGTCGCTGGCCTTCCATTCCATGTCGAGGTTCAGCAGACCGAACCCGGCATTCCGGGTATAGGACACGTCGGTCGGATCGGCCGGCTGGATCGCGCTGTCGGACAGCCGCGAACTGGACAGTTCCAGCGACGGCGCGATCGAGAAGCTGTCGGTCGCCTGCCAGTCGAGCCGCAGATAGGCGCTGTGGCGCGGCGTGTCCGTGGCCTTCAGGCCGGGGCGGACCGGATCGGTGATGTCGCGGTCGAGATAGGTGTAGTTGGCCGACAGGGCCAGGCTGTCGGTCAGGTCGGTGCGGGCGCCGATCTCGAAGCCCGCATAGGTCCCGTCGCCGACATTCTGGTTCTGCGACAGGCCGACCCCGACGTTCAGAGACTGGATCGTGTCGTCGATCTCGCTGTAGAACAGAGCCGTCTCGACCGCGACCGGCCCCAGATCGCCGCGATAGCCGACCTCGGCGGTCAGGGCGCGCTCGGCATCGAGATCGGGGTTCGGCACGGCGGTTCCGAAGCGGGAGCTGTAGCGCTCGAAGAGGGTCGGAAAGCGGGTCCGCGACGACAGGCTGGCATGGTATTCGCCGCCCGCCGCAGGCGACCAGATCGCCGCCAGCTGCCAGTTCACGGCGTCCGACGACCCGACCGGTTCGCCGTAATCGGTGCTGGTGCGGCTTGCCGACAGGACCTCGGCCCGGTCGAAGCTGAGCCCGCCCACGAGGCTCAGGTCGTCGCGCAGCTGAAAGCGGTCCTCAAGGGCGAAGGACAGGGTCCGTTCCCGGCTGGTCTCGGTCGGGTCGGGGATACTGTTGATATCGGGGCGCGACAGCTGGATGTCGCGGTGCCGGTCATAGCGGTAGTGAAACGCCGATGTCAGCGTGTTCCGCCCGCCGATATCCGAGCCAAGCTCGATGGTCCCGCCCCAGGCCGTGTCGTCATAGGTGCTGTCGAAGGCCCGCCCGACGGTCTGGCTGGAATGGGTGTAATCGTCATAGGCCGAGAGCACATTGTCGAACTGGTGGTGGAAGAGCTTGGTCTTCAGCCAGGCGCCGCCCCCCAGATCGGTGGTCGAATAGAAGGTCAGCCCTTCGAGATCCCATTCCGGCCATTCCCAGTCGCGCTGATAGCTGGCGCCGACCGGCAACGGCGCGGGCGTGATGCCCCGCACCGGCTGATCGACATTGTAGGGGGCGTTCTTCGAGCCCTCCTGCCGGGTATAGCTCAGCACGTATTCGTCGCTTGAATTGGGGGTAAAGCCGAATTTCAGGTTCAGGCGGCTGTCCTCGCTGTCAGAATAGTCGCGATGTCCCGCCCCCTGAACGTCCGTCGGCGTGTAGTCGCGCGACAGGTAGTACCCGTCATTGTCGCGGGTCAGGTAGCTGCCCTGCACGAAGAACCGGTCCATCCGGCTGCCCAGCGACAAATAGCCGGTGCGGGTCGTCACGTCGCCGCGGTTGCCGGCTTCCAGCCCGACCCGTGCCTCGCCCTCGAAGACTTCGGTCGGTTGCCGCGTGACCAGGTTGATCGCGCCGCCCATGCCACCCGGACCGTTCAGCACCGAGACATAGCCCTTCTGGATCTGGGTTGCCGAAAGATCCGGGGTCAGGAAGCGCCCGAAGTCGAGCCGGTTGTCAGCAGGCAGGTAGACACGGATCCCGTCGACGTAAAGCGGCACCTGAAAGCGGTCGAAGCCGCGCACGAAGATCAGCCGCTCGTTGCGCGATCCGCCGGTATTGCCGACCGAGACGCCGGGCAGCGTGCGCAGCGCGTCATCCAGCGTGGCGCGGTTGGTGCGCTTGATCTCTTCGGCGCCGACTGTGCTGCTGGTGCCGCCCTGCGTCGCCTCGTCGGACGACCGGACGACGATCTCGCCAAGCGCGAAGACCTCGTCCGGCTTGTCCGAGGACTGCTGGGCAAGGGCAGGAAGGCCGAGGCCGCACGATACCAGACAGCCGGTTCGCACCAGCCGTAGAAGCAATGACATGTCTGTCCCCCAAGTCTTGCAGACGCCGCCGCATGGCGGCGCTGCCGATTCGTTATATTGCCAAACTATATAGCGTTAACGATTGTGACAGATCTGTGCCGCGCACAGGAGAACGAAGCGGGTCCGATGCCCGCTGCCAGAGCAGATGCGTCCTGCAGTGCCCATCCGCAGGGCGCCTTGGTGACGGCGGAGCCGAGTGTCAGGTGCCTGATACCGCTTGCGGATGTCGGGAGCGGAGTGCAGAGCCCGGGGCAACCTCCCGCGACCTGGCCACAGCCCGTTCTCTGGCCCCCCGCGCCGCCATCGCCGGATTGACCCCGCCCGCAGGCAAACCGCGCGGCGCAGCGCAGAACGCGCCGCCGAGGCGGACGCTCATGGTCGAGATGCGGGCCAGGGCGAGATCGACGCGGTCACGGAGGCCGGGCCGCACAGCAGCGCACCGCCTCGACCGCCCGCAGGTCCGCCACCGCGTCCCTGCAATCGTTTCGCGCATCTCGGGATCCGCATCGTCATAGCGACCGGCCCCTATCAGGACCATGCGGAACACCCTGTCCGAATGCCTGGCCAACCGGATCAGATGCTCTCCGCTGGGCCCGCGCTCTTCGGCGAACCAGTATTCCACGGTCCGCTCGCTTGCCCCGGTCCAGCGCATCGCCGTCTTGATCGCGCGATGGGTCGAGCCAAGCTCAAGCCGCAACGCCATGGCCAGCGTCCCGCGATAGCCGACCGTTTCCGGGCGAAGCTGCACAATTGTGCCCTTCTCCGGCACAACTGTGCCCATCTCGATCCGCATCTCTGCATCCTCCTCCGATAAGACTTCGCGAAGGACATGAGAAACGGCCGTTCGGATTGGCGCCCATTCCTCGGAAAAGGGCCAGTCGCCGGGATCGGCCCGAATGATCGCATCGGGAGGCGGACGTGGCCCGGGCAAGTCGACCCAGTTCCGAGAGGACCGACCGCCTGCTGGCTGCGGACGACGTCCGGATGTCGACCGAGCATCAGCAATACTCCACCCGGAACCAGGCGCAGACTATCCGCGACTACGCCAAGCGGCGCGGCATCAGGATTGTCAGAACCTATTCGGACGGCGCGAAAAGCGGGCTGGTCATCGGCGGCAGGATGGCCCTGCAGCAGATGATCGCCAACGTCGACTCCGGCGCGGCCGAATTCAGCGTGATCCTCGTCTATGACGTCACCCGCTGGGGGCGGTTTCAGGATGCCGATGAATCGGCCTATGACGAATACCGCTGCCGGAAGGTCGGCATGCAGGTCGCCTATTGCGCCGAGCTGTTCGAAGACGACGGATTGCCGACCTCGACCATCGTGAAAAGCGTCAAGCGGGCCATGGCCGGCGAATACAGCCGCGAGCTGTCGGTCAAGGTCTTCGCGGGCCAGTGCTGCCTGATCGAGCCGGGATACCGGCAGGGCGGCACGGCGGGCGTCGGGTTGCGCCGCGCGCTGCTCAATGACCGTGGCGAGGTGAAGACCGAACTGAACCGCGGCGAGCACAAGAGCCTTCAGACCGATCGCGTCGTCCTGGTTCCGGGACCGGATGACGAGGTTCGGACGGTGCGCCGGATCTACGACCGCTTTCTCATGCTCGGGCGGATCGAGGACGAGATCGCGGCCGAGTTCAACGCGCGCGGCATCCTCACCGATCTGGGGCGGGCCTGGACCCGCGCGACGGTCCGCCAGATCCTGACCAATGAGAAATACATCGGCAACAACGTCTGCAATCGCCGATCCGTCAAGTTGAGGCGCAAGCGGGTCGCCAACGCCCCCGACATTTGGATCCGCGCGGACGGCGCCTTCGAGGCCATTGTCGACCCAAGGCGGTTCCGACAGGTGCAGGCCGTCGTCGCGGCGCGCAACCGCCGCTTTTCGGATGAAGAAATGCTGGAACGCCTGACCCGGCTGTTTCAACGCCATGGCGACATCTCGGGGCCGGTGATCGACGAGGCCGAAGGGACGCCGTCGAGCGGCGCCTATGCCCACCGCTTCGGCAGCCTGCTCAGGGCCTATTCCCTCGTCGGCGTCACCCCGGATCGCGACTATCGCTATATCGAAGCCAACCGCCTGTTGCGCCAGATGCACGGCGAAGCCGGGACCGAGGTGCAGATCGTTCCGATCGCTGCAATCACCGTGGAAAATCCTCGCGAGCGGTCGGAAAAGACCTTTCGCGCCCCGGTGGACAGTATTGGAAAGGTGGGGCGGAAAAAGCCGATCACGCTGGCCCAGGACGATGCCGGGGCCGCAGATGGCTATCGCCTGGTCTGCGGGCAGGGTCGGATGGAAGCGTATATCGCGCTGGGCGAAACCCATGTTCCGGCCAGCGTCGTGGACGCGACCGAGGTCGAACGACTTCTACGCAGCGTGATCGAGAAGATTGCCCGCCGTCAGCAGCGACCGCTCGAGTTGCGGGAGGACGTCGCCATCCTGCGGGACTGAGGATACTCGGACCACGACATCGCCGAGAAAACCGGATTGTCATGGTCGTACGTTCACGAAATCGGCGAGTTGATCGCCAACGGCGAGGAACGACTGCTGATCGCGGTCGAAACCGGCCGGATGCCCCTGAGCGTCGCGCTTTATATCGCCCGGGCGGAAGAGAAGGATGTGCAGAAGGCGCTGGAGGCAGCCTATGCCTCGGGTGAATTGCCGGGCAAGAAGCTGCTGGAAGCACGGCGACTGGTGGAACTGCGCCACCGGCATGGCAAGAAAAAAGGTGTTGCACCCACAAAGCGATCTGCGGTGCGGATGACATCGGCGGCGCTGGTCCGGGCCTATCGGATCGAGGCAGAACGCCAGCAGGACATGATCCGCAGGGCCCAATCGACGCGCGGCCACCTGCTGTTCCTCGACGCGGCGTTTCAGTCCCAGCTCGGGGACGGGAACTTTGTGACCCTCCTTCGGGCCGAGGGGCTGGCTTCCCTGCCGGGCATGGTGGTCGACGGTCTCAAGGAACCTCGGGCATGACACATCGGGCCAAAACGCCCCCGCCCAAGGGACCAGGCTTCGAGCCGACCCCGCGTCAGATCCCGATCGCCGGCATCCTGCCGCTGACGCAACTGCCGAGCACGGTTCCAAAGGGTCGGCAATATGCGCAGATCGCCGCATCGATCCGCGAGACCGGCCTGATCGAACCGCGCGTGATCGCGCACGCACGGCACCAGGATGGCACCTTCAACCTGCTCGACGGCCCTGTCCGGCTCCATGTCCTGAAGGAGATAGGCACCGACGCCGTCACCTGCCTGGTCGCCACCGACGACGCGTCCTTCACCTGCAACAAACGCATCGGTCGCCTTGCCACGATCCAGGAGCACAAGATGATCCTGCGCGCCATCGGGCATGGCGCGTCCGAGGCCCGTATCATCGCGGCCCTGAATGTGGATGTGGCACTGATCCGGCGAAAGCGGACGCTGCTGAACGGTATCTGCCCCGAGGCGATCGGCATCATGGCCGCGGTCTCCGGGCAGCCAGTCGACATCTGCCAGGCTGCACAAAGATGCATGTGCGCCGATGCGATCGCCGACCCGACCCGGAGTGGACGCCGGGAAGCAGTGCTACCAGACAGGCGGCGTGGTGATCCAGAGCACCCGCGTCGGTCCGTCAGACAGGTTGCGGAACTTGTGCGGCAGCGCGCTTTCGAAATGGAAGGAATCGCCTTCGTTCAGGTGGAAGGCATGGCCGTCGATCCAGATTTCCAGACGGCCCCCAAGAACAAGCCCGCATTCCTCGCCCGCATGACGATAGGCGTCTTCGCCCGACCCGCCACGCGGCTGAAGGACGATATCCATCACCTGAAGAGTGCCTGCATCATGCGCGGTCACGAAGGACTTCACCATGCCGCGGTCGCCGAAATCGATGCTCCGACGCCGGTCGGCGCGCACGATCATTCGGGCCTCGCGGTCCGAAAGGTGATCGTCCCAGACGAAAAGCGACAGGACGGGAATGTCCAGCACAGCGCAGATGGCCCGCAGGACCCGGATCGACGGCGAAGAGATGCCGCGTTCGATCTGGCTCATCAGGCCGACAGAGATGCCCGCGCCATCCGCGACCTGCTTTAGGGACATGTCGCGGCCCTGACGGGCGCGCCGCACCGCCTGCCCCAGCGACAGGTCCGCTTCGACGGTCCCGGCGGGATCGGTGTCGGGCGAGTTGGGGTCGGTTTGGGTCATCGCTTCTTGTTCATGCAGGTGAAGCCATAGCTATGCATTCGATGCGCCATCCCGCAAGCAAAAAGGCCGACGCTGGCGTGGGCTTTTCGCCTGAGTGAAGGACTCATGAATTTTTGCTTGCAAAGGGGCGTACGTTCACTAGCGTGAAAAAATAACAGATCGAGACGCGACGGAGATGCGGGGCAACCTGTCCGGATCTGCTGCGCATCGGCGCCCATCAACAGGAGACCCGTTCATGAAACTGAAAATCCCGATGCTCGCCGCCGCGGCTGCGATGGTCGCATCCCTCGCGCAGGCGGCCGACAGTCTGAAAGTCGGCGTGACCACGACAGGCATTCCGTTCACCTTCGTCGACACGGCAACGCAACAGCCGACCGGGGCGATGGTCGATCTGGCCCAAGCCATCGCCGAAGAGATGAACACCGGCGCGAGCTTCGAGATCACCCAGTTCTCGGCCCTGATCCCGGCCCTGACCACCGGCAAGATCGACGTGATCTCGGCCGGCATGTATGCCACCGACAAGCGCCGGGAGGTCGTCGATTTCTCGACCCCGGTCTACAGCTATGGTGACGCGCTGTTCGTGGCCGCGGGCGACGACACGGCCTACCAGCTTGACGATCTGAAGGGCGAGGTCATCGGCGCCCAGATCGGCACCACCTTCGCCGACAAGCTGCAGGCGCTGGGGATCTTCAAGGAGATCAAGCTTTACGACAGCCTCGTCGACATCATGCGCGACGTGAAGCTGGGCCGGATCAAGGCGGGGGTGGGCGACGAACCGATCATCGCCTACCAGGTCTCGCAGAACCCGGGTCTCGGCGTGCATATGGTCGAGGACTACACGCCGATGGGCAAGGGCGACGTGGCGCTGGCCGTCTCGAAGGACAACCCCGATCTGCTGAAGGCGGTCGACGCCGCCATTGCCGGGATGAAGGCCAGCGGCAAGCTGGACGAGATCTTCGCGAAATACGGCCTCTGACGGGCACGCAACCCGGCCCCGGGCGCGGGTCTGCGCCCCGGGGCCAGAGACCCGAAACCGCCCCCCCCCTGAATGGAAAGATGAACGGAAAGATGCATGGCGCCACTTCTTGACCGGGTGCAGGACTACCTGCCGCTTCTGACCCAGGGCCTCTGGCTGACCGTTGCGGTCACGATCCTGGCGCTGGTGCTGGCATCGGCGCTGGGGCTGGTCTGGGCGGTTCTGCGGACCTCGGGCCGTCGCTATCTGGCGGGACCCGCGCGCTTTGTGGTCGAGTTCCTGCGCGGCATCCCGATCCTTGTGATGCTGTTCTACATCTACTTCGTGCTGCCAGAGCTGGGGATCGACCTGACCGCCTTCCAGGCCGGGGTGATCGGTCTGGCGCTGATCTATTCCTGCTATATCGGCGAAACCTTCCGCGGCGGGATCGAGGCGGTGGACCGGGGCCAGACCGAGGCCGCGAAATCGATCGGCATGCGCCACGGCAAGATGATGCGCCGCGTGGTGCTGCCGCAGGCGATCCGGATCGCCTTGCCGCCCTATGGCAACAACATGGTGATGCTGCTCAAGGACAGCTCGCAGGTTTCGGTGATCTCGGTGGCCGAGCTGACCATGCAGGGCAAGATGCTGGCCTCGTCCACCTTCGACAACATGACCGTCTTCACCCTGGTTGCGCTGCTGTATCTCTGCCTGACGATCCCGCTGAACATGCTGATGCGGCAGGTCGAACGCCGGATGGGAGCCGCCCGATGATCCGTTTTACCGATGTGCACAAGTCCTTTGGCTCGCTCGAGGTGCTGAAGGGGATCGATGCCGAGGTGGCCAAGGGCGAAACCGTCTGCCTGATCGGGCCGTCGGGGTCCGGCAAGTCCACGCTTTTGCGCTGCGTGAACGGGCTCGAGGATTACCAGCAGGGCGAGATTGCCATCGAGGGCGCCCGGGTCGATGCCCACGCGCCGTCGATCCACCAGCTCCGGACCCAGGTGGCGATGGTGTTTCAGCGCTTCAACCTGTTCCCGCACCGCACCGCGCTGGAAAACGTGATGGAGGGACCCCTGCATGTCCTTGGCGAACCGAAGGCCGAGGTCCGCGACCGGGCCGAGGAGCATCTGAGGCGCGTCGGGCTGGCCGACAAGATGAACGCCCATCCCGCCGCGCTGTCGGGCGGCCAGCAACAGCGCGTGGCCATCGCCCGCGCCCTTGCGATGCGGCCGCGGGCGATCCTGATGGATGAGCCCACCTCGGCGCTTGATCCCGAAACGGTCGGCGACGTGCTGTCGGTGATGGCCGATCTTGCTCATGAGCACATGACGATGCTGGTCGTGACCCATGAGATCCAGTTCGCCCGCGAGGCCGCCGACCGGGTGCTGTTTCTCGATGGCGGGCGCATCGTCGAGCAGGGCCCGGCCGCCGATGTCCTGACCTCTCCGCAACATCCGCGCACGCAGGATTTCCTGCGCCGCGTCACCCATCCGGTCTGATCCCGTGGACGACATGCCGCAATCGCTTTGGGCCGCGACGGCCCGCCCCGGCCCCGACCTGCCCGCGCTTGCCGAAAGCCGCCGGACCGACGTTCTGGTCATCGGCGGCGGGTTCACCGGGCTTTCGACCGCGCTGCATCTGGCCGAGGCGGGCGTCGCCGTGACCCTGCTGGAGGCCGAGGCTCCCGGCCATGGCGGGTCGGGGCGCAATGGCGGGCAGGTCATTCCGGGCCTGAAGGACGATCCCGACGGTCTGGACGCGCTTTTCGGCCCGGCGGCCACCGCCTTCGCGGGCGGCACGGCCGATGTCCTTTTCGATCTGGTCGCCCGGCACGGCATCGACTGCGACGCAAGCCGCGACGGCTGGATCCAGGCCAGCCTCAAGGACAGTCACCTGCCCGCGCTGGAACGCCGGATGGCCCAATGGCAGGCGCGCGGCGCCCCGGTCGAGTGGCTGGATGCGGAGGCCATCGCTCAGGCCACCGGAACCCGTCGGTTCCGCGGCGGCTGGCGCGACCTGCGGGCGGGTCGGGTACACCCGCTGAACTATGTCCGGGGGCTTGCGGCGGCAGCCCGGCGGACCGGCGCAGATCTTTTCGCGCACAGCCGCGTCGTCGAGATCCGCCGCACCGGCACGGGCTGGCAGGCCCACACGCAATCGGGGGCGACGGTCACGGCCGATCGTGTCGTTCTGGTGACCAATGCCTATACCCCGCCGAACCTCTATCGGCGCATCGAGAGGACGCTGGTTGCGGCCAACAGCATCCAGATTGCGACCCGTCCGCTGCCGCCCGATCTGCTGGAACGTATCCTGCCCGGGCGCTCCGTCGTTTCCGAAAGCCGCCGCGTCGGCACCTATTTCCGCATCGGTCCCGGCAACCGCCTGATGATCGGCGGGCGCGGGCGCTTTTCGCATCGGGGGGCCCCGGCGGATTACGGCATTGTCGAACGGGAATTGCGGGCCTTCTTCCCCGAGGCCGCCCGGCTTGGGGTCGAGTATCGCTGGTCGGGTCGGGTCGGGATGACGGCCGACCACCGCGTTCGCCTGTTCGAGCCGGACACGGGCATGATCGTGGCGATGGGCTATAACGGACGGGGCGTGGCGCTTGGCACCGCGATGGGCAAGGCGCTGGCCGATCACCTTGCCAGAGGCACCCCATTGCCGCTTCCCTCCCGCAAGATCGACCCGCTTCCGTTTCACCGGTTTCACCGCAGCTACGGGACGGCCGCGATCGCCTGGTACCGCCTGCGCGACGCGCTGGAGCGCTGAAGCCGACCTCGCATGGGATTGGCCTTCATCAGCGATGCAAAGGCGTGCGAGCGCTCGGCTATCATCGCGCCCAGTATGGGTCGGAGCGAGATCTTCCGCGCTCCGACAAAGACCTTTGCGAATCCGTGCATATCCAGAGCGCACATCCGTTCGATAACGCGCTCGGGTCCAGAAGACCTCAGTCTCGGGAATGTCCCGGCAACCCCAGCGCGACCAGCGTTTCGGCCAGCCCGTCTGCCAGCGCGATCCGGGGGCGCCAGCCCAGGTCGTCGCGCGTGGCCGACCAGTCAAGCCGGACCCGGTCGGCCCGCCCCGCGACCGGCAACTCCGCCAGGTCCAGCCGCTGGTCGAGCCGCGTCGCGATCATCCCCGCGATTTCGGCCGGGGTCGCGATGTCGTCGGAGCCGAGGTGATAGACCGGCGCGGTGCCCGCTTCGGCGATCTCGACCAGCCCCCGCACCGCGTCGTCGACATGCAGCAGCTCGAGCTTCGCCGGCCCGTCCTCGAAACGATGCGTCGTGACCGGGCGTCCGGCGGCGATGGCCTCGGCGAAGCTCTGGATCAGGCGGGGGCGCAGGCCGCCAGGGCCATAGGTCTGGGCCAGACGCACCACGCAAGCCTCCAGCCCCGAAGCCTCGACCGTCAGTTTCAACAGGCCTTCCTGCAAGGCCTTGATCTGGCCCGCGACCCCCCGGGGACATGGCGGGGCCGAGGGCGGAACGGGGCCGGTCGTCGTCCCGCCCGCGAAGACCGCCGCGCAAGAGACGAGGACTAGGCGCACCCCGAGCGAAGCGGCCGCGTCCATCAGGTTCTTCTGCATGGTCAGCGCCTCACCGAGGGCCGCGTTGTTGGTGTAGATACGCGGATGCGCCAGGTGGATCACGCGGCCCGCACGGGCCTCGCCCAACCGGGCGGCGATCTGTGCGGGCGCCGCCAGCAGATCGAGCGTCTCGCGCCCGCCAACCCCTGTCACCCGGTCGGGGAAGGCGGTGCAGAGGTGGCGCCCGATGAAGCCTGTCGCCCCGGTCACCAGCGTGCGCCCGCCCTGCCGCCTGCGGGCCGCGCCCAGCGCCACGCGCACCGTGTCCAGCATGTCGAGCTTGATCTCGCGTTCGCCCGTGGCCTCGATCACGCGGGCCACCGCCGCATCGAAGGGCAGGCCCTGCCAGCGCGCAAGCACCCCGGCGGCCACCGCATTGCTGCGCGACACGCCGAAATCGCAGACCAGAAGCAGCGTCTCGCCCCGCTCGAGCGCGGCAACGCCATCCGCGACATGCCGGGCGACGGCATCGGTGGCGTTGCCCGCGGCATCGACGAGGTGGCGCAGGTCGATCCGCGTGGCGCCCTCCAGATGCGCCTCGCGGGCGGGCCCCGTGGCCAGCCGGCCGGGCACGATCCAGCGGATCATGTCCGCTTCTCGTCCGGGGTGACGGTTTCGGTCAGGCTGCGCAGGTACCAGCCCGGGCGCAGCCCCAGCGGCGCGGCGGGTGGCCATCCGGTCAGGCGGCGCAGGAAATGGTCGACCTCGTTGAAGCCCGCGAGCGTGCGCAGATAGGTGCTGGCCGAGAAGCGCGGGTTGATCTCGAAGGGCACGAACCGGCCGTCCGGATCGACGCGGCCCTGCACGTTCAGCGGCCCCCGGCTGCCCAGCGTCTCCGCGATGTGGCGCGCGGCCGCGCAGACCTCGGGGAAGGGCTCGATGCGGCCCTGGGTGTAGCCGCTGGAAATCAGGAAATCCGGCCCCCGCGCCAGCACCGACAGCTTGGAGGTAAAGGCCCGACGCAGCGCAATCACGCCCGCAACGCTGCCGTCCGGGTCCGACAGCACGCCCACCGTGAACTCGCCGCCCTCGACCGGCACATAGGCCTGGGCCACCGGCGCGATCCCGTTGCGCAACAGGTAGGCGCAGTACAGCTCGGCCTCGCCCGGGTCGCGCGCGAAGAAGACGAAGGCGCTGCCGCCCGAGGCGCTGGAGGGCTTGATCACGCAGGGCGTCGGGAACCCGGCGATGTCGCCCGGCGCGGCGATGCCGCGCGTCGTCGGGATCGGCACGCCGGCTGCGCCCAGAACCTCGAAACAGCGGGTCTTGTCGGTGGCGACGGCCACGACCTCGGGTGCGTTCTGCGCGATCCGGATGCCGGCCTCGGCAAACCGCGCTGCGGCGGGCGCCAGAAGTGCCGCCGGCTGGTCGCCGCCCGGGATCAGCACCTCGACCCCCGCCGCCCGGCACAGCCGCAGCACGCTGGCGACGTAATCGTCCCGCTCGGCAAGGAAGGTCTCGGCGAAATGCGCGTCGAAATGGCCATAGGCCAGCGGCGAGATATCGCAGCCCAGCACATGATAGCCGCCCGCCGCGGCCAGCGCCTTGGCGATCTCGGTGCCAAGCGAGGCACCGGCCATCCCCGCGATCATCACGGTGATGGGCGCGTCCCGGCTCATAGGTAGAAGAAGGAGCGCGGCCGGTCGTGCAGCGCCGCGACCCCCGCGATGATGCCGCGCGCGTCCTGCGGGTTGAGCCCGACATAGACCGCCCCGGCCGCCTCCGGCACCCGGTCGGGCGCAAGGATCGGAATCCCCATCAGTTCGCGCCCCTGCCGGAACGGGTTGGCGTCGAGGAAGGCCAGCACCCGCCCGCGATCCTTCAGCGTCGAGGCGATGAACATGCCGTAGACGCCGCTGCCATAGATCACGCAACGCGTGTCGGGATGCCCGGCCTCGAACGCCTCGATCCGCGTGGCGATGTCCTGCCACTGCCGGGCGATGGCGCGGGCCTTGTCCATGGTCTCGGCCAGATCGGCGGCCGAGGGGGCGGGGCGCGCGGGCAGCGCGGCCGGGTCGTGCACGGCGTTCACGATGAAGGCCGCGCGGTGGGTCTCGGCGTCGATGCGGATGTCGGAATAGCCGGCATCGGCGAACAGCCGCTCCAGCGACAGCCGCGAGAAATGCTGCACGTGGTCGATCACCACCAGGTCGCTGATGTTGCGGTACATGCTGGGGATCACGACATGCACCCGGCCGCCGGGACGCAGGAGCCGCGCAAGCTCGCGGACGAAGCCCTGCGGGTCGGCCGTGTGTTCCAGCGCGAAGAAGGACAGCACCAGATCCATCGTGCCGACCCAGCTTTCGGGCACGGCATAGGGCGCCTGACGGTCGGCCGGAAGGAACCGGCTCCACAACGCGCCGTAGATATCGCTGACATCGAAGGCAAACGGCGTGATGCCGGGATGCGCGCGCGACAGCAGTTCCAGCGTGCGCGCCTTGCCGCAGCCGTAATCCAGCACCCGCAGCCCGTCGTGCAGATCGCATTTCGCGGCGACCGAGCGCGCCTGATGTTCGGCGCGGAAGACGCGGGTTCCGTCCGGCTCGACGGCATAGATGTCGTCTTCCTCGGCGTCGTTCAGCTGAAAGTTGTAGCCGGTGTCGTAATAGCTTGCGATGTCCTCCAGCGGCGGGGTCTGGACGTGCGAACAGGCGCGGCACAGCACCGCCGAGGTCGTCGCCAGATCGTTGGGGCGCTGCGCGAGGGTAAAGCCGATGCCGCGCGCCGCGAAAATCGGTTCAAGCTCCTGCGATCCGCAGGCAAAGCATGTTGTGATCGCCGTGCTGGTCATCCACCGGCCCGCCTCAAGCCTTGATGCGGCGCAGATACCCGCCGGGCGACGAGGACAGCACCAGCTTGCCGTTGATCACCGGATCCGGCTCGAACCGGTCGTCCTCGGCCAGATAGGCGCGCACGGCCGCCAGCGGTTCGTCGCCGCGCTCCCAGAGCTTGGAGCGGTCGGTGGGGGTCTCTTCCGGTTCGAGATGCCCAAGCAGGGTATCGGCCACCACCAGATAGCCGCCCTCGGTCACCATCGGCCCGTAGGCCCGGCATTCGTCCAGGACGTGGTCGCGGGAATGGTCGCTGTCGAGCACCGCCATCACCCGTGCCCCTTGGGGGATCAGGTCGCGCACCGCGGCCAGCGTCTCGGGCGCGGTCGAGGGCCCCTCGACCAGACGCACGCGCCCGGCCATCGGATGGCTCTCGATGCTGTCGCGGTTATGGGCGCGGATGTCGATGTCGACGCCGATGACGATGCCGTTGCCCATCGCCTCCAGCAGGGTGGCCATGAACAGAACCGATCCGCCCCGCGCCACGCCGGTCTCGATGATGACATCGGGCCGGAACGCCCAGATCACTTCCTGGGTCGCCATCACATCGGCCGGAAGCTGGATGATCGGCACGCCGAACCACGTCCACTGATAGGCATAGGCGAAATCGTTGAGACGGACGACCAGGTGCTTGGAGGCTTCGAACACGTCCTCGGCCGCGCCCAGGTCGAGCGCCTTTTCCTTCTGGAAGGCTGCGAATTTCTGACGGTCGTCCAACCTGCGGTATCCCACATCCAGCCCATGTTTCATGGGTTGGTAGTCGCTCGGCGCTTGGTTGTAAAGGCAGCCCGGTCCGGGCGGGCGGGGCGCCGCCTTGCCAGGGCGCCGCGTCCCCGCTAGGAGATGGCGCGCGGGCGACCGGACCGGCGCCGCGCCGTCGCGATCTGCCGAGGCCCGAATGTCCACCGCGTCCCGTCCCGCCATCAGTCTTGTCATCCCCACGCGCGAACGCGCGATCTATCTGGATGCGGCGATCCGCTCGGCGCTCGCCGCCGCCGACAAGGCCGGCGCGGCGGTCGAGATCGTCGTCTCCGACAATGCCAGCGCGGACGCCACGCCCGAGGTGATGGCCCGGTTCGACGATCCGCGCCTCGTCGCGGTCCGGTCCGACCGGCGGCTGTCGATGCGCGAGAATTTCCAGTTCGCGCTGTCGCACACGACCGGCGGGCATGTCGTCCTGATCGGCGACGACGACGCGGTGCTGCCGAACGGGCTTCGGGTGCTGGCCGACCTGATCGCGCGCCACGACCCCGATATCGTGAAATGGCGGGTCATGACCTATCTCTGGCCCGATCCGGCGACAGGGGCGGCGGGCACGCTTCGGGCCCGGCCGCAAGCGCTGGACGGCCGGCTGAAGCGGCTCGACCCCGCCACGGTGCTGGACGGCTTCGCCCGGGCGAAGTTCCGCAGCTACCATGACGGAGGGATGATCTACCACGGCTGCCTGTCGCGGCGGCTGATCGCGCGGGCCGAGGCCGGGTCGGGCGGCCCGTTCTTCCGCGGCACCTGCCCCGACGTCTTCGCCGCGATGCAATCGCTGATGGTCAGCGACCGCCCGATCCTGCGGGTCAACCTGCCGCTGACGCTGGGCGGGGCCTCGCCGCGGTCGAACGGCGCGGTCGGGCAGAAGGTCGCCACCGCCACCGCCGCGCTCGACGGCTCGGAATTCGCGCGGTTCATCGCCGAAACGGCAGCGGACCCGTTCCTGTGCCGCTTGCCGGGCACCTGCCCCTCGCTGAGCATGGCGACGCTCGACTGCCTGCAATGCGCGGCAGAGCTTCAGGCGTATCCGCTGACCATCGACGCTGCCGCCTGGTCGGCCCGCATCGCCGCCGATATCGGCCGTTTCGCGGAACCGACACGCAGCGCGTGCGAGGCGCTGGCCCGCGTGCTGCTGGGCCCGGACTTCCGTCTGGAGGGCCCCGCCCCCGAAAGCGCCCCCGCTGCTGCCGCCGCCACGCCCGCGCCCGCAGCACCCGACGGCCCGACGCTCCGCCGGCTGTCGACCACCCTGCATTTCGAGGGCGGGCGGATGACGGCCGATGCTGCCGCGGCCGCCGACACGCTCGACCGGCTGGTGCGGCTCGACCGCGCCGATGCCCGCCCGCCCGGAGCCCTGGGCCGTGTTCGGAACGTGCTGGGCCAGCATGCCCGGGCACGGCAGATGCTGAGGTGAGTTTGACCTGCCAGGGGATTTCTCCTCCACCATCGAAGACAGTCCGGCCCGACTTGAGGGCCGACAATGACGCGAACGAGAGCAACGGACGAGCAGTCCACCGGCATCCTGGCCAGGCCTGAGGCGGGCGCGACGCGCGCGACCCCGTGGCGCAGGTCAAGCCTCAGGCAAACGGTCCGGGGAACCGTTTCCAGCACTCTACGGCATTTCGGACGGGACCTTCTGCAACTGGACGGCCCGGTTCGGCGGCATGACGGTGTCCGAGGCCAAGCGGCTGAAGACGCTCGATAACGAGAACGCCAAGCTGATGACGCCGCTGGCCGCGCAGATGCTGAGCCAGGCGGCGATGAAGGAACCGGTCTCAAAAAAGTCGCGACGCCTGCCTTGAAGGGTGACGCGGTCGCGCACCTGAGGTTCCTGCTCGGGCTATCGGAACGGTGGGCGTGCCGGATTGCCGGGGCGGATCGCAAGATGGTCCGCTGCCGGGCGCAGCGTGCGCCGGATACGGTGCTGCGCGCCCGGTTGCGGGACTTGGCCAATGCGCGCCGGAGGTTCGGCGATCGGCGGCACTTCGTGCTGCTGTGCCGAGAGGGACAACCGTCCGGCATCAACTGGATCTGTCGGCTCTTCCGCGAGGAGGGGGCGCCGCTCCGCAAAGCGAAGGCTCGGCGCAAGGCCGTTGGGGGCGCGCGCCCCGATCCCGGTCGAGGCGCGCTCCAATGCGCGCTGGTCGCGCGATTTCGTCCACGACCAGTGCACCAATGCCCGGCACTTCCGGGTGCTCAACATGGTCGGCAACGTCACCCGCGAATGCCTTGGGTCGCCCCAGGGCAGCTCGATCTCGGAGCGTCGTGTCGCGCGTGACCTCATCGCGCTGATCGAGCGCCGGGGGAAGCCGGGGATGATCGTCAGCGACAACGGCACGGACCTGATCTCGAACGCTATCCTGCGACGGTGTTCCGAGAAACGGATCGAATGGCATTCGCATCGCGCCAGGAGAGCCCATGCAGAAGGTGTCGCCGAAAGCGTCACCGGCCGGATGCGCGACGATCCGCTCAACGAGACCATGTGCCACGACCTGGCCCACGCGCGTGTCGTCATCGCCGCCGGGGCCACGGACTATGACACCGAGCGCCCGCATTCGGCTTTGGATCACCAGACACCGGCTGACGACGCACCGACACTGACCGCCGCAATCGCCAGGCGCTGCTGCGCGACATGAAAGGTCCGTGCCAGGTTGGGATGCGCCGCTTTCGACGAACCGTGTCTTCTTCTTGGTTCAAATACCCCCAGCCCGCTCTGCGTCCCGCGATGCGGCCCGATCAGACCGCCTGGAACATCGGGAAGGTCACGCCCAGCGCCCAGGCCAGAAAAAGGCCAAGCCCCAGCCCGACGCCCGCGGGCCGGTTGGTGGCGCGGCCGATCCAGCCGCCCATGGTGCCGAACAGCAGATAGAAGATCAGGATGATCGGCAGGATCAGCAGCAGGAAGAACAGCCGGTGGAAGTCGAGCGCGGTGGCAATCCCCAGCGAGGCCAGGAAGGCGCCGCGCGACACAAGGCTGCGCCAGACCGGCGCGCGGCCGCCCTCGACCATCAGCGCGTCCGACAGCATGTAGGGCACCGCCCCGACCGCCATCGCCGCGATGATCAGGCCCCGGATCGGGATCGGGTAAAACGAGGTCACGTAGCGGTCCATGGCGAAGCCGAAGACCCCGATCGTGTAAAGCGCCACCAGCGCGGCCAGCGCCAGGATCCGGCCGATCTCGCGCCAGCCCGCCCAGCGGACCTCGCCCCACCAAGCCAGCAGCGCCAGCACCATCGCGCCGTAAAGCGCGAAATGGACGGCGAGGTAGTCGGCCACCAGAACCGGCAGGAACTGGGTGCGGAACGGCGCCAGGATCAGCGGCACCGCCACCGCCGGAAGCAACGCCACGATCAGGAAGCGGCGGCGCGGCAGCGGTGCGGGCCGGGGGGCCTCGGTCTGGCCGCGCATCCGCGCCAGCGGCCAGGCCAGCGCCACGATGCCAACGAGCAGCAGCGCGATCCAGCCGCCGATCTCGACAACCGGCCCGCCGCTTGTCCGCCCGAAGGTTGCGTCAAGCCAGGCCCGGGTTTCGCGCAGCGCGGTCGGCGACCAGATCACGCCGATATGCTCGACATCGGGCGCCAGCAGCGCGCGCCGCCCTGTGCCCGTCGCCGGATCGCCCACGGTATCGCCCAGCTGCGCCGACGGATCGGCCAGCTGCAGCGCCTCGAGCGGGTCCGTGGCCAGCCGGGTCTCCCATTCTCCGTTGATCATCAGCAGGTTCGGCGGCTCGGTCGCGGTGATCGAGTCGTTGGCCGCCGCGATGCCGATGGTGGCGGCGATCCGCGGGTCGTCGCGCGCCTCGCGGATCGCGATATAGCTGCCCATGGAATGGCCGAGGATCGCGACCCGCCCGTCCGCCCAGGGCTGGGCCAGCGCGGCATCGGTCACCCGCCGCGTCTCGGCCATCAGCAGAAGCGCCGTGCCTTCGGGACTGTCGAGATCGCCCGACATCGGCACCGGGTTGCGCCCGTGCCCTTCGTAATCGAAGGCAACCGCCGCATAGCCCGCGCGCGCCAGCGTCAGCGACCAGGCCTGCATCAGCTGGCGCGATCCGGCAAAGCCGTGCGAGACGATCACCACCGGGGCGGGCGGCGCGTCCTTCAGCCGGTAGACCGTGGCGGGCGTCGCGCCGGTGCCGGGCACCGGGGCGATGACGATGCCGCGCCGCTCGGACTCGAGCTGCCAGACCGAGACCGCGATCGCCAGAAGCGCCGCGATGCCCACGATCCAGCGCATCGGCGTCAGACGTGCGAAGAGTTCGACCATGATACCGCCTCCATCGCCGCCCGAAGCCGGCGGACTGCCCTGATTGTCGTTCGGAGCGCCGCGCCCCGGAAAGGGGGCGGCTCAGCCGTAGGTAGGGTGGAAAAGCCCGCCCGGCGAGAGCGTGAAGATCTCGCAGCCATCGGCGGTGACGCCGATCGAATGCTCGAACTGGGCCGACAGCGACTTGTCGCGGGTCACGGCGGTCCAGTCATCGGCCAGGATCTTGGTCTCGGGCCGGCCCAGATTGACCATCGGTTCGATGGTGAAGAACATGCCCTCTTCCAGAACCGGGGTCGGGTCGCGGGTCGGATTGCCCGAAATCGTGACCTTCTGGCCGTCTTCGTTCAGCCGGAAGGGCGCGTAATGCAGCACGTTCGGCGGCGCGTGGAACACCCGCCCCAGCCCGTGGCCGCAGAAATCGCGCACCACGCTCATGCGGTGGGATTCCACGAAGGTCTGGATGGCCGCGCCGATATCGCCGAAGGTGTTGCCGGGACGGACCGCCTCGATCCCCTTGAACAGCGAATCGTGGGTGACCTGGATCAGCCGCTCGGCCTTGCGCGAGAGCTTGCCCGCCACATACATCCGGCTGGTATCGCCGTACCAGCCATCGACAATCACCGTCACGTCGACATTGAGGATGTCGCCATCCTTCAGCACCTTGGGCCCCGGGATGCCGTGGCAGACCACGTGGTTCACCGAGATGCAGCTGGCGTGCTTGTAGCCCTTGTAGCCGATGGTGGCGGACACCGATCCCTTGGCCTCGACCAGATCGGTGATGACGCGGTCGATCTCGGCCGTCGTCTGGCCGGGAAAGACCAGAGGCGCGATTTCGTCGAGGATCTCGGCCGCCACACGTCCCGCGGCATGCATGCCGGCGAAATCCTCGGGGTCGTAGATGCGAATGTTGTCCTTCGTCCGCCTGCCGCGGGTCTTCTCGTCCAATGCGCACTCCTTCATGGCTTGACCCAGAGATACGCCCCCCGGCGGGCAAAGACCAGAGGCGGAACGGTCGCGCCGGTCCGCCTCAGCCCAGATCGACCGGAAGCGCCTGCGCAAGCGTCACACCCTCGGGGCCGATGCGGGTGGCGTGGCACAGGAAAACGACCCCCGCCGCGGCCGACGCCCGGGCCGCTTCGGCATAGCCGGGGTCGAGATCGGCGGCGAGCCCGAAGCGCCCGCAATCGGTCCGCTGCACCAGAAACAGAACCGCCGCCCGGTGCCCGGCGGCCACCATTTCGGCCAGATCGCGCATGTGCCGGGCGCCGCGCGCCGTCACGCAATCGGGAAACTCGGCCCGGTCGCCCTCGCGGCGCAGATGTACGTTCTTGACCTCGAGATAGGTGTCGGGCTGTCCGGCGCCGCTCAGCAGGAAATCGACCCGGCTGCGGGCGGCATAGCGCACCTCGGGACGGACCCGGTCATGGCCCGCGAGCGCCGGAACCCGGCCCTCGGCCAGCGCCTCGGCCACCACCCGGTTGGCAAGGCCCGCATCGACCCCGGCCCAGTGACCACCCGCAAGCTCGGCCAGCCGCCAGGCAAAGCCCAGCTTGCGGCGCGGATCGTCATTGGGCTCCAGCCAGACCCGCAGCCCGGGCTCGGTCAGACCCAGCATCGCGCCGGGGTTCGGGCAATGCGCCGTCACCTCGGTCCCGTCCTCCAGCCGCACATCCGCGAGGAACCGCTTGTAGCGGCGGATCAGCCGCCCCGGCACGAGGGGTCTTTGAAAGCGCATGGCGGGCTCCTATACCCTAGGGCGAGAACCGGCAAGCCGGGCACGGACAGGGCAAGACAGGCTCCCCGCGACCGGGACCGGGCAGATCGGCCGGGCAAGGAGGCAGCCATGACCAACCCCACCGCGGCGATGCTGGTGATCGGCGACGAGATCCTGTCGGGCCGCACCCGCGACGCCAACATGCATTACCTTGCGGGCGAGGCGATCAAGCACGGCATCCGGATGGCCGAGGTCCGCATCGTCCCCGACCGTCAGGACCGGATCGTGGCCGCGCTGAACGCGCTTCGGACCGATTACGACATCGTCTTCACCTCGGGCGGGATCGGACCGACCCATGACGACATCACCGCCGATGCGGTGGCGGCGGCCTTCGGCGTCGGCATCGGCGTGCGCGAGGATGCCCGCGCCCTGCTGGCCGAATATTGCGCGCGGATGGGGCGAGATCTGAACGAGGCGCGGCTGCGCATGGCACGCATCCCCGACGGCGCCACGCTGATCGCAAACCCGATCTCGGCCGCGCCGGGCTTCGTGATCGGCAATGTCCATGTCATGGCCGGGGTGCCCAGCGTGTTCCAGGCGATGGTCGCGAGCGTGCTGCCGACGCTTGCGGGGGGCGATCCGCTGATGTCGCAGACGCTGTGCGTCGAGCGGCCCGAAGGCGATATCGCGGGCGAGCTGCGCGGGCTGGCCGCGCGGTTCGACGATCTGTCCATCGGATCCTACCCGTTCAGCCGCGACGGGGTTTACGGCACCAACATCGTAATCCGCGGCTCGGACGGCGCGCGGATCGACGCGGCCATGGCCGAGCTGTGCGCCCTGTTCCCCGAGGCCATGGCGTGAGTGGCGATGGCGTGAGTCTGGCGCAGCTTTTCGCGGGGCAGGAGGCAACCTGGCCGCCCGCCGCCCGCCATGCCGCAGGCCCCTGGTGCCTGCGCGACGGCCAGGGCGGCGGCAAGCGCGTTTCGGCCGCGACGCTGGACGGCGCCTTCGACCCTGCGGCCGTCGCCGAGGCCGAGGCCGGGATGCGGGCGCTGGGCCAGGCCCCGCTGTTCATGGTGCGGCCCGACGAGACCGCGCTTGACGCGGACCTCGCGGCGCGCGGCTATGCCGTGGTCGATCCGGTGACGATCCTGTCGGGCGCGGTCGCCGATCTTGCCGCCGAACCGCCGCCGCCCGTGTCGGCCTTCACGCTCTGGGAGCCGCTCGCGATCATGGACGAGCTCTGGGCGGAAAACGGCATCGGCCCGGCCCGGCGCGCGGTGATGGCCCGGGTTCAGGGGCCGAAGACCGCCATTCTGGGACGGCGAAAGGACCGCGCCGCGGGCGTGGCCTTCGCCGCGCTCGACCGCGACATGGCCTTCGTGCATGCGGTCGCGGTCTCGCCCGAGCATCGTCGGCAGGGAACCGCCGTCAACATGATGCGGGCCGCCGCACAATGGGCCCAAGATCAGGGGGCCACATCGCTTAACGTGCTGGTTACAGACCACAATCACGCGGCCCGCGCTCTCTATGCTTCCCTGAACATGACGGATGTGGGACAGTATCACTATCGAACGATCGCGCCGCAAAAGGCCTGAGCAGTGACCCATGACGCGCCCCGTCCGACGGCACTCGACCTGCCGGCTGTGGACCCGTTGCCGGCCGAAACGCAGCGGTATTTCGACCTCTGCGCGGAGCGGCTTGGCCTCGTGCCGAACGTGCTGGCCGCCTATGCCTTCGACATCGGCAAGCTGAACGCCTTCACGGCGATGTATAACGACCTGATGCTGGGCGACAGCGGGCTGTCCAAGCTCGAGCGTGAAATGATCGCGGTCGTGGTCTCGTCGATCAACCGCTGCTGGTATTGTCAGGTGGCCCATGGCGCCGCCGTGCGCGAGCTGTCGGGCGATCCGCCACTGGGCGAGGCGCTGGTGATGAACTACCGCGTCGCGCCGCTGAGCCCGCGCCAGCGCGCCATGCTGGATTTCGCGGCCAAGCTGACCGAGGCCAGCCACCGGGTCGAAGAGCCCGACCGCCAGGCGTTGCGCGCGGCGGGCTTTTCCGACCGCGACATCTGGGACATCGCCGCCGTGGCCGGGTTCTTCAACATGACCAACCGGGTCGCCTCGGCCTCGGGGATGGAGCCGAACCCCGCCTATCACGGGGCACATCGATGACCCCGCCCGCCCCGCTGGCGCGGGTTCCGGCCCTGCTGCCGGTGCTGGCTCCGGCACTGGTTCTGGCGCTTTGGCCCGGGCGCGCGCCGGCAGAGGTGCCCGCGCTGCCCGAGACCGCGACCGTGGCCGCCGACGAGACCGAGGCCGAGTCGAGCCTGCGGCTGCCGACCGCCCCCTATGACGGCCAGACCGTGCCGACGCTGCGGGCCGAGGGTGCGATCCGTCGGCTGGTCTGGCAGGCCCCGCTGGACGGGCAAGGCACCTTGCAGGTGATCGACGGGCTGAAGGCCCAGCTGATCGCGGGCGGCTACCGGATCGCCTTCCAATGCGCGGCCGCGGGCTGTGGCGGGTTCGACTTCCGCTTTGCCACCGACACCCTGCCCGAACCGGCGATGCATGTCGATCTGGGCGATTTCCGGTATCTGCTGGCCGAGAAGGTGCGCCCCGACGGCACCGACTATGTCAGCCTGATGGTCAGCCGCTCGGAAGAGCGCGCCTTCGTGCAGGTGACCCGCGTCGGCCGCCCCGAAACGCCGCCGCCCGTCCAGTCCACCAAGTCGCCCGACCCGGCGGCGCTGCCGCTGATCGACGCGCCTGCGGAACCGGCGACCGGGGATGCGGAAGGCACGCTGGCCGACCGGCTCGACCGCGACGGACGCGCGGTGCTGGCCGGGGTCGATTTCGCCACCGGCGCCTCAAACCTCGACGGCGGCCCCTTCCCCGCGCTGGACACGCTTGCCGACTATCTGCGCGCCCATCCCCGGGCCCGGATCGTGCTGGTGGGCCATACCGACACCGAAGGCGGGCTGGCCGGGAATATCGCGCTGTCGAAGAAGCGCGCCGAAGCGGTGCGCAGCTATCTGGTGGCGACGCTGGGCGTTCCCGCCGACCGGGTGGCGGCCGAGGGCGTCGGCTTTCTTGCGCCGCTCGCCAGCAACGCGACCGACAGCGGCCGCAGGGAAAACCGCCGCGTCGAGGCGGTGCTCGACACGGCGCAATAGCCACCGGCACAGCCGGGCATGGCGGGACACGGCGGGATGCCGCGCTCAGATCATGATGTCGTCGCCGTCGAAATGGGTGATGAGGAAGTCGATGAAGGCCCGCACCTTGGGCTGCGTGAACCGCCCCGGCGGATAGACCGCATAGATGCCCAGCCGTTCCATCGGCAGGCCCGGGATTGCCTCTTCGACCAGCCCCTTTTCCTTCGCTTCCTTGAACAGGAAGCTCGGCAGGTAGGCGATGCCAAGCCCGGCGATCGCGGCGTTCAGCAGCGACTGGCCGTCATTCACCGTCAGCCAGCCCGCGGTGCGCACCTGCCGCTTTTCGCCCGAGGGCGCGGTGATCTTCCAGACATTGCCGCTGGCCTGGTTGGAATAGTGCAAGAGCTTGTGTTCGTTCAGGTCGTCGATCTTCTGCGGGCGCCCGAATTTCTGGAAATAGGCGGGCGAGCCGATCATCCGCTTGGTGGTGTCAGCCAGCTTGCGCGCCCGCAAGGTGCTGTCTTCCAGTTCGCCCACCCGGATCGCCATGTCGAAGCCTTCCGAGATCAGTTCGACGAAGCGGTTGTTCAGCACCATGTTGATGGTGATGTCGGGATATTGCTGCAGGAACTCGCCCAGAAGCGGCGACAGGTGATTGACCCCGAAATCGGTCGCGACCGAGATCCGCAAGAGCCCCGAAGGCGCCGACTGCATCGCCGTGACCAGTGCATCGGCCTCGCCCGCATCGTTCAGCACCCGCCGTGCGCGGTCGTAATAGGCCAGACCGATCTCGGTCGGGCTGACGCGCCGCGTCGTGCGGTTCAGAAGCCGCGCGCCCAGCCGCGCCTCAAGCGACGAGACGTGCTTGGACACGGCCGATTTCGAAATGCCCATCTTCCTGGCGGCATCGGTGAAGCCGCCTTGATCCACGACGGTGGCAAACGCCTCCATCTCGGTCAGTCTGTCCATAGGTTCTTCCTTGCTCGCATGCCCATCTTACCACCGTTTCGCAAGATGCCGCCGGAATCGGGCAGGAATTGGGAAGGCCCCAGACAATACTTTGGTAACGGGACGGATCGTCGTCCCATCGGAAACAGGCGCCCGGGGTCAGAGCGTGGCCGCCAGACGCGCGCCCTGGTCGATGGCGCGCTTGGCATCGAGCTCGGCCGCCACATCCGCCCCGCCGATCAGGTGATAGGCGATGCCCGCCGCTTCCAGCTCTGCCGCCAGCCTTCGCTCGGGCTCCTGCCCGGCGCATAGCACTACCGTATCGACCGCGATCAGGCGCCGCTCGCACAGATCCGGGCCAAGGCTGATCTCGATCCCCTCGGGGGTGATGCGATCGTAACTGACGCCCGACAGCATGGTCACGCCCTTCATCTGCAAAGCGGCGCGGTGGATCCAGCCGGTGGTCTTGCCCAACCGCTTGCCGGGCTTTTCGGCCTTGCGCTGCAACAGCGTGACCGCGCGGCACGGCGGCTCGGGCCGGGGACCCTCGGGCGCCAGCCCGCCACGATGGGTCGCGGGATCGGCCACCCCCCATTCGGCACGCCAGAGCGCCGGGTCGCAGGTCGGGCTGTCGCCGGTGACCAGATATTCGGCGACATCGAAGCCGATACCGCCCGCCCCAACCACCGCGACGCGCGGCCCTGCCTCGGCCCGGCCCGCCAGCAGATCGACATAAGAGATCACATGCGGCAGGTCCTGGCCCGCGATGCCCGGATCGCGCGGCTGGACGCCGGTCGCCAGCACCACCGCATCATAGGACAGAAGATCCTCGACCCCGGCCTCCACCCCCAGCTTCAGCGCGATGCCCTCCCGCGCGACCATGGTGGCGAACCAGTCGACCAGCCCGTCGAACTCTTCCTTGCCGGGAATGCGCCGCGCCATGTTGAGCTGCCCGCCCAGCGCCCCGGCCTTGTCGAACAGCGTCACCGCATGGCCGCGCCCGGCCGCGACCAGCGCCGCCGACAGGCCCGCAGGCCCCGCGCCCACGACCGCGATCCGGCGCGGGGCGGCGGCCGTCTCGTAACGCAGTTCCGTTTCGAAACAGGCGCGCGGGTTGACGAGGCAGGTCGAGATCTTGCCGCTGAAGGTATGGTCCAGACAGGCCTGATTGCAGGCGATGCAGGGCGCGATTTCGCGCGCCCGGCCCGACCGCGCCTTGGCGACGAAATCGGGGTCGGCCAGGAAGGGCCGCGCCATCGAGACCATGTCGGCCGCGCCCCCGGCCAGCAGCCCCTCGGCGATCTCGGGCGTGTTGATCCGGTTCGAGGTCACGACCGGGATACCGACCTTGCCCATCAGCTTTTGCGTGACCCAGGCAAAGCCCGCCCGCGGCACCGAGGTCGCGATGGTCGGCACCCGCGCCTCGTGCCAGCCGATGCCGGTATTGAGGATCGTGGCGCCCGCCACCTCGACCCGCTGCGCGAGCTCGACCACCTCATCGAAACTGGACCCGTCGGGCACCAGATCGATCATCGAGAGCCGGTAGATCAGGATGAAGTCGGGACCCACCGCGGCCCGGACCCGGGCCACGACCTCCAGCGGCAGGCGCATCCGGTTTTCATAGCTGCCGCCCCAGCCATCCTCGCGGCGATTGGTGTGGCGCACCAGGAACTGGTTCAGGAAATAGCCTTCGGACCCCATCACCTCGACCCCGTCATAGCCGGCCTCGCGGGCACGGGCGGCGGCGGTGGCGATATCGGCGATCTGTTTCTCGATCCCGGCCTCGTCCAGCGCCTCCGGCGGAAAGGGCGAGATCGGAGACTTGACCGCGCTGGGCGCCACGCAATCGGGGCTGTAGGCATAGCGGCCCGCATGCAGGATCTGCATCGCGATCCGCCCGCCCTCGGCATGGACGCGGTCCGTCACCCGGCGGTGATTGGCGATGTCCTCGGCGCTGTAAAGCCCGGCCGCGCCCGGAAACACACCGCCCTCGGGGTTGGGTGCCATGCCGCCGGTCACGATCAGTCCGACGCCGCCCCGCGCCCGCAGCCCGTAGAATTCGGCCACCCGGTCCCAGTCGCCGCGCTCTTCCAGACCGGTATGCATCGACCCCATCAGCACCCGGTTCGGCAGGCGTGCAAAGCCAAGATCGAGCGGCGCAAGAAGATGCGGATAATCGGTCATGTCGTCGGTCCTCCCCCGGCACAGACTGTCGCGCCGCCACGCCGCTGTCACCGGGGACCCGACGTCAGGCTCCCGCCAACGGGACGCGGACCCGCTCAGCATACGCGTGCACGGCGGCTCTGCCAGCCCGGCGTTCCGATGGAGATCTATTCGCCAGGCCATGCCGGTGAAGAAAGGCCGGCGTTCGACGCCCCGAAGGGACGGCAGGCGACCCCGGATTGCCTTTGAGGCAAAACGGAAATGACCGGGCCGCCCGCTCCGGCCGGAGGCACCGGTCCGTCGCGACCGGCCTAACCCCTGTCTCCAAACGGCGCCGCAGGCCCGGCTGGCGGGCGGCCTACCTCAAACGGCCCGGGCTGCCGTTGGGCTTTGCTTCGGCGGGATGAGGCACCGGAACGAAACTCCGTCCCGGCGAAGCTCGAAACTGCGTCCCACCCAGCGCAAGCGCGCAGGTCCCGGCGGCCGGACCGGCCCCGGTGCCGCGTCAGGACCCGGACCGGTGCGAAACGCGCGGAAAGAGCGGGATCTCGCGGCAATGGTCGCGGAAGGCGCGCTTGAGCAGATCGAGTTCGGCCCGCATCTGGTCAAGCTCGGCGCGCACGTCCCGTTCCAAGACCGCCCCCGCAAGAATCGAGACATGCGCCAGCGTGGCGCCGGTGTTGCAGTCGCGAATCAGCACGTTCTGCACACCGTCGGACAAGAGATCGGCGGGGATCGGCACCGACAGCCGATGCCGCCCCGGGCGGTCGGGGTCGGCACAGGCGGTAACGCCCGGCAACGCCCGGTCGCCATGCAGGGCCTCGATCCCGGGCGGCGGCGCCCCGGTCGGCAGGTCCAGTACAGCCTCCCACAGGCCCGCCTGCAGCCGTTCCCCGCTGAGCCGGGGCGGATTCGCGGGCCTCACGCCTCGGCCCTCGGGCGGCGGCTGAGGACGAGATCGGACAGCAGGATGCGGTTCATTCCGGGGCCGTCGAAGATCAGGTCCATCCACATCCTTTCGGCGCGGCGGTCGTTGAGATCGCTGGCGGCAAGGTCGAAATCGAGCGCGATCCGGGGATCGCGCGGCGGCAGCGCGCGCACGACCTGGGTCAGGTTCGGCCCGTGGCGGATGTTGATCCGGGCGAAGATGTCGACCGGCGCCTCGACTTCGAGCGCGGCCTCGAGCCGGATCAGATGGCGTCGTCGCAACCCCTCGACCGCCCGCAGCGGCAGGTCGAACACCACCGACAGGAACCCGCCGTCAAAGCCGAAAACCTCCAGCGACAGGCCATAGGGCGCACTGTCCTTGGGGCCGGTATTGGCGATCTGGCGCAAGGCGATGTCGGCCCGGTTGGCGTCGTGAAACAGCGTCACCCGCGGCCCCAGACGGGTGCCGTTGCCGACCCCGGTCAGCCCGCGCGGTTCGACCGGACCCGAGAAGGGCGCCGGGCGAAACCCCCAGTCGGACCCCAGCGGCAGGCGCGGCGCCCCGGCCCGGGCATGAAGCGCCGCCAGCCGCGCGTCGGCGGTGTGGATCACCCGGTCGAGACGGTGGCGCAGGCGCCAGGCACGGCCGCGCAGGGCGGCGAGATCGGGCGCGTCAAGGTGGTCGGCGGCGTCGCCGGCCCGGCTCCAGGCGGCCAGGGCGGGACGGAACAGAAGACGGTCGGTCAGCGAGTCGCGTTTGGACAAGGTCGGCATCGGTCACGTTGGGGTTCGGGTCGCCGCCAATTTAGGCGCGCGCAGGATGCCGGAAGGTTAACGCTGGGGAAGAAATGGACCGGGCCGCGGCGCGGCCTACGGACTGGCGGTCGACGCCGGATCGGGAAGGGCTTCGGTTGCGGCCAGACTGCGCCGGGCGAGATCGCGCAGCAGGCTCCGCGCCGCCGGATCGCTCAGCGGATGCGCGACAAAGCCCGTTGCCGCTGCGGTGACGATCCGCCCGTTGGCCTCGAAGATCGCGCGCCAGGCGTCGGGCCGCAACCCTTCGGCCAGCCCCGGGCCGCGGTCGATGGACTTGACCAGGAAAAGCCCCTCTTCGGTCTCGGTGTCCAGCACCTCGACATCGTCCGGTTCGCCGCTGCGCGCGAGCGCCGCACGGCCCAGATCGGACTGGAAATAACGGCGCAGCACCAGGGCGCGGTCCTCGGGGCTGCCGCCAGGCCCCGGACTGGCCGCGACCGACACGGTCAGGATCGCGTCCTCGGCGGGCACGGGGGCGCCGGGGGCTCGCACCAGTGCCGCGCAACTGGCCAGCAAAACGAAGGCCCCGTCCTCGCCGTCCTGGCTGGCGCCTTCGTCGACGCAGAACCCGTAGGGCGCGACGACCGCCACGCGGTCCCCGGCCACGGTGACCCGCTGCACCCCGTCCCCTCCGGGCACGCAGCCGCCCAGCGCCAGAAGCACCGCAGCCGTCAGCGCAATGGCACGGCGCGGCGGGCGGGGCAGGGCGGGGCTTTGGCGGCGCATCGGGTCCTCGGTCGTTGGCTCGGGCCCCGGCATAGAGACGGGGCGGCGATGAGACAAGCCATTGAAGCCCGGCGCCCGCCCGGTCTAGGGTCGCGGCCGAAAGGGCCGCCCGATGCGCTACGACCCGCATGAAACGCTTGTCTCGACCGCCCGCGCCCGGCCGGAGCTTTGGCGCATTGGCGCCGGGCTGGCCGTTGTCGCGGCGGTCCAGATCGGCCTTGTCTATTGCGTCTATGGCGCGGTCGCGGCGCTGCGCGGCCCCGGCATCGCCGAAGCGGCGTTCCGGGGCGTCTTCGTCACCTCTCAGACCGCGGCCGACACGCTCTGGCTGCTGACCTCGTTCTTGTGCCTGATCTGCGGCGTGGGCGTTGCGGCGCAATTGTTGCAGGGCCGGAGCCTCGGCGACCTGACCGGCGCGCCCGGTCCGGCGATCCGCCAGTTCGCCCGGGCGCTGCGCGCGCTGGCGCTGCTTTATCTGCTGATCTGGGTCGCGCTGCCCTCGGGGTCCGAGCCGGTCCCGCACCGCTCCATGGGCGTCTGGTTGATGCTGCTGCCGCTGGCCCTGCCCGCGCTGCTGATCCAGACCTTCGCCGAAGAGCTGCTGTTCCGCGGCTATCTGCAACAGCAGCTGGCCGCACGGTTCAAAAGCCCCGTGCTCTGGATCGGCCTGCCCGCGCTGATGTTCGCGGCGGCCCATTACAGCCCCGACGCGGCGGGCGCCAATGCCCTGCTCGCCGCGCTCTGGGCTGCGGCCTTTTCGGTCGCGGCCTCGGACCTGACCGCGCGCACCGGCAACCTGGGCGCGGCGGTCGCGCTTCATTTCGTCAACAACGCCATGGCGATCCTGATCGTTGCCCTGCCCGGCCCGGTCTCGGGGCTTGCGCTGTACACCTATGGCTTCGGCGCCGACGACCCCGCGCTCCTGCCGCTGGTGGCGGTCGACTTCGCCGTGCTGGGCGTCTCCTGGCTGGCGGCAAGGGTGGCGCTGCGGGTCTGAGTTGAAGCCCGCGGCCCCCCGCACTAGCTTGCGCCTCAGACGCGAAGGACCGCGTCGCGCCATCCGACGCAACAAGATACAAGAAGAGAGCGATGCGTTCCCCCCTGTTCGAGGCATATATCGAGCCCGCCCGGCTCTATCCCGAGTTCTGGCGCCTGATCGTCGGCGTGCTGGTGATCCTGCTGGTCTATGTCGGCGTGTTCTCGACCATGCTGGTCGCGGCCTATCCGGTGCTCGGGCCGCTGAACTATTTCGGCTGGATCATGGGGCTCTCGGCCCCCGCGACCCCGACCCAGACCCTGTTCGTGCTGGCAAGCTTTCTCGGCATGGGGCTTGGGGTGCTGATCGCGACGCCCGCGCTGCATTACCGCGAACCCGGCTCGCTGTTCGGACCGCTTCGCGACTGGGCACGGGGCTTTTTCGGCGCACTCAAGGTGCTGATCCCGGCCTATGCGGCACTCTTTGCGCTGTCCTGGGCGACGATCCCGCTCGAGGCCAATCTGGACCCGGCGACCTGGGTCCGGGTGCTGCCGCTGGCTCTGGTGCTGGTCCTGATCCAGACCGGGTCCGAGGAACTGCTGTTTCGCGGCTATCTTCAACAGCAACTGGCAGCGCGCTTTGCCTGGCGCGCGGTCTGGATGGGGCTGCCCGCGCTGATCTTTGCCGCGCTCCATTACAACCCGGCGGCGGGGATGAACAACGTGATGGTGCTGGTGGGTATCCTCGCCTTCGCTCTGGCCGCCGCCGATCTGACAGAACGCTCGGGCAGTCTCGGCACCGCCATGGGCTGGCACTTCGTCAACAATGTCAGCTCGCTTCTCTTCACCTCGGTCAAGGGCACCATCACCGGGCTGGCGCTGTTCGTGACCCCGTTCGACGTGACCGATACCTCAAGCGCACCGCTTGCCATGGCCATCGACCTGATCGCGATCCTCCTGCTCTGGCGGCTTCTGCGCGCGCTGATCTGACCGGGGGGGCCGGGGCGCGGCGCGATTGCAATTCCGGCGTTCGCGGCTTATCTCACGGCCCATTCGTGCGAGAGGCCCCCGATGAACTGGATCAACAACTACGTCCGGCCCAAGATCAATTCGCTGTTCTCGCGGCGCGAGATGCCCGAGAACCTGTGGTCGAAATGCGATGCCTGCGGGACGATGCTGTTCCACCGGGAAGTGTCGGATAACCTGAACGTCTGCACCTCCTGCGGCCATCACATGGCGATCCTGCCGCGGGACCGCTTCATCACGCTGTTCGACGGCGGCATCTTCACCGAGGTAGAGGTGCCGGTGCCGCTTCCCGACCCGCTGCAATTCCGCGACCAGAAGCGCTATCCCGACCGCATGCGCACCGCCCAGAGGACCACGGGCGAGAAAGAGGCGATGCTGGTCGCCGAGGGCGAGATCGGCCGCACGCCGGTCGTCGCCGCGGCGCAGGATTTCAGCTTCATGGGCGGCTCGATGGGCATGTATGTCGGCAATGCCATCGTCGCGGGTGCCGAGCGTGCCGTCGCGCTGGGCCGGCCCTTCATCCTGTTCTCGGCGGCGGGTGGCGCACGGATGCAGGAAGGCATTCTCAGCCTGATGCAGATGCCGCGCACGACCGTCGCGGTGCAGATGCTGAAAGAGGCAGGCCTGCCCTATATCGTGGTGCTGACCCATCCCACGACCGGCGGGGTGACCGCGTCCTATGCGATGCTGGGCGATGTGCAGATCGCCGAGCCGGGGGCGCTGATCTGCTTTGCCGGGCCGCGGGTGATCGAACAGACGATCCGCGAGAAGCTGCCCGAGGGCTTCCAGCGCGCCGAGTACCTGCTGGACCACGGCATGCTCGACCGGGTGACGCCGCGCGGCAAGCTGCGCGAGGAACTGATCACCATCATCCGCATGCTGATGGGGCTGCCGCCCGCGGTGATCGCCGACCTGCCGCCGCCGGCAAGCTTCTCGCACGGGCCCGCGCGCGGCGACGACGAGGGGTCCGAAACCCCGCCCGACCCGCCGCGTGCCCTGCCCGCACAGCCTGATGCCGAACCTCCGGCCGGAGGCGCAAAGGCGTGAGCACGGCCTCCAGCGACATCCTTCTCGACCGGATGATGGCGCTCCACCCCAAGGTGATCGATCTGGTGCTGGACCGGGTCTGGCGGCTTCTGGCGGCGCTCGATCATCCCGAAAGGCGGCTTGCCCCGGTCATCCATGTGGCCGGGACCAACGGCAAGGGCTCGACCGTGGCGATGATCCGCGCAGGGCTCGAGGCCGCGGGCGCCCGGGTGCAGGCCTATACCTCGCCGCATCTGGCGCGGTTTCACGAACGGGTCCGGATGACGGACGGGCCGATCGCCGAAGCCGCCCTTGCCGCCGTGCTCGATGAGTGCGAGCGCGCCAATTCGGGCCTGCCGATCACCTATTTCGAGATCACCACCTGCGCCGCCTTCCTGGCCTTCGCGCGCGAGCCGGCCGATTATTGCCTGCTTGAAGTGGGCCTCGGCGGGCGGCTTGACGCGACCAACGTGATCGAGGCCCCGCGCCTGACGATGATCGCGCCGGTCTCGATCGACCATCAGCAGTATCTGGGCGAGACCCTGGCCGAGATCGCGGCCGAGAAGGCCGGGATCCTCAAGCGCGGCGTGCCCTGCGTGGTGGGCCCCCAGGAGGAGGCGGCGATGGAGGTGATCGAGGCCCGTGCAGCCCGGCTTGGCGCACCGCTGATCGCCCATGGCCAGCACTGGCATGTCTGGGAGGAACGCGGGCGGCTGGTCTTCCAGGACGAACGCGGGTTGCTGGACCTGCCGATGCCGCGCCTGATCGGGGCGCATCAGGTCGTGAATGCCGGGGCGGCACTGGCAGCGCTGCGGGCGCTCGGCCAGAACGAGGCCGCCTGCGAGGCCGCGATGACCCGCGCCGAGTGGCCCGCCCGGCTGCAACGGCTGCGCCAAGGCCCCCTGGTCGAGGCCGCGGGCCGGGCCGAGCTGTGGCTCGACGGCGGCCACAACCCGGCCGCCGGGATTGCGCTGGCCGAGGCCGTCACACGGCTTTCGCCAAGACAGCTGCACCTCGTCTGCGGGATGCTGAACACCAAGGATGTGGCGGGTTTCCTGAAACCGCTCGCGGCTGTCGCGGCCAGCCTGACGGCCGTGTCGATTCCGGGCGAAACCGCCACCCTGCCCGCCGAGGCGACCAGGGCGGCGGCAGAAGCGGTCGGCTTGCGGGCTGAAACCGCCGGGGACGTGGCCGAAGCGGTGGCCCGGATCGCCGCCGCCACGCCTGAAGCGCGCATCCTGATCTGCGGCTCGCTCTATCTCGCGGGCCGGGTCCTGCGCGAGAACGGCTGATCCCGACCCCGAATTTTCGCAGAAAATTCGCGCCCCGCCCTCAGCCGCGCGCCCAGTCCGCGCCTTGCATCTCGCGCAGACGGCTGGCCGTCCGCTCGAATTCGAAGGTCCCCTCGCCTTCAAGATAAAGCATCTCTGGCTCCGCCGCCGCCGAGGCGATCAACCGCACCTTTCCCTCGTAAAGCGCATCGATCAGCGTCACGAAGCGCCGCGCCTCGTTATAGTTCTCCGACGACAGTCGCGGGATGTCCTCGAGGATCAGCACCCGCACCGCCTGCGCCATTGCCAGGTAATCGGCCGGCCCCAGAGGCTTGGCGCAAAGATCCCAGAACGTCGCCCGCGCCACCCCGTTGTGGAAGAACGGCAGTTCCACCTGCCGTCCCTGCACCCGCAGCACCAGCGGCCCGCCCTCGCCATGGGTGAAATGCTCCCAGATCGCCGCCATCCGGGCCCGGGCCGCCCGGTCCGAGGGCGTGAAATAGACCTCTTCCCCGGTCAGCCGGTTCTGCCGGTAATCGGTCGCCGACCCGAGTTCCATGACCTCCAGCCGCTCTTCCAGCATCCGGATGAAGGGCAGGAAGCGCTCGCGCTGAAGGCCGTCCTTGTAAAGATCCCCGGGCACCCGGTTCGAGGTCGTCACCACCGTCACCCCGGCCGCGAACAGAAGCTCGAAGAGCCGCCCCACGATCATCGCATCGGTGATGTCGACGATCTGCATCTCGTCGAAGCAAAGCAGTTTCAGACCGTCGGCAATTCCGGCCGCGACCGGCCTCAGCGCGTCGTCGGCGCCCGTCGCCCGGGCCGCGTGCAGCCCCCGATGCACCTCCTGCATGAAGGCGTGGAAATGGACCCGGCGCTTGCCCTCGATGGCGACAGCCCCGAAGAACAGGTCCATCAGCATCGACTTGCCGCGCCCGACCCCGCCCCAGAGATAGAGCCCGCGCACCGGATCGGGTGGCGGGGCCTTGCGGAAGAACCCGCCCCGCGGCGCGGGCGGCGGGTTCTCTAGCGCCTCCCGGATCCGGTCCAGCGGCGCCAGCGCGGCGATCTGGGCCGGATCGGGGCGCAGATGCCCCTCGGCCGCACGCGCGTCGTACAGGTCTTTCAGTGTCTCGCTCATGGGCCGGATCTAGAGTGCCACGGTGCGGAAGAAAAGCGGAACGCGCGGCCTTATGACCCGGCAGGCGGGATCGCCGCCACGATCTCGGAGACATGGGTCACCGGCAGGGCATGGCTGGCCTCTGGCAGAAGCAGGTGCCCGGCCGCGGGGTTCAGCACGGCCAGCCGGTCGCGGGCCTGCGCCGAAATCGCCTCGTCGCGCCCGGCCCAGATCGCCAGGACCGGCACACCCGTCTCTGCCAGGGCGCGATGCTCGGCCGCCAGATCCCTCGCCAGCACGTGCCGCAGACTCGACAGCACCGCTGGCAGAAAGCCGCGAAACCGGGTCTCGGCGATCTGCGCCGCGATCAGCCCGGCGGGCAGACCGCGCGCGCGGCCGACGCGCTGCGTCATCCGCCGCAAGACGCCCCCGCCGATCACCGCCATGACCCAGTCGCCCAGCCCGGGAAGCCGCGCGACCAGATCCGCGAGGCCAGGCGGCGTCTGGCCCAGCCCGGCCGGAGCCAGCAGAACCAGCCGCCGCACCCGGGCCGGATGGTCCGCCGCAAAGGCCGTCAGGATCGCGCCGCCCATCGAATAGCCGACCAGAGTCAGCTCGCCACCCAGTCGTTGACTGTCCAGAACCGCCTCGAGCTGGCGCAGGAAGAAGGCCCGGTCTTGCCGCCCGCGCGGCCGATCGGAATAGCCGCGCCCGTAAAGGTCGTAGCGCAGCACCCGGTAGCCCCGCCCGGCCAGCCCAGCCGCCACTCCGTCGAGGATGTAGCTGCCAGTGGTCAGCCCGTGCAGCACCACCGCCACCGGTCCTTCGGGCGGCCCTTGCCAGATCAGATGGGTCCGCCCACCGGGCAGGTCAGCAATCTGCCCCGGCGCGCCCGCACGGGCGCGCGCGTCCATCGGGCGGCGCAGGGCCTCGGACAGCGGCCAGGCCGCCGCCACCAGAAGACCCGCCACAAGCCCCACCCGGATCATGCCGCCCGCCACGCGTCGAGGATGTAGCGGCTGGTCATCAGGTCCAGATGCGCCCCGCCGCCATTCTTGAACAGCGTGATCTCGTCATCGCTGTCGCGCCGGAAACGTCCGCCGCCCAGATCGTAATAGTCGGCCACCACATCGCCCGGCCCGATCGCGCCGGTGGCGATCGGCGTTTTCAGTTCGCCGATATGGGTCAGCACCGTCTCGCGGCTGTCGAGAAAGATCCGCGCCCGCTGCAGAGCCCGGTCGTCGGCCTCGCGCATGTCGGGCCGGTAAGCGCCGATCAGGTCGACATGCTGGCCCGGCCGCAGCCATTCGCCCCGGATCAGGGGCTCGGTCGCCATGGTCGCCGAGGTCACGATATCTGCCTCCTGCACCGCCGCCTCCAGATCGGTCGCAACGGCGGCGCCCAGCGGTTCGGCCAGACGCCAGGCGCTGGCCTCGGTGCGGCTCCAGATCGTGAAGCGCGCTTCGGGAAAGGCGCTTCGATAGGCCTCGACCAGCGACCGGGCGACATTGCCCGCGCCCACGACCAGAATATTGCGGCTGTCGGGTCGTGCCAGCCGGGTCGCGGCGAACAGGCTGTCGCCCGCCGTCTTCCACTTGGTCACCAGATGGAAATCGACGATGGCCTCGAGCGTGCCGTCGGTGTCGGCGTAAAGACAGACCCCGCCATTGACCACCGGTTTGCCCCTCGCTCCGTTGCCCGGAAACACCGTCGCCGACTTTACCGCCAGCCCCAGCCCGTCGATCCAGGCCGCCCGGTTCAAAAGCGTGTCCTCGCCGCGATACAGAAAGCTGTCGGCGATCTCGGCGCGCGGCAAGGCATGGCCGCGCGCAAAGGCCTCGCAAAGCCCCGACCAGGACAGCGCACGCTCGCCCTCCTCGAACCCGATGATCTCAGCCATGACCGACCGCGCCCGGTGCCAGCACGCCTTCGGCAACCAGCCGCGCGGCCCAGCCCCCGGCGCCCTCGAAAAGATGGGTCTGCCAGCCCCGCGCGGCGGCGGCGGCGATGTTCTCGGGCTTGTCGTCGGTAAAGATCAGCCGCTCGGGCGCGATGCCGCTGTCGGTTTCGAGGATCTCGTAGATCCGGGGGCCGGGCTTCATCGCCCGCAGCCGGGCCGAGACATAGGCCCGGTCGAAAAGATCGAAGAACGGATAGGCCGCGCGGGCGATGTCATAGGTCGCATCGCCGAAATTGGTCAGCGCGAAGACCGGAATGCCCGTGGCCTTGACCGCCTTCAGCACGGCGACCGTGTCCGGAAAGGCCGGGCTTGCCATGTCGAGCCAGTTGTCGCGCCACATCCGGATCTCGGCGGCCCAGTCGGGATGACGCACCGCCAGCGCCTCGACCGCGTCCGACAGAGGGTCGCCGCCATCGACGCCCTCGTTCATGCCATGCAGGTCGACCTCGGCAAACAGCCGGCGGCGGCGGTCCTCGCCAAGACAGCGGTCATAGAAGGCTTCGGGCTGCCAGTCGATCAGCACGCGGCCGATGTCGAAAACGACGGCGTCTATGGGCATCGGATCTCCTGCGGGTTGGAACCTCGCGCGCAGGCTAGTCCCCGGACGCGGATTCTTGAAGGCCCCGGGCCGCCCGCCGTAAGGCGCCCGGCCGCGACGTCACCCGCGCGCGCAGGCACCAAGCTCCCGGTCCAGCGCATCGAGAAAACGCGACCGGTCGGCCTTGCCGAAACTCTTGCCGCCGCCTTGCCGGAAGGGGTCGGCGGCGCGCAGATCGGCCATCAGGTCGCGGGTCGCCAGCTTCTGGCCGATATTGGCGGGCGTGAAGGCCTCGCCGGTATGGCTCAGCACCCGGGCCCCGGCGGCGACCGCCTTCGCGGCCAGCGGGATGTCGGCGGTCACGACCACATCGCCCGGCCCGGCATGGTCCGCGATCCACTTGTCGGCCTCGTCCGGGCCTTCGGGCACATAGACCATGCGCACCAGCGGGTGATCGACGGGCCGGATCCCGCCATTGGCGACATAGACCAGGTCCGCCCGGTGGCGTTCGGCCACCCGCAGCGCCTCGGCCTTCACCGGGCAGGCATCGGCGTCGACATAGACGGTCATGCCTGCCCCCCGCGCCTCACCGGTACAGCGCCTCGGCATGGAAGGCGACATGGTCCTCCATGAAGGTCGAGATGAAGAAATAGCTGTGATCGTAGCCCTTCTGCATCCGGAAAATGCCCGGATGCCGGGTCTCGGTCATGGCCGCCGCCAGCGCCTCGGGCATCAGCGCATCGAGAAACTGATCGCCGGTGCCCTGATCGATCAGCATCGGCCCGGCAAAGCCATTGGCCCGCAGGGACAGGCAGGCATCGTGGCGGGTCCAGTCGACATTGCCCTCGCCCAGATAGGCATGGATCGGCTTCTTGGCCCAGTCGGACTGGCTGGGATGGGTGATCGGCGCAAAGGCCGAGACGGCGGCATAGCGCTCGGGGTACGCCATCGCGAGGGTCAGCGCGCCATGCCCGCCCATCGAATGGCCGCAGATCGACTGGCGCTCTTCGTCGATGGCGAAATTCGCGGTCAGCAGGCGGGGCAGTTCCTCGGCGATATAGTCCCACATCCGGTAATTCTTCGACCACGGGTCTTGGGTCGCGTTGACGTAAAAGCCCGCGCCGGTCCCGAGATTGTACATCGGATCGTCGGCGATGCCCTCGCCACGCGGCGAGGTATCGGGAAAGACCAGCGCGATACCCTGTTCGGCCGCCCATTGCTGGGCACCGGCCTTGGTCATGGCATTCTCATGGGTGCAGGTCAGCCCCGACAGATACCACAACACCGGCACCGGACCGTCCTTGGCCTCTTCCGGCAGGAAGAGCCCAAAGGTCATGTCGCAGCCGCAGACATCCGAGGCATGACGGTAGACGCCCTGCATCCCGTCGAAACACCTGTTCTCCGAAACCGTTTCCATCCGGCAAACTCCCTCCTCACCCGCTTGCCTCAGGGCTAGCGCGGGATCGCGGACAGGGCAAGCGCGCAACCGGCCGACGGGCCGGTAACCGCGCGCATCGCGGGCAACCGGGCCCGACTTTTCGCAGAAAAGTCGCGACCCGCCCGGCCCGGGTCTTTCCGGACTCAACCCGACCCGATCAGCACCCCGGCGGCAAAGACCAGCGCGCCCCCCAGCACCACCTGGAAGGCCGCACGGAAGAACGGCGTGTCCATGTACTTCTTCTGGATCCAGGCTATCGCCCAAAGCTCGCAGAACACCACCGCCATGGCGATGCCGGTCGCGGTCCAGAAATGCGGGATCAGATAAGGCAAAGCATGGCCAAGCCCGCCAACCGCCGTCATCACCCCCGAGGCGATCCCCCGCTTCAGCGGCGAGCCGCGGCCCGAGATCGCCCCGTCATCCGACGCAGCCTCGGTGAAGCCCATCGAGATCCCGGCGCCCACCGAGGCCGCCAGCCCGACCAGAAAGGTCGTGCCGGTATCCTGGGTCGCGAAAGCGGTGGCGAAGATCGGCGCAAGCGTCGAGACCGACCCGTCCATGAGCCCGGCCAGCCCCGGCTGCACCCAGGTCAGCACGAACTGACGATGCGCGGTGCGGCTTTCCTTCTCGGCCGCGGCCGCATCGACATGGGTCGCGATCAGCCGGTCGGCCACCGTCTCGTGCCCGGCCTCCGCTGCCGCCAGATCGCCCAAGAGCTTGCGCGTCGCCGCATCCGTCGCCCGCCCGGCCGCGCGCAGGTAGAAATCATGGGCGTCGCGCTCCATCATCTCGGCCTCTTCGCGAATCCGCTCGATGCCGAGATTGCTCATCAGCCAGACCGGCCGCCGCGCGTAATAGCCCGCGACATGCTCGCGCCGCAGCAAGGGAATCACCTCGCCGAACCGCGCGCGGTGGGTCTCGATCAGGCGCCGCCGGTGACCGTCCTCCTCGCGCGCCATCGCCTCGAAGACCTGTGCCGAATCCGGATAATCGGCGCGCAGCTGTTCAGCATAGCTGCGATAGATGCGGGCGTCGTCCTCTTCGGACGAAATCGCAAGCGCCAGGATTTCCTGCTCGTTCAGGTCGGAAAACCGGCGGCGCTGGGAAAGACCGGGAATCATCGTCAATGGACTCCAGTTTAAAACGATTCTAAATTAGTCCGCTCTGCCCCTCCCTGCAAGGGACGCGCTGCCGCAGGCCGGGCGGCCCGTTGCCACAGGCTTGCCTTGCGGAAACTGAACCGCCCGGTCTAGGATGTCGGCGATGCCGCAGGACCCCCCCATGACCGCGAAACCGGACCGGATCCGCAAGGGACGCAAGTTCGACCAGGTGCTCGAAGGGGCGCGCGAGATCTTCCTGCGCGACGGATTCGAGCGTGCCTCGGTCGATGCCATCGCCCGGGCGGCCGGCGTGTCGAAAGCCACGCTTTACAACTACTTCCCCGACAAGCGGCTGCTGTTTTCCGAGGTGCTGCGGCGCGAATGCGATCGCCAGGCCGGGGCCGCGCTGCACGAGATCGACATGGCCGCGCCCGCCGAGACGGTGCTGAAAAGTGCGGCGCGCCACATCGTTTCGGCGTTGCTGTCCGAGTTCAACCAGGCGGTGTTCCGGATCTGCGTGGCGGAATCCGACCGCTTCCCCGATCTCGGCGCCGCCTTCTACCAGTCCGGCCCGATGCGGCTGCGCAGCGAAATCGCGGCCTTCCTGCGCGAGGCGACCCGGCGCGGTGAACTGTCTGTCGAGGACGAGACCCTCGCCGCCGACCAGTTCGCAGAGCTTTGCAAGGCCGATCTTTACACGCGCCGGGTGTTCCGGCTGGACAACGGCTTTGCCGAGGACGAGATCCGCCGGGTGATCGACGGCGCGGTGGCGGTCTTCCTCGCGCGCTACGGCGCCAATCGGACCTGACCCCCGACGCGGCCCGGCTCAGTCGAGCCGGCGCACCAGAAGCTGATTGCCCACCCGCTTGGTCTCGAACCGTTTGAGATCGCGCACCAGATCGGAGAGCTTGCGCTTGCCATAGCTTCGGGTGTCGAAATCGGGGCTGTCGGCGGTGATGAACTGGCCGATCTGGCCCAGCGTGAACCACTCGTCTTCCTGGTTGATCTTGTCCATCGCCCGGATGATGAGTTCGGACACCTCGTGGACCGGCCGCTTGCCCTCGGCCGCGGGTTGCGCCCGGTCGCGCACCGCGCCCTGTGCGGGCTCCTCGACGATGTTCTCGACCAGCACGAAGCGGTTGCAGACATTGCGCAGCGAAACCGGCGTCTTGGCCTCGCCGATCCCGATCACGTCCAGCCCCTCTTCGCGGATGCGGCTGGCCAGACGGGTGAAATCGCTGTCGGAGGACACCAGCACGAACCCGTCGAACCGGCCCGAATGCAGGATGTCCATGGCGTCGATCACCAGCCCGATATCCGAGGCGTTCTTGCCCTTGGTATTGGCGGTCTCCTGATGCGCCACCATGCCCAGCGCCAGAACCTTCTCGGCCCAGGGCTTCAGCCGGTCCGAGGACCAGTCGCCATAGACCCGGCGCAGGGCCGGTTCGCCGAAGCTGGTGATCTCTTTCAGGATCGGTTCGGCATGGCGGGCGGGGATGTTGTCGGCGTCGATCAGGACGGCCAGAAGCGGCGGCTTTGTCTCGGGCATGGGTATTTCATGATTTCTTCTGCCGGGCGGGACGGGGTGCCACCCGGATCGTCATATAGCCCGGTCCGCCCCTGCGGGAAAGCCGGGGCCGGCGCGGCGGCGCGTTCCGGCCCCGACCCTGCCGGTCATTTCTTGACGCGATAGTCGTCGTGGCAGGATTTGCAGGTCTTGCCGATGTCGCCGACAGACCCCCGCAGCGCATCCAGGGAGGCCATGTCGGCCTCGCTGGCCGCAGCCTTCAGCGCCTCGGATTTTTCGGTGAAGTCCGCAAAATCGGTCCAGATCGCGGGCTTCGCTTCCGATTCCGGATCGTCGGCCGGGGTCTCGAAGAGACCGGGCACCTTGGCCGCGGTCTCGGCGATCGTCGCCGCCGCGGCCGTGGCGGCCCCGGAGTCGAAGGCGGCATCGCCCTTGGCCATGTCGGCGATGGTCTTCATGCTTTTTCCGATGGTTTCCATCGCTTCCTGCCGGGCCTTCACGGTCGGGTCGGTGGCATCGGCCGCATGGGCCAGCGTGGCCGCCGCAGCGGCCAGCGCGAAGATCGTCACTTTGGTCATGCGCCTTGTGGTCATTCGGATCCTCCTGATTGGCGCCCCCAGCCTATGCCGGAATTGCGACAGCCGCGGGTCACATCGCCGTGGGGTCGGCGGCAGGGGGCAGGCGGGGCCGACTCGACTCGGCGCAGAGGGGGATGCTAGATTGGACCAAAACGAGAACATCCTGCCATGCCCGCCCGCCGAATCCTGTCGCTGTGGTTTCCACGGCTTGCCGCAGACCGCGCGTTGCGCGACCGCCGGGGCCTGCCGCCCGGGCCCTTCGCCGTGCTGGCCGACCGCCGGGGCGCGCAGGTCATCGTCTCGCTCTGCGCCGAGGCCGAGGCGGCCGGACTGCGGATCGGCCAGCCGCTGCGCGACGCGATGGCGATCTGCCCGCAGCTGGCGACCCGGCCCGCCGACCCCGCCGGCGAGGCCGCCTTCCTGACCGGGTTGCGGCGCTGGGCCGGCCGGTTTTCGCCATGGGTCGCCGAAGACCCGCCCGACGGGCTGCGGCTCGACATCACCGGCTGCGCCCATCTCTTCGGCGGCGAACCCGGCCTGATCGCCGCGGTCGAGACCGATTGCACGGCGCTGGGGCTGAGCGTGCGCCCGGGCATCGCAGACACGCTGGGCGCGGCCTGGGCGCTGGCCCGCTTTGCCGGGACCGAGGCGCAGCCGCACCGGACCGGCGACGCCATCGCGCAGGAAGCCCGCGCCACCCGGTCGCGCGCGGCCCGGCGCGCAGGTCAAGGAGGGGGTCAGACCGCCGCGCGGGCGGAAGGACTGGCCGCAGAGCGCCTGCCGATCGCGGCCCCCGGCCAGACCCGCGCCGCGCTGGCGCCGCTGCCGATGGCCGCGCTGCGGCTCGACGAGACCATAATCGAGGCGCTGGCCCGGCTCGGGCTGCGGCGGGTCGGCGACATTCTCGGCATGCCGCGCGCCCCGCTCGCCCGCCGCTTCGGGCGCGGGCTTGTCGACCGGCTCGATCAGGCGCTGGGCGCGGCCCCCGAACCGGTCTCGCCCGCCCGGCCCGCACCGCATCTCGCGGTGCGGTTGTCCCTGCCCGAACCGATCGGGCTCGAGGCGGACCTGCTGGCCGCCATCGACCGGCTGCTGCCCGCGCTCGGGGCCCGGCTCGAGGCCGCGGGGCTGGGCGCGCGGCGGCTGCGGCTGCAGGCCTTCCGCACCGATCACGGCATCAGGACGGTCGAGGTCGGGCTGGCCCGCGCAACTGCCGCGCCCGACCGGATGCGGCCGCTGCTGGCGCTGAAACTCGGCGGGATCGAGAACGGCATCGAAGGCGGGCATGACGACGGAAGCGGAATCGACCGGCTGCGGCTCGACGCCATCGAAACCGAACCCTTGCACCCGCATTCCGGCCGGTTCGACATCCCGGCCCGCACCGGGGCCGGTTCGGGCGACGGCCCAGGCGGTGGATCGGACGACGGCTCGGGCGACAGATCGGGCGACAGATCGGGCGACGATCCGGGCCGGGACACCGCGGAGCGCGCCGACCGATACAGGGATGCGACCAAGAACGCGGGCAAAGACAGGGCCGGGCCGCCCGAACCGGCGGCGGCCGATCCCGGGATGGCGGATCTGATCGGGCGGCTTGGCGCCCGGATCGGGCTCGAGGCGGTGACCCGGCTGGCCCCGGCCGAAAGCCACATTCCCGAAAAGGGCTTTCAGTTGCTCGCCGCCGCCTGGTCCGACCCGGCCGGCCCCTGGCCCCGGCCCGACCGGCCGCGGCCGCTTCTGCTGTTTGCGCCGGAACCGGTGGCGGCCGCCGAGCACCCGGAACCGCCCGACCGGTTCCGCTGGCGCCAGCGCGCCTTTGCCGCCCGCGCGGCGGCGGGCCCCGAACGGCTCCTGCCGGAATGGTGGCTGGACGATCCGGCCTGGCGGTCGGGACCGCGGGATTACTGGCGCGTCGACACTGATGCGCAGACCCGGCTCTGGCTGTACTACGCGCATGGGGCAGAGATGTCGGCGGGCTGGTTCTGCCAGGGCCGGTTCGGCTGACAGCAAGCCCGCCCATCATCCCGCGTCGCGCCCCGGAGCGGGACAAAAATTCTCGCAGAGAATTTTTCGGCCGCCGCTCCGCCGCCGGGCCTCGGGAAAACGTCCTTGGCCCAAGCCACCACCCGGCCCGCACGGACACCAAGAAACGGCAAGAAATGGTCGGCCAGGGGCCAAAATTCTTGGAAAGAATTTTGGCCCCTGGCCGACCAGGAGTGGGAGGTCGTCACCCGGCGCCGCAGCTTGGGTGGGGGCTGTTTCACCGCGGCACCGGGTCCAGCGTATCGCTATGCCCCCTTATGCCTCCGATTCCGGGCCTCCACAGGAAGCCCTGATGCCGAAGCACAGGTATTTTCAGGGCAAAACCCGGGCGGCCCTTGATTTGCCCGCGACAGGGCGGCACCTTCGTCACATGAGCGTCATCCCCCCCACGCCGTTCCCGGCCGAACGCCCCGCCGAACAGGTCGCCTTCGACCGGACCGAGCTGGGGGTCATCCTCACCCTCTATGGCCGGATGGTCGCTGCGGGCGAATGGCGCGACTACGGGATCTCCTGCCTCCGCGACGCGGCGATCTTCTCGATCTTCCGCCGCACTGCCGAACACCCGCTCTACCGCATCGAGAAACGTCCCCGCCTGCGCGGCCGGCAGGGGCTTTACTCGGTGATCGGCATGGACGGGCAGATCCTCAAGCGCGGCCACGAGCTGCCGACCGTTCTGCGGGTGCTGGAACGCAAGCTGATCCGGCCGGTCGACTAGCCGCCGATCCGGCCCGCGCCTAGGCGCGCCGATGCGCGGTCGGACGGCCCTCGCCCTGCGCCTCGATCCGGGCGACCGCATCGGCGATCCGCTCATAGGCCACCGACATCGTGTGACCGTTGGCATGGATCAGCACCTCGGGATCGACCGCCAGCGCGACATGGCCGCGCCAGAACAGAAGGTCCCCCCGCTCGACCGGCGTTCCCTCGGGCAGGGCCTCGCCCAGCCCCCGTTCCTGCTGATCGCTGTCGCCCGGGCAGGCCCGCCCGGAGGCCAGCCAGGCCGCCTGCACCAGACCCGAACAGTCGATCCCCCAGACCGAATTGCCGCCCCAGAGATACGGCACCCCGAAGAAGAGCTGCGCCACCGTCACCGGATCGCGGAACGGCACGTTCAGCGGCCGCAGATGCGGCTTGGGCACGAACCAGCCTTGCGCGGTCTCGAAGAACCCACCCTCGGCCGAGACCACCCGGACTTCGGTGCCGAAGGACAGGCCCATCACCTCGGGCCGCTTTAGGTCGGGCGCGGAATAGGCGTGGCTCGCTGGCACCGCCACCCGGTGGGTGGGCGCTGGGACATCGGCGGCCAGCGCCTGGGCCGCGACATAGCCCACGAACCCGTCGCGCGCGGCCCAGCCGAACCCGAACCCGTCCTGCATGTCGAGCAGCTCAAACGCCTCGCCCAGCACCAGCTGGCGTTCGCGCGGCCCACCCGGCGCGCGCAACAGATCCGCCAGCGGCCGGGTCACCCGAAACTGCACCGGATCGGCATAGCGGGGCGCCGCGACCAGCCCCTTCAGCCGGGTCGCGGCCACCCGGTCGTTCGCGGGTGTCTCGCGCCGGTCGCGGGGGATGGCGCCGGTCACAGCCCCAACACCTCGGGCAGCGCGGCGAGGATCGTCCGCGCCCCCTGTCCGACCCCGCCCTTGGGCCGGGCCGGGGCGTCGGAGGGTTGCCAGCCATAGATGTCGAAATGGGTGTAGCGCGCCTCGCCGACGAAACGGCGCAGGAACAGCGCCGCGGTGATCGACCCGGCGAAGCCACCCTTCGGCGCATTGTCGAGATCGGCGATGCCGGGCTCGATCATCGCCTCGTAGGGCGCGTGGAACGGCATCCTCCAGACCGGATCGGCCATCGCCGCCCCCGCCCCGGCCAGGGCTGCGGCCACGGCCTCGTCATCGGTGTAGAAGGGGGCGATGTCGGGGCCGACCGCGACCCGCGCGGCGCCCGTCAGCGTCGCCATCGAGATCAGGCAGTCGGTCTCTTCCTCGGCGGCATGGGCCAGCGCATCGGCCAGCACCAGCCGCCCCTCGGCATCGGTATTGTTGATCTCGACTGTCAGCCCGTTGCGCGCGGTCAGGATGTCCTGCGGCCGCATGGCATTGCCGGCGATGCTGTTCTCGACCGCCGGGATCAGCACCCGCAACCGCAGCGGCAGCTTCAGCGTCATGATCATCGAGGCCAGCCCCAGCACCGTGGCCGCGCCGCCCATGTCCTTCTTCATCAGGCCCATCGAGCTGGAGGGCTTGATGTCAAGCCCGCCGGTGTCGAAGCAGACGCCCTTGCCGACCAGCGTCAGCTGCGGCCCGGCCTCGCCCCAGCGCAGTTCCAGCAGGCGCGGGGCCTCGGCGGCAGCCCGCCCCACCGCATGGATCATCGGAAAGTTCTGCGCCAGAAGCTCGTCTCCGCGGATCACGTTGGCCTCGGCCGCATGGCGCGCGGCAAGGCCGATCACCGCTTCTTCCAGCGCCTCGGGGCCCATGTCCGAAGCCGGGGTGTTGATCAGGTCGCGGGTCAGCACCTCGCCCGCCGCCATCGCCTCGATCCGGGCGACATCGACGCCCTCGGGCGCCTTGAAGCTGGCGCGTTGCGCGGCCTGCGGGCGGTAGCGGTCGAACCGGTAGGCCGACAGCAGAAGCCCCAGCGCCTCGGCCTCAAGGTCCGCGCCCGCAAGCGCGGTATCCAGATGCCAGACGCCTTCGGGCAGGCGCGCCGCGACCGAGGCCAGATGGAATCGCCCACGCGCCCGGGCCGGCGCCGCGCCAAGCCCGGCCACGGCCCCCGCGACGGCGCCATCCGGGCCGGGCAGAAGCTGCAGCTCGCCCAGACCGGCGGCAAAGCCGGTCGCCTGGAGCCAGGCGGCCTCGGTCGGCGGCCGGCTTGCGCGCCAGGCGGCAAGATCCGCCTCCTGGACAACGAAAAGCGGGCGCGACGGCGCGGCGGAATCGGCAAAACGCGGAAACATGGGACAGTCCTTCGGGGAGGGTCGGGATCAGACCCGACCCTAGCCTCTTCGGCGCGGCCCGCAAGCCGGTTCAGCCGGACCGGTGCTGAAGCTCTTCGGCCAGCCGGAACGACCGCACCGCGACCCGCTTGAGTCGCGCCAGGGTCGCCGCGACCGCGACCTGGTCGCCGGACTGCGACGCGCGCGACACGTTTCGCGCCGCCGACGACAGGCTGATCATGCCAAGCGAGTCGCCCAGCGCGCGAATCTGCGCTGTCAGTTCGACGCAATCGCCGGGCCGGATCTGGCTTGCCGCCAGATGCAACCCGTCGATCAGCGATTCCAACCGATCGATCGACAGGACGATCAGATGAGACGCCCTTACCTCGCCCAAATCGACGAACATGTCAGCCAGGCGCTCGGAGTCCAGCCGCAATGGCTCGTCCTGGCGCATAGTTACGACGTTGGACACCTGAAGCACCCTCCGATCACCACACCTAACGTTCAACCTCGCCTTTCAGCGTCAAGAAACCGTTGCCGCGGGTGTTTGAAATGTCTCGAATTTCCAGCAATTGCGGCTTATGCACCCGCAGAGGAAATCGGGGAGAAGCCGCACAAATGATGAACGCACGCCCGCTGCCCAGCTATCTCGTCCAGCGCTATCACGGCTGGCGAGCCACCACCCATGCCGAAAACAAGGCCTGGTACCGCCGTCTCGCCGAAGAGGGCCAGCGCCCCCGCGCGATGATCATCTCCTGCTGCGACTCGCGCATCCACGTCACCTCGATCTTCGGCGCGGACGAGGGCGAGTTCTTCATTCACCGCAATATCGCGGGTCTGGTGCCGCCCTATGCGCCCGATGGCGACCATCACGGCACCTCGGCGGCGGTCGAATACGCGGTGACGGTGCTGAAGGTCGCCAACCTGCTGGTGGTCGGCCATTCCAATTGCGGCGGCGTCCGCGGCTGCCATGACATGTGCGCGGGGCTCGCGCCGCAGCTGGAGGAAAAGACCAGCTTCATCGGCCGCTGGATGGACCTTTTGCGCCCGAGCTACGAGCGCCAGGCCGGCATCGCCGACGAATCCGAACGGCTGCGCGCCATGGAGAAGGAGGCGGTGCTGGTCTCGATCGAGAACCTGATGACCTTCCCCTTCGTGCAGGCCGCCGTCGAGGCCGAGTCGCTGACCCTGCACGGGCTCTGGAACGACATCGGCGAGGGCGTGGTCGAATGCTACGACCCCGAGACCGGCAGGTTCATGCCGGTCTGAGGCCGGGCTTCGGGACTCAGATCGCCTCGAGGAAGGCGACCAGGGCCTCGACATCGTCGGGGCCCAGATCGAGCGGCCGCACCAATGGCGACGGCGTCGCGGCCCCGGTCTCGACCGGGCCGGGCGCCTCCGGAAGCCGCGCCGAGGCACCGCCGCCCCCGGCATAGAACCGGATCACCCCCGGCAGATGGGGGAAGATCCCGTTATGCATGTAGGGCGCGCTTTGCGCGACATGGCGCAGGCTCGGGGTGCGGAACCGCCCGGCATCCTCCGGCAGCCCGGTCACGGCAAAGCGCCCCAGATCCTCGCGCCCGCGGCCCAAGAAGGACAGCCCCAGATCGTGGAAGGCGCCGTCGCTGAGCAGCGGCCCGAAATGGCAGTTGGCACAGCGCGCCTTGGTGCGAAAAAGATGGAGCCCCCGGATCTGAAGGTCGCTGAGCGCGCGACTGTCCCCCGCGAGAAACCGGTCGAGCCGGGTCGGCCGGTCCAGATGGGTCTGGAACGCCGCCAGTGCCGCCGCGATCCGGTCGAGCGTGACCGGCCCCGGCCCGAAGGCCGCCTCGAAAAGCGGCGGATAGGCCGGATCGGCCGCGACCCTCGGAGCGATGGCGCCCAGATCGGCATTGGCCATCTCGACCGGGTTGGCCATGGGTCCCAGAGCCTGCGCCTCCAGCGTCGCGGCCCGCCCGTCCCAGAACAGCGGCAGCCCGGCCCCGGCGGCGAACAGCGCGGGCGCGTTGCGGGGGCCTTCCTGCCGCCCATGCCCCAGCGAGCGCGGCAACCCGTCGCCCCAGCCCAGACGCCGGTTGTGACAACTGTCGCAGGCGATCTGCCCAGAGGCCGACAGCACCGGATCGGCAAAAAGCTTCTCGCCCAGCGCCCGGCGGGCCTCGGCCGCGCTGCCCGGCGCGGGCCGGGGCGGCAAGGGACGGGGCGCAAGCTCGACATAGGCCACGCCCGGGTCGATCTCGGGCGCGGGCCAGGTTTCGGGCGGCCCGGCATAGACCGCTCGCAGGTCCTCGGGCGCCAGCCGCAAAGGTGCCGTCATCGCCGCCAGCCCCAGCCCCGCCGCCGCGAACAAAAGCCCCAGCCGCAAGGCCTTACCAGCTGTAAGTCGTGCCGACATAGAAGCTCCGTCCGGGGATCCAGGGATTGCTGTCGGTGGCGGTGCCGCCGCCGGTATCGTCGAACAGGTTCGCGACCTTGACGTTCAGGTCGAGATCGCCGCCCCGAAGCTGGGCCAGCCGGACGCGCGCGGTCAGGAAGGCCGAAACCGCGGTGTCGAACTCGTAATCCTCGTAAACGTCGTGGGTGCGCGCGCCGTAGGTCGGGTGGCTGTGCGTCTCCCGTTCGTCGGTGTTGCGCACGCCGGTATAGGCGAAGGACACGTCGGCCCCGACCCCCAGCCCGAAGCGGCCGTTCTTCCAGTTCGATCCAAGCTCGACCGTGGCGCGCACGGGTATGTCGCGCCGCCCGGTCCTCTGGTCGAACTCGTTCCGGGTATAGGACCGGCCGTCGTACCAGATGAATTCGTCGTCGCCGATATCGCCCTCGTCGCCGAAATAGGTGTCGTTCGACATGTCGCTGTCGGCCCAGACGCCCGAGAGGTAAAGCCCCACATCGTCCAGCGCCCCGCCGCCACGCCAGCGCTTTTCGTATTCCAGCGAGACCGACCGGTATTCGGTGGTGCCGTCATTGCTGAGCAGGTTGTTGGAGCCGGTGCTGTCCGCCGACCGGGCGAACTGGTCGCGCCCCTGCCGGTCGATCAGCTTCAGCCGCCAGGTGCCCCGGGTCCAGGCGTCGCGGTACATCACCGCCAGCGAGGTTTCGTCGACATAGGGCGTCTTCAGGCCGTCCTGCGTGTAGGAATAGGAGCCGAGGTCGAGAAACGGGGTCCAGGCGCCGACCTCGCCGGTGGTGGCATCGTGACTGCGCCGTTCGTTCGCGCCGCGCGGCAAGGCGTCGTGGATCGCATAGGAAATATATTCGCCGCTATAGTAGCGGTTCGCCCCGGCCACGACCGCGAAATCCGGGCCGGGCGTCCAGCTGGCCGACAGCCGCGGGGCGATGTCGGTATTCTTCAGCACGTCGTTATAGGAAAACCGCAGGCCGCCCCGCAGGCCGAAATCGCCAAAGCTCCGGTCGTATTCCAGATAGGCCTCGGCCAGGGTGGCGTCGGTCGAGATGTCATAGGCGTCCTGGACGATGCGTGTGCGCAGATACTGGTCGTCGATACAGGCCGGATCGCCTGCGGGGCAGGTGAAGCTGCCGAACGGGTCGCTGGCGTCGAGATAGGTGCTCAACGTGTAAGAGGTAAAGCCGTCGCCGCTTTGCCGGGCATCGACCCTTTCGACATAGGCGCCGAACTTGAAGCGGCCGCGTCCCAGATCGGCCTCCAGCTCTGCCTCGATCCGGTTGCGCGTGTCGGAATAGCTTTTGCTGCCATAACCGCCGCGGCGACACGCATGGTAATCCTCGGCGGCGCTGGGCGTGTCGGGCGTGTCGCACCAGGCATCGAACGCATCGGTGTGGTAGGATTGGCCCCGCAGCGTACTGAAATAGGACCCGAACCAGGACAGGAACGTGTTCTGATCGGTGCTGTTGCTGGCCTCGTTGTCCTGATGCACGGCGCCCAGTGTCAGCTTGACGTTCGACAGGCTGGCCGGGCCCAGATCGAAACTACCCAGCTGCCGGGTGTAGCTCGCATCGAGCGACAGGTTCCGGGTTTCGACGTCGAGGTGATAATCTTGGGTCCAGGGCGAATCCCAGCCCTGGCTGTAATCGGTCAGGTAGCCGTTCAGCTCGAGTTGGTCGCCGTTCTCGAACTCATGCGCAAGGCTCAGCCGCCAGAAATCGCTGCGGCTGTCGTCATCGGCCGTCAGCGGGCGGTATTGCGGCTCTTTCGCCTTGGTGGCCTCGGCCATGCGGCGCCCAAAGCCGAAGATCACGGCCGTGTTCTCGCCAAGGGGCTGGTTGAACTCGGCCGAGACCTCGCGCTTGGAAAAGTCGGGCTTCGGCACGCGGTCGGGGTTGTCGCCGTCTTCGGTGCCCAGCCGGTAATGCACCAGCGCATCGTTCTGGAAGCTCAAGGAGACCTTGCCAGAAGCCCGCGCGGCATCCGGCTGGGTCAGGGTATAGTCGATCACGCCGCCCTCGAAACCGCCATATTCGGCCGAGATGTTGGAATCGCGGACCTCGATGCTGTCGACCATCGCCGAGGGCACGAACTGGGTCTGGGAATGCAGCCCGTAAAAGCTGTAGGTCCCCGGATTGCCGGTCTGGCGGCTGAGATCCTCGCTGGTATGCGGATGGGTGTTGCCGGTCGCCGACCCGATCCCGGTGCCGTTCAGCCGGATCGCGTTGCCGCTGACCCGGCCGCCCGAGATCGAGAATTCCAGCGGCTTCAGGTCGAGGATGTCGTCGACATTGACGCCCGAATCGAACGGCGTGTCGCGATACTGTACGTTGGGCAGGCTGGTCAGCGCGGTATTGGCATCGCCCGAGCCGTCGCTGCGGATCTGGACGGCATCGGCGCCCAGGGCGGTCGTGCCGCTGTCATCCGCATCGCCCGTGGCGATCTCGGTGCCGGTCTCGTCGGTCTCGGCCAGCGTCACCGGATCGAGGGCAAAGGCTTGCTGGGCCAGGACGCTGTCCGGTGGCACGGCGGCCAGCGTCAGAATCGTGGCGCCGACCCGCAACGCGGGCCGGTTTGTCTCTTTGGTCATCGTTACGTTCCCCCAAAGCCCGTCTGTCACGGACCCCTCTTGCTGTCGTCGAGGCTGGCGGAACGCTGGCGGAATGGGCCGCACCTATCGAAGCGGCGGCCCACACAAGGTCGTTACAATTCCCCACAAAAACAGTCAACTAAAGGTGCGGCCCCCGCGAGAGGGACCGCACGTCACTTGGCTGGACTGGCCTGGAAAAGAGCCGGGGTCAGTGCAGCGGGCGGCGCTGGCGCCCGACCCACTGATAGACGGCGTCGTTCATCCCGGCGAGCGGCGCGCAGCTTTTCGCACAGCCGCAGCAACCCTTGCCGCAGCCGCCTTCGGGCGTTTCGGTCAGGCAGCGCAGCATGCCCTTCTGCACCAGCACGTCGACCATGCCCCGGATCGCCTCGGGATCGGTGTCGAAGCGGTTGGCGAGCTGCTGGAGCGAAACCTGACCGGCCTCGGCGCAATAGGCGCGGATATCGGAAAGAACCATCGCCCCGCCCTCACGCCGCCCGCGCCGCGGCGCCGCCCGGACCCCGCGGGGTCGAGGCGATCCGCATCGTCACCAGCACCGCCACGAAGATCGCGAGGATGCCGACGATCCAGGCCGAGGCCTCGGCCGGATGGGTGGCCAGCCGGCTCGACTGGTAGGTGATGACGCCCGTGCCATAGGCCAGACCGGTGGTCCAGCTGACCGCGAACAGGGTCCATTTGGTGCCGGTCTCGCGCCAGATCGCGCTGGTTGCGGCCACGCAGGGCGCATAAAGCAGGATCACCAGCAGGTAGGCCATGGCTGCGGCGGTGCCGTCGAACCGTTCGGCCATCGCGCCGAAGATGCCCGAGGACACGCCCTGTTCCTCGGCAGCGAGCGCCTGATCGTCGACATCGCCGATATTCAGGCCCAGAGGGTCCGCGAGACTTCCGGCCGCATCGGCGATATTGGCAGGGATCGAGGCCAGCGCCTCGCCGATCCCGGCCATCACGCTGAAGGGTTCGTCCTCGGCGCCCGCGTCTTCGGCCATCTGGCCGTAAAGCGCGTTCAGCGTGCCGACCACGGCCTCCTTGGCGAAGATCCCGGTGAACAGACCGACCGTGGCGGGCCAGTTTTCCTCATGGATGCCCATGGGCTCGACCACCGGGGTGATCGCCTTGCCGATCGAGGACAGCACGGACTGGTCGCTGTCCTCGTTGCCAAAGCTGCCATCCGTCCCCAGCGAATTGAGGAAGCCCAGCACCACGACGACCGCGACGATCATCTTGCCCGCCTTGAACAGGAACGCCTTGAGCCGGTCCCAACTGGTACGCAGCACCGATTTCAGGGTCGGGATGTGATAGGGCGGCAGTTCCATGATCAGCGGCGAGGTCGTGCCGCGCAGCAACGTGTTCTTCAGCACCAGCCCGGTCAGGATCGCGGCGAGGATGCCGATGACATACAGCAGGAACACGATGTTCTGCCCGCCCACCGGGAAGAAGGCCGCCGCGAACAGCGCATAGACCGGCAGCCGCGCGCCGCAGGACATGAAGGGCGCCATCATCACCGTCATCAGCCGGTCGCGCCGGTTGTCGAGCGTGCGTGTCGCCATCACCGCAGGCACGGTGCAGCCAAAGCCCAGGATCATCGGAATGAAGGACTTGCCCGGCAGGCCGATGGCCCGCATCGAGCGGTCCATCACGAAGGCGGCCCGCGCCATGTAGCCCGAATCCTCGAGGAAGGTCAGGAACAGGAACAGAAACCCGATCACCGGAATGAAGGTCGCGACGGTCTGGATCCCGGCGCCGACCCCGCCCGGCAGGACCGCGATCAGCCAGTCGGGCGCGCCGATGGTCGCCATGACCTCGGAGGGCCAGTCGACCAGCAGCGTGCCCGCCAGAATGTCGAAGAAGTCGATGAACGCGCTCGCGAAATTGATCGCGAAGAGGAACATCACATACATGATCAAGAGGAAGATCGGGATGCCCAGCACCCGGTTCAGCACCACGCCGTCGATCCGGTCCGACAGGCTGCGAGAAATCCGGCTGGTGCGGCGGACCCCGCTGCGCGCCAGCCCGTTGGCAAAGCCATAGCGGGAATCGGCCAGCAGGATGTCGATATCCTCGTCCAGCAGGTCCTCGACCTTCAGCCGGGCCTCTTCGGCCTGGGCCGCCAGCGCGGGCGGCACCATCGCCAGAGCGGCGGCATCGCCGTCCAGCAGCTTGACCGCCAGCCAGCGCGCATCGACACCCTTATCGGCCGCAGCCTGCGCGGTCGCGGGAACAAGCTCGGCCAAGGCCTCCTCGACCGCGGGCGGATGGGTGACCGTGGCTTTCGGCGGCTCGGGGGCTGCGGCGGCCGCGACGATGGCATCCTTCAGCGCCTCGACGCCCTTCTTCCGGGCCGCAACCAGCGGGATCACCGGACAGCCCAGCCGCTTGGCCAGCGCTTCGGGGTCGATCCTCAGGCCGTTTTCCTCGGCCATGTCCATCATGTTCAGCGCGATGATCATCGGCACCCGCATCTCGACCAGCTGGGCGGTCAGATAGAGGTTCCGTTCCAGGTTCGAGGCATCGACGATGTTGATGACCAGATCGGGCTCGCCCGACAGGATGTAGTCGCGGGCGATGGATTCATCGAGCCCGGTATCCGAGATGCTGCCCAGCGAATAGGTGCCTGGCAGGTCGACCACGGTGACATCGGCGCCCTTGTGCGAGAAGGCGCCTTCCTTGCGGTCGACGGTGACACCCGCCCAGTTGCCGACGCGCTGGCGCGACCCGGTCAGGGCATTGAACAGCGTGGTCTTGCCGCAGTTCGGGTTGCCCGCGGTGGCGATGGTAAAGGATTTCATCAGTCAACGGCCTCCAGCGTGAGCAGCGCGAATTCGTCCCTGCGCAGCGACAGCGCGAAGCCGCGGACGCGGATCTCGATCGGATCGCCCATCGGGGCCACCCGGGTCACGGTCAGTTCGGTGCCGGGGGTGAGGCCCATGGTCAGCAGCCGCTCGCGCCCCGCCCGGTCGCCCCGCGCGAAGCTTTTGACGCGAACCGTCGTACCCATCTTCGGCAGTGTGTTTTCCATTCGCCCGTGTCTTTCGTTTTAGTGGTCGTCATTGGCCGGTTCGACCAGGATCTTGCCGGCAAGGCCCTGCCCCAGCGCCAGACGCGTCTCGCCCACCCCGATCAGCATCGGGCAGCCGCCGCCCCGCTGCAGGATGCGCACCCGCGCGCCCACCGTCAGGCCAAGATCGATCAGCCGGTGATGCACGCCGCGCCCGGGGCGCAGCGCCACGACGCGCAGCCAGACGCCCTCGTCGGCCAGCGCCAGCGGACAGGCATTCGGCCCCAGGACGCAATCCGCGGCCCGGGCCTCGGGCGAGGTGCAGGGCTGCCCGGTCGCGTGGCAGCATTCGCCCGTCCCGAGACCGTCATGCCCATGCCGGTGCCGATGCCCGCCGCGATGCCGATGCTCATGCCCGTGTCCGTTCATCAGTCCCTCGTCCGCCAGACCGGGTGCCTCGGAAGATTGCAGGTCGCCGGAGTCCCGGTCGTCAAAAGCGTCCTGATCGTGTATGGCTGGCGACATGTCCTGAGACCTTTCCTGAGGCAAGCGGCATAGCCGAGTATTATCGTCGGGAATTCCGCGGTTCCAGTTTCGTTTCGTTGATCTGAATCAAGAGACACGGATTCTTGAGGGAATTTCTCAAGAAAACAGGGCAAAACCGGGAAACCCCGTGGCGGAATGCCGCAAAATCGGAAGGCTGGAAAGCCTGAAAAGACGGCGTTTTGCAGAGACAGGCCAGTTGATGCCGGTCGCGTGACTCAGGCGGGCGCAGGCCCCCGGGCCGGGGCCACAGACCCGCGCTCGACCAGATCGACCGCGATGGCCCGGTGCGAGACAGCCGCATCCGCCGGGCCGAGAATCGCCTCGAGCGTCGCCCCGGTCAGCGCCGGAAGCGACTGGCGCACCGTGGTCAGCCGATGCGAGGACCAGCCCGAGATCGGCGCGTCGTCGAACCCGATCACCGACAGGCGTTCCGGCACCGCCAGCCCCAGCTCGTGCCGCGCCGTGTTCATCGCGCCCAGCGCGATTTCGTCGGTGACGCCGAAGATCCCGTCGATCCGGGCCGGGTCGCCCTCCGCCAGAAGGCTCCGCGCCGCCGCGACGCCGGTCTCGTAGCTGTTGGGGCCCTGCGTCCAGCGCCGGACCGTCAAGCCCGCGCGCGCGGCCTCGGCGCAAAAGGCATCGGCCCGCGCCAGCTTGGCGCTGGTGCGAGACTCCGACAGCACCACCGCCAGCCGACGACAGCCCGCCGCGATCAGCCGCCGCGCGGCCAGCCGCCCGCCGCCCGCCGCATCCGAGTCGATCACATCGGCCAGCGCCCCGGCGGCCGGTGCGGGCCGGTTGATCAGCACCATCCGCACCCCGTTCGCCGCACAGAGTCGCACCAGCTCGTCGGGCGCCGCGCCCGACAGCAACACCACCGTGCGCACCCGGTATTCCAGCAACCGTTCGACCGCGCGGCCGAGGTCGGGCGCCTCGGCGCCGGGGCACGGGTCGGGGCGGAGATTGACCAGAAGCGTCTGCAGCCCCTCGGCCTGAAGTGCTGCGGACAGCGCGTCGAACTGCGCCGCGATATAGGGATTGCCCAGATTGGCGCCGATGATGCCGACCAGATCGGACCGGTCGCGATGCAGCGTCCGCGCCAGCCGGTTGACGCGGTAGCCCAGCGCCTCGGCCGCCTCCAGAACCCGCGCGCGGGTTTCCGGCGCGACGCTTGCCCCCGGCGTGAAGGCGCGCGACACCACCGAGCGCGAGACGCCCGCGCGCCGCGCCACATCGGCGGCGGTGACGAATCTAGGCTCCATGCGCGCGCCCTGCCAGATCGCGCGCGATCACCTCGCGCGCCAGATCCAGCATCGGCGGCAAGGGATGCGCCGTGTCGAGCCCCCGCAGCCGCCGCAGATGCGCCAGCGCCGCGTCGAGGTCCGGGAACGCCTGCGGATGGCAAAGCGTCAGCCAGACCGCCAGCACCGTGACCGACCGTGACCGCCCACCCCGGCAATGCACCAGAAGATGGCCCGGACGGTGGGGCGGATAATGCGGCTTGCCCGGACCATAGGCCCCCATCAGACCCCTGACCGTCACGACTGCGGCGGCCAGCAGATGCGGGTCGTTGCCGGGACCGTCGATCAGCCCGATCTGATAGCGCCGCACCTGCGTGCCGTCGCCCAGGGCCAGCGGCCCGGGACAGAGGTTGAGCCCCAGATTGAGCGTCTCGGTGACGCCCGCCGCGGTCAGCGCCGCCGCATCCTCGGCCCCTGCCAGATTGCCCAGAAAGACCCGCTTGCCGGGCTGCGCCGAGGCGGAAGCGACCGGGCCGAGCACGTCGATCAGCAGCGGCCGGGCGTCCTCGCGGGCCTCTGCGGCGGGCACATCCTTCGGGACAGCGTGACGACCAGGGGCATCCATGTCTCAGATCTCCGTCTCGGGATCGGTCCAGAGCCGCGCGCCCAGCCGCTCGGCCAGCCGCGGGGCGGTTGCGATGTCAAGAAAGGCGGGCAGCACCCGGCGCGCCCCGGTCGCTCGCACCAGCGTCAGAAGGTCGGGCAGGGTCGGATGCACGTTCCAGGGCAGCCAGAGCGCCTGCCCGGCATCCAGCAGGCGCCGCGCGGGCGTGCCGTCGGGCACATGGCTGGAAAAGACGAAACGGAACCCCTCGCGCCCCAGAAGCTGGGCCGCAAGCCCGCGCTCGGCGTTCGAACTGACACAGACGATGGCCCGGTCGGGACGGGCGGTTGCGGCATCGACGATCTCGGGCGGGGTGCCGGTCGCCTCGGCCACCTCGCGCCCGATTACCGCATCCGTGGCAACGGTAAGTCCGGCCTCTGTCAGCGCGGCCACCATGTCGGCGCCGCGCCCCGCCGCCGGACAGCACAGCACCGCGCCCGCCTCGGCCGCTTGCGCCATGGCGGCGATCTGGTCGCCAAGCCGGCCCTCGCGGTCGCCATAAGAGGCGTCAAGCACCAGCGTCGCGGCCTCGGGCAACGGATCGACCGGCAGGCGCGGCGCCTCGGGACAGATATCGCCGGTATAGATCAGCCCGCCCGCGGGCGTGGCCAGATGCAGCCAGACCCCGCCCGGCGCATGCCCCGCGCGGCCCAGGGTCAGATCGAGCCCCATCAGGTCGATGCGACCCCGTTCGGGCAGCACGCGCGCCCGGCCGGGCCGCAGCCGCTCGGGCAGAAAGCCCAGCGTGCGCGCGGTGGCCAGAACCGGCGGGTCGCCGACCTCGTCCAGCCGGTCCAGCGCGCCCGCATGGTCCTCATGGGCATGGCTGAGCACCACCGCATCGACCCGGCCGATGCCGGTCAGGTCGGGATGCTCGCCCGGTTCCAGCCCGTCGCCCAGGTCGAACAGGACCCGCCGCCCGGCGATCTCGATCAGGAAGATCGCGGCGCTTTTCCGGCCGAGCCCGCTGATCGCGGTCAGTCGCGCCATGGCAGCACCCCCTCGGGCAGGCGGCGGCCGAAGGCAAGGCTTGCCAGCATCAGCTCCAGCACGACCGCCACCATCAGGCAGCCCACCGCGGCGGCCAGCGTCGAGGACCCGGCCTCGTCGAGAAAGATGATGGTGGGCCCGATGGTCTGCGCCCGCGACGACACAAGCAGGACCGAGGTCTGGATCTCGTTGATCGCCGACATGAAGACCAGGATCGCCGAGGCCGCGGCGGCGGGCGCCAGCGTCGGCAGCACGATGTCCCTGAGCCGCGCGATCAGCCCCGCCCCCGCGACCTGTCCCGCCTCGTCCAGCGCCCGGTCGATCTGGGCATAACCGCCAAGGATCGGCCGCAGCGCCAGCGCCAGGTAGTTTGCCAGATAGGCCGCAAGGATCACCCAGACGGTGCCGTAAAGGCTGGTGCCGATCAGCGGCAGCGGCCGCAGGAAGAACAGGATCATCGCCACGCCGATGATGATGCCGGGCAAGGCATAGGCCAGTTCCGAGGCCAGTTGCAGAAGGCGCGCCACCGGCCCGCTGCGCCAGCTCAGCACATAGCCCAGCGCGACCGAGACCGGCACCAGAACCGCGACCGCCAGAGCCGTCAGCCAGAGGCTGGTCAGGAACGCCTTGCGGATGCCCTCATGGTGAAACAGCGCATTGGCGAAATTCTCAAAGGTGATCGTGTCGGGCCCCAGCGGCTGGCCGTAGCCGCGCACCAGCGCCGTGCCCAGCAAGGCCGACAGCGGCAGCAGCAGGCAGGCCACGAGATAACCCCAGGCCAGCAGCCCGACCGGTCCGTGCCAGCGCCCCAGCGGCAGGCGCAGCCGCCGCGCGGCCCCTTCGACGCGCTGGTCGCCCCGGCGGCCCAGCCAGCCGGTCAGCCCCATGCCGACCACCGTCAGCCCGGCCAGCATCAGCGCCATCAGCGCCATGTCATTCAGCGCCGAGGGACCGTAGGCGTTGAGGCGGCGATAGATCAGGGTGATCAGCGTCGGCACCCGGGCCGGGATACCCAGCATCGCCTGGATCCCGAAATTCCCGATCGACGAGACGAAGGCCAGCGCCGCCCCGGCAAAGACCGCCCCGCGCACCAGCGGCAAAACGATGTCCCGGCTCAGCGCCAGAGGCCCGGCCCCGGCCGCCTGCGCGGCCTCGACCAGATCGGCGGGCAACCGGCGCAGTCCGGCACGCACCGACAGGAAGACCAGCGGCGCGTTGCAGAACCCCAGCAGCAGAACGATGCCCCAGGCGGAATACAGCGGATGCCGCATCCCCGGCGGCAGCGACAGGCCCAAGGGCCCCAACAGAGGGCTGGCCGGCGAAAACGCCTGTACCCAGGCCAGCGCGGTCACCTGCGGCGGGATCATCAGCGGCAGCACGAAGCCGAAGACCCAGAGCGTACGCCCGCGCAGGTCGGTCAGCCCAGCCAGCAGGGCCGCCAGCGTCCCCGTCACCGTGGCCAGCGCCGTCGCGGCACAGGAAATCCAGATGGTGTTGACCGTCGCCTCGGCGACCCGGCGGCCGCCCAGTACCTCGGTGATCCTGGCGGCATCGAACGTGCCTCCCGGGAACAGCGCCGCCTGCACCAGCCGCGCCAGCGGCAGGATCGACAGCGCCCCCACGAACAGGACGAGCCCGGCCAGCACCAGCCACTCCCCCGGCACCCGGGGCAGGAGCGCCCGTCGCGGGCGCGCCCCGGTCTCGACCGAAAGGCTCACGCGGTCAAAGCCCGAAGATCTCGGCGAATTTCGCGCGGACCGCCGCGTCGGTCCGGACCGCCTCGTCGGCATTCAGCGGCAAAAGCGTCATCGAGGCGAGATCGGGGAACCCCTCCGGGCCCGCGACGCCCGGCAGGATCGGCAGGTTGCCCTGTTTCGCCACCAGTTCTTGGCCCTCTTCGGACAGCAGGAAATCGACGAAGGTCTTCGCGGCCTCGGGCTGGTCGGTGGTCGACAGGATCGCCACCGGTTCGGTGATGACCGAGACGCCATCCTTCGGCACGATATAGTCGATGGGCGAGCCGTCGGCCTTGGCGCGCAGCGCGTTCGCATCGACCAGGATCGCGTATTTCGCCATGCCCGAAGCCACCGCCTTGGTCGCCGGGCCGTTCCCGCCCTCGGGCACGATGTCCAGATCGTTGAGCCCCTCGTAGAAGGCCCAGCCAATCTCGGGGGCGTCGATCAGCGTGTGCAGATGGCAAAGTGCGGCCCCCGAATACAGCGGGCTCGGCACCGCGATCTGGCCGCGGTTTTCCTCTTTCAGCAGATCGGCCCAGGTCTCGACCGGCTCGGCGATCTCGGTGTTCCAGGCGATGCCGGTGGTGATCGCCTTGGTGCCGAAGAAGGTCATGTCGGGGTCGTACATGGTCGCGTCATAGGCCGCGACCGGGGCATCGATGTAGGGCAGCAGGTGACCGCCCGCCTTCAGTTCGCCCAGGTTGATGACATCGGCCACCAGCAGCACGTCGGGCTGGACCTGACCGGCCTCGATTTCCGCGCGCAGCACGTTCATCAGCGCCGAGGTGCCGTTGCGGGTCCATTCGACCTTGATGTCGGGATGCGCGGCCTCGAAGGCATCGACGGTTTCCTGCGCCTGTTCGGGCGCCTGGCTGGTGTAAAGCGTGATCGTGGTTTCGGCCGAGGCGGCGGTCGCCATCAGACCGGCGGTGGCAAGGGCAAGAAGACGCATCGTTACAGTCCTTGAGTGGGGAGGGAGGGGAGAGAGGGATCGGGAAGCACCCAGCCGTCGGTCAGCGCGACGGTCACGCGCTGGCCCCGCTCGATCCGGGCGGGGGCGGCGACGTTGAGGCACAGCGAGACGCCGCCATCGGGCCCCGCCGCCAGTTCGGCGCGCAGGTGATGGCCGCGAAAGGTGGCGCGGGTGACGGTGGCGGGGACGCCCTCGCCCTCGGTCAGACGCAGATCGCCGGGATGAAGCGCGATCCGGGCGCGCGGCCGGGGCCGTTCGCCGGGATCGCAGCGCAGACGCACCGGCACGCCCAGCAGCCGCGCCTCGGCCCGGCCATCGCCCAGGGGCGCAAGGTCGGTCACCTCGACCACCCGGCCGTCGCCGATGAAGCCCGCGACCATGGCGCAGGCCGGTTCGCGAAACAGCCGCTCGGGCGGGGCGAATTGCACGATCCGGCCCGCCTCCATCACCGCGACGCGGTCGGCCAGCGCCAGCGCCTCGGCCTGATCGTGGGTGACATAGACCATCGTCGCGCCGGAGCGGCGGTGGAAATCGGCGAATTCAGCTTCCAGCGTGTCGCGCAGATGCACGTCGAGATTGGCCAGCGGCTCGTCCAGCAGCACGACGCGGGCCTCCATCGCCAGACAGCGCGCCAGCGCGACCCGCTGGCGCTGTCCGCCCGACAGATCGGCGGGCCGCCGCGCGGCCATCTCACCCAGCCCGACCGTTTCCAGCACCGCCCGGGTGCGCGCCTCGCGCGGGGCCCGGCCCATGCCGCCGACCTTCAGCCCGTAGGACACGTTGCCCGCCACGCTCATATGCGGCCAGAGCGCATAGGTCTGGAACACCACGCCGACGCCCCGGCCTTCGGGCGGCAGATGCACACCCGGCCCCGAAACCAGCCGCCCGCCCATCCGGATGCTGCCCGCATCCGGCCGCTCGAATCCGGCCAGCAGCCGCAGCAACGTCGTCTTGCCGCAGCCCGAGGGACCGAGGATCGCCACGAACTCGCCCGCCCCGACCGCGAGGGACACCCCGCCCAGAACCTCGGTCCGGCCGAAGGACTTGCCGAGGTTCTGGATGTCGATGGCACTCATCACGGGCTCCGGACGCGGGATTGCACAGCATTGCAACCACGCGCCCTTCCTGCCGCCCGAATGAAACGGTTTTGTGTATCCGCCCTGACAGACCGATGAAATCTGCCCGGATCGGCCGCTGCGCCTGCAACCGCGCGTTGCGAATTGCAGTTTGCGAACGCCTTCGCGCCCCATTAAGATCGCACTCGAATACCGGGCACAAAACGTGCCGGGCTGAAGGAAACAGCCTTGCGGATCTACCTGATCGCCCCCGCCCCGGACGATGCGTCCGACACCACTGCCGAGATCAGCATGGCTGGCGTCAAGACGCCCTACACGCTGTCGGCCGCTGCCGGGATCGTGTCGGTGGCAGCCCTCCTGCCGCAGGAGGCCCGGATCCGGCTGTGCGACGAGGTCGTGCAGGAGGTCGATCTGGAGGCCGAGGCCGATCTGGTGGGGCTGTCGATCAATGTCTCGCAGGTCGCGCGCGGGCTCGAACTGGCCGCCGCCTTCCGCCGCCGCGGCATTCCGGTGGTGCTGGGCGGGGCGCATGTGTCGCTGGCGCCCGAGCATTTCCGCGGCAAGGCCGATGCCATCGTGATCGGCGAGTTCGAGACCGCCGCGCCGCGCTTTGCCGCCGATCTGAAGGCGGGCGGATTGCAGCCCGAATACCGCTGCGGCCAGGCCGACATGGCCGACACGCCGCTGCCGCGCTGGGATCTTTACCCCAATGACCGGGCGATCTCGGGCGTGGTGCAGACCTCGCGCGGCTGCCCGTTCGATTGCACCTTCTGCGACGTCATCCAGTATGTCGGCCGCAAGCAGCGTCACAAGCCGCCCGAACGGGTGCTGGCCGAGCTGCGGCAGCTTTACGATCTGGGCTATCGCGAAATCTCTCTGAGCGACGACAATTTCACCGTTTACCGCCAGCGGACCCGCGCGCTTCTGGAGGCGCTGATCGCCTGGAACGGGACCGACGGGCGCGACCCGGTGCGGTTCTCGACCCAGATCTCGATCGACGCGGCGCGCGATCCGGACCTTCTCGCGATGTGCAACCGGGCCGGGCTGCGCCAGGTCTTCGTCGGGATCGAGACCGGCAACCCCGAATCGCTGGCCGAGGCCAACAAGCGGCAGAACCTCAGGATCGACCTCGGCGACGCCTGCCGGACGGTGGTCGGGGCGGGCCTGACGATCCGGGCCGGGCTGATCGTCGGCTTCGACCATGACGGGCTCGACTGTTTCGAGCGGCAGTTCGCCTTTGCCCAGAGCCTGCCCATCGTGGGCTTCAATGTCAGCGCGCTGGTCGCGCCCTACGCCACGCCGCTTTATGCCGAGATGAAACGCGCGGGCCGGATCGTTGACGAAGACACCCACCGGCTGGCGGCAGGCACCCGGATGACCAACCTGATCCCCGCCCGGATGACCCGCGAACAGCTGACCGAGGGGCGCGACTGGCTGAAGGCCGCGCTGCTGGCCCCCGACGCCGCGATGGCGCGGTTCGAAAACTATGCCCGCACGCTTGGCAGCCCCTGCCAGGACATGACCCGGTCGGCCTGGGCTACGGCCTCGGCGCGCCGCCATCCGCTGCACGAGCTGGTGCCGCTGATGATGAAGGACAAGGGCGCGCGCCGGGTGATCGAGGGCGTGCGCGACCTGATCGCCGCGCGCCCCGAGATCGGCTATGACCTGACCTCGATCCTGACCCTGCACCTGTCGGAATGCGCCCGCGCGGCGGGGCACCGGCCGAGGATCGGCCGACAGCTGGAGACCGTGGCGTGACCCGCGCCGTCCCGCCCGCGCCCCCGAGCGCTCTGGCCGAGGCGCTGGCGCAAACCTTCGCCGACCGGCCCGAGCGCGAGCGCATCGTGATCCGGTCCCGGCAGGGCGCGCGCGATGTCTTTACCGGGGACCGGCTGGCCGCCGAGGCCGGGGCCGTCGCCCGGGCGCTGCGCGGCTGGCTGGGGCCGGGGGCGCACAGTCTGGTGCTGGCGCTGCCCGCCGGGGCCGAGTTCGTCGTGACCCTTCTGGGCGGGCTTCTGGCCGGCGTGACCCTGGTGCCCGTGCCCGTGCCGCGCCCGGGCAGCCATTCCGACCGCTTCCGCCATATCGCCGCCGACAGCAGGGCCGCCGCCGTTCTGTGCCTGCCCGCCCATGCCGAGGCGGTCGCGGCCGCGCTGGCGCTGGACGGGACGCCGCCCTGCCCGGTCGCGACCCTGCCGCTCGACCCCGCCCGGCTGCCCGACCCGGTGCGGCCCGCCGCCGCGCCAGATCTGCCGGTGGCGGTGATCCAATATACCTCGGGCTCGACCCGGCTGCCGCGCGGGGTGCGGGTGACCCCGGACAACATCCTGGCCAATGCCGCGCTGGTCGCCCGCTGCTGGGGCATGGACGAGCAGGCCCGGTTCGTGAACTGGCTGCCGCACTATCACGACATGGGGCTGATGGGGGGCATCCTCTATCCGCTGCTCTGCGGCGGGTTCTCGGCGCAGATGTCGCCTCTGGACTTCATTCGCCGCCCCGCCCTGTGGCTCGAGGCCATCGCAGCCGAGCGTGCCGGTTTCAGCGGCGGACCGGCCTTCGCCTTCGCCGACTGCCTGCGCCGGATCGCGCCCGACGCCGCCGCCGCGCTGGACCTGACCTGCTGGCGCCGCGCCTTCATCGGGGCCGAGCCCGTGCCCGCCGGGCTGCCCGCGGCCTTCCACGCCCATTTCGCCGCCGCCGGGCTGGCCCACGAGGCGGTCTTTGCCTGCTACGGCATGGCCGAGATGACCCTCTTCGCGGCCGGGCTGCCGGGCGCCGACCGCCCGCCGCCCGCGCCCCCCGCCGCGCGGGCCGTGGCGCCCTGCCGCCTGACGCCCGAACTTGGCGCGGGCCTCGCCATCGTCGACCCCATCGCCCGGACCCGCCGCCCGGAGGGCGCCGAGGGCGAAATCTGGCTGCGCGGCCCGTCCCGGGGCGCGGGCTATCTGGGCCTGCCCGGCGACACCGCCGAAACCTTCGGCGCGGCGCTGGACGACCCGTCCGACGGCTCGGGCTGGCTCCGCACCGGCGATCTGGGCGTGATCGCGGAGGATGCGCTTTATGTGACCGGGCGGATCAAGGATGTGGTCTTCTGCAATGGCCGCACCCTCGCAGCGCCGGAAATCGAATGGCTGGCCTGCGGCAGTTCTGAGGTCCTGAACCCGATGGCCGCCGCGGTCTTCATGCCCGACCCGGCCCGGGGCGGGCAGGCGGTGCTGCTTGCCGAACTGCGCCTCGGCGAGACCCCGCCCGACCCCGACACGCTGCGCCAGACGATCCGGCGGGCCGTGACCGGGGAATGGGGGCTCGATCTGGTCGAGATCCTGTTCCTGCCGCGCGGACGGCTGCCACGCACCAGCAGCGGCAAGATCCGCCGCCGCGCCGCGGCCGAGCTGTGGCGGGACGGCGCCTGGCCCCCCGAGACTGTCCCATCCGTGAAGGAAATGCCCGAATGCCCGTCGTGAACAGTTCTGCCTGGGACACCCCCGACCGGTTCGTGACCGACCCCGATGACGTCGCCGCGCTGTTGCGCGACCCGCGCTTTACCGTGGGCCAGCTGGCCACCCATCTGGACCAGATCGCGGCACGCGGCGGGCCGCGCTTTCCGCATCTGACCGAGATGGCGCGCCACGCCTTCGCCTTCCAGACGGGCGAGGCCCATCTGGCAGCGCGCCGCGCCACCGCCGCCTTCTTCGCGGCCCCCGCCCTGACCGCCTGGGCACCGGTCGCCGACCGCGCCTTCGCTAGTGCCCTCGACCGGCTGGAGGCCGCCGAGGCGCCCGACGTCATGCGCGACTATTGCGAGGCGGCGTTTCTCGACTTCGTCCGCGCCTTCGCCGGGTGTCCGGGCGGCGACGACGAGCGGGTGCTGGAGCTGATCCGGCTGGCCAACAACACCACCCAGCCGATGCTGTCGCTGAAGGCGCTGGGCCGGATCGATGCCGCGCTGGGCGAATTGCTGGGCTATCTTTCGACCGATCCGATGTCGGGGGTCGACCCTTCTCTTGAGGGCTTCCCCGCCTTTCTTGCACGCCGCAAGGACCGGCTGTCCGATCCCGCGGCCGCGCCCTATATCGCGCTGTCCGCGCTGGTCGGCAGCCACACCGTCGCCCAGTCGCTGGCGCTGGCGCTTTACGGCCTGCTGCTGGGCGATGCCGAGCACTGGCGCGCCGCGGCCGAACCGGGCTGGACCGACACCGCGCTCGACCGGGTGATGTCGCTTTACCCCTCGACGCTGACCCTGGTCAGGATGGCCGAGGACGAGGTCAACCTCGGCGGCTGTCCGTTCCACAAGGGCGAGGCTGCGGTGATGGACGTGGTCGCAGCCAATGCCGAACTGCGCCGCCGGGTCCCCGACGGATCGGCCCATCTGTCCTTCGGCGCGGGGCCGCACAAATGCCCCGGCGCGCCGCTTTCGCAGCTTTTCCTCGGCCGGGCGATCCCGGCGCTGGCGCGGCGCTTCCCGCAGCTTGCGCTGCATCGGGACGGCGTGCGGTTCCACGTGACGCCGCTGGTGCAGTATCCCGTGGCACTGCCGGTGACGCGTGACGCGCGGTCGCGGCGGCTGACCGGGCGGATGGTCGAGATCCGCGATCTGGACGAGGCCCGCGCCATCGTCAACGACGACGAGACCTGGTCGCCGCCCCGGATGGAGCCCTATCTGACCGCGCTGGCCGACCGCAGCGGCCGCGACCTCGGGCCGGCCCGGCTGGTGGCCCGGAACGCGATGTTCTTCATGTCGGGCGAACGCCATGCCGCGATCCGCCGCGCGGTGGCCGACAGCCTCGGCGGCAACCGGCTGGCGCGCTGGCAACCGCTGATCGAGGCCGAGACCCAGGCCGCGCTGGCCCGGCTGGCTGCGACCTCCGAACCCGACCTGATCGCCGATTATGCCGATCCGATCTTTCGCGGCATCGCCGGGCCGGTCCTTGGCATTGCCCCGGCCGATCCCGAACGGTTCGACGTGCTCGCGCCGATCCTGCAGGACGTGCTGGAACCCTGGCTGCCGATCCGCGAACTCGACCGGCTGCAGGCGGTGATCGCCGAGATCCTCGACGGGCTGCGCCCGCCCGCGACCGACGGCCTGCCCGGCACGCCGCTCTTGACCCGGCTGATGGACGAGGACCTGCCCGACACCGACGAAACCGACCTCAAGGCGCTGGTCCTGGTGATGTATGGCGCAAGTTTCAACATGGCCCATACGCTGGGCAACATCCTGCACCATCTGCTGACCCTGCCGTCCGAAGACCGCAAGGGCGCCGCCGATCCGGCCTGGATCGACGCCGAGCTGGAAGGTCTGATCTCGCTCTGCGCCTCGCCCAAATACATCTACCGCATGGCCCGCGGCCCGGCCCGGATCGGCGAGATCGAAATCCGGCCGGACGAGACGCTGCGGCTGCAACTGCTGTCGATCGACCGGGGCGTCGGCACCGGCAATCTGGCCTTCGGCCACGGGCTGCACCGCTGCGTTGGCGCGGCGCTGTCCAAGCGGATGCTGCGGACCGCCCTGCCCGCGCTTTTCGCGCGCTTTCCGGGGCTTGCGCTCAAGCCCCAGCGCCATCGCTATTTCGAGATGACCCAGACCGTGGCACTGGCAACGCTGCCTTGCCGGCTGGGCTCCACAGGAAAGGACCGACCGTGACCAGAACCCTGACGCCCCCCGCCCCCGAAGTCGTCGACTTCCTGACCGCCGGTATCGCCCGCTTCACCAAGCAGGACCCGGCCGCGATCCGCCCGGATTCGGTGCTGGTCGATCTGGGACTGCAATCCATCGACGCGGTGCTGCTGTCGGGCGAGGTCGAGGATCATTTCCGGATCGAGCTCGATCCCGCCACGATCTTCTCGCATGAAACGGTCGGCAGCTTCGCCTCGGACATCACGAAGCGCCTCGGGGCTCGATGACGACCTGGTATCTGGGCCTCTCGACCTCGGGCCACGACCCGGCGCTGGCGCTTGTCGACGAGACCGGGCGCGTGGTCTTCGCCGAGGCGACCGAGCGCTTCTTGCAGGACAAGCGCGCCTGGGGCGTGGTGCCCGACCATGTGCCGCATCTGGCGGCGGCGCTGGCGGCCGTGGGCGCCGCGCCGGGCGACCGGATCGTTCCCGCCACCAGCTGGGCCTCGGTCAAGGCCGATCTGGGACTCAAGGTGCATGACGCGCTGCTGCCCGCCTCGGACACGATCTGGATGCAGGGATTGCAGGCGCAGATGCAGCAAAGCGCGGGTGCCTCGCTTCTGCGGCTGGGCCTTGCCCGCGAGCGGCCCGAGCCCATGCGGTTCGATCATCACCTCTGCCATGCCGTCGCCGCCTGCCATTTCGCACCGGTCGCGGACGCCGCCTGTCTGGTGATCGACGGCGAGGGCGATGTCGGTGCGGTGTCGCATTTCCGGCTGACCGACCGGCGACTTTCACGCGGCTGGCGGTCCTGGGGGCCGGGCAGCCTGGGCACTTTCTATGGCTGGCTCACCGGGCTGTGCGGCTTCGACTGGCGCGAGGGCGAAGAGTGGAAGGTGATGGGCCTTGCCGCCTGCGGCCGCGCCGATCCGGCGCTGGTCGAGACCCTGACCGGACTGCTGTCGGCCGATCGCGGGCGGTTGCGCTTTGCCGACGACGCCGCCATCGCGGCAATCCGCGCCGCGGTCGAGCCGCTGGCCCGCCGCCCGACCGCGCCGGTGACCGACGCGGCCGATCTGGCGGCAGCCGGGCAGGCTGCCTATGCGCGTCTGGCCGATCAGGTGCTTGAGGCCATCGTCGAAGACGGCCCGACGCTGATCCTGTCGGGCGGCTGCGCGCTGAACTCGTCCTACAACGGCACCATCGTGGGCCGGACCGGGTTCGAGAGGGTCTTCGTGCCGCCCTGCCCGGCCGATGACGGCAATGCCATCGGCGCGGCCCTTCTGGCCTGGATGGCCGATACCGGGGCCGAGCGCATCCCCTTCGGCGGCGGCACGCCCTTCCTCGGATCGGCGCCGCGCGCGAAGACGCTGGAGGCCGCCCGTCGCGCCGCCGCATCGGGCCACGCGGTGACCGATGTCGCCGGGCGGTCCGCCGAGGCGGCGGCCGGGCTCCTGGCACAGGGCCGCATCCTGGGCGTAATGCGCGGCCGGGCCGAATTCGGGCCGCGCGCGCTGGGCAACCGATCCATCCTGGCCGATCCGAGGCCCGCGGGCATGAAGGACGCGATCAATGCGCGGGTGAAGGGGCGCGAGCCCTACCGGCCCTTCGCCCCGGTTCTGGCCGAGGCCGATCTGGCCGACTGGTTCGACCGCCCGCAACCCTCGCCCTACATGTCGATGACGCTGCCCTGGCGGGCCGGGGTCCGCGACCGGGTGCCCGCTGTCGTCCATGACGACGGCACCGGGCGGGTGCAGACGGTCGGCCCCGACAGCGCGCCGTGGATGGCCGATCTGGTCGCGGCCTTCGGGCGCGAGACCGGTGTGCCGGTGGTGCTGAACACCAGCTTCAACATCATGGGCAAGCCGATCCTGCATTCGGTCGAGGATGCACTGGGGATGCTGGCGACGACCGGGCTCGACGCGGTGCTGATCGAGGATGTCCTGATCGAGAAGCCCGCGCACCCCTGAGCGGGGGTCCCCTCAGTGCCGCACCGCCACGATCAACCCGTCGGGCTGGTGCGCGGGCGCCGGGTCGCTGTGCACCACCTGCCAGTGCTGACCCATGAGTGCGCAGCACTCGGCAAAGAGATCGTCGCCATGGGTGCCGACGATCCAGCGCCGCACCCTCTCGGCCTGCCCGGCCTCGACGATCCGGCGCAACAGCGCCAGTTCGGCGCCCTGCACGTCGAGCTTGGCCAGATCGACCGGCCGGGCCTCGGCCGCGATCAGCGCCGCGATGTCGTGGGCCGCAACCCGCAAGCCCCCTTCGTCCGCCACATGGGACGAGAAATCGGCCGCCTCGAAGCAGACGTCGCCCTCGGCGACATGGGCGGCCGCCTCGATCAGCCGCACCCGGTCGGGCGCGATGCCGTTCAGCGCCAGATTCTCGCGGATCGCGGCGACATGCTCGGACAGCGGCTCGAAGGCCACCGCCTCAGCGCCGGGCCGCTCATGCAGCAACAGCAATGTGTAATAGCCGATGCCGCAGCCGATATCGTAGACCAGCGGATCGGCGGCCGGGATCTCGCCCAGTAGCGTCAGGAACCAGTGTTCCTCGACCGGCTCGTGCAGATTGCCCGCATTCGCCTTGACGTAGCGGTTGACCTGATGATCGAGCACATGGTGCCGGTGGACCCGCACGCCATTGCCGAAGCGGTAGATGTCGTCCTGCATGCGGATCTTCCTCGCGGTTCGGGCCCGGTCCGGGGTCAGAGCGGCGGCAGCGAAAACGTCACGACCTCGGAATGCGGCCAGTGAAAGGCGTTGTAGATCGTGACGTTCTCTGCGCCGACCTCCTCAAGGAAGTCTTCGTCGAAGCTGTGCAGATGCGCCTTGATCCGGGTCTCGGGATTCTCGCGGAACGGGGTCGAGATCACCACATGTTCGCGCGCGAGCCGCCGCAGCTGCAGCAGGAAGGGCTTGGGTTCGGGCACGTGCTCGATGCAATGCGAACAGCTGACGATGTCCCACTGCCGGTCGTCTATCTTGAAGATGTCGGCGACGAGGTATTCCATCTCGGGGCGCAGGGCATGCGAGATCCTGGCCATCGCCGGATCGATATCGAGCGCGGTCACGGTGCATTTCAGCCGCGCATAGCTTGCGGGGTCCAGCACCGTCGCCAGAAGGGCGGTGCCCGACCCGGTCCGCGCGCCGACATCGAGCAGCGTCTTGACGTGGTAGCGGGCGGGATAGAGACGCTCCAGCAACGGCAGCAGCTCGGCCATGAAGGCGATGCTCTGGGGGTTCTGCTTCTTGCAATAGAAGTCGTAATCGATACCCGCCTCTGCGAACAGGCGCTCGAGGGCGGGCTTTTCAAGGGTGTCTTCCATGTCGGTCGTCTCCTTTCTGGTTTCGGCCTTCTGGTCGTTGCTGTGAAAAGCGTGCGGCCCGACCTCGCGCCGGGACCGTCGGCAGGGTCAAGCGGTGGAGGGTGTGCGGCTCTGCTCCATGGCGATGGGCTGGGACAGGTGGGCCGCGAGCGTTGCCAGTTCGTGATAGGCCCCGACGATGTGATAAAGGCTGCTGGTGCGCGCCGGTTCGGATCGTGGCGCGCCGCCGGGGGCGAGGTTCTCCCACCAGCTGCCGCGCAGCGGATGCACGAAAAAGCGCATCAGCCCCTGGCAGGCCTCGACCGCCTTCGCCTCGGCAAGGGTCGCGTCGGCAGGCCCGGTCCCCAGCCGCGCCCGAAGCGCCCAGGCCTTGATCCGTTCGGTCTGCGGCCAGAGCCGGGCGGTCGCATCGTCGATGGCAAGCGCGGGCGTCAGGAGGCTGGCCGCCAGCCCGTCAGCAGTCAGGCCATGCGCCTCGGCAAGGTCGATCAGCCGCCGCCCCGCAGCCTGCGCCAGAGCATTGTCGCGAAGCACGCCCCAGCGCAGAAGCAGCCAGCCCCATTCGTACTGGTGGCCCGGTTCGACCGCGTTGCCGGGACCGGCCGCGATCCGCCAGTCGCCGTCGAAAAGCTCGCGCTGCGCGCCGGTCCCGGGGTCGATGAAGCGCGCCAGGCAAAGCTCGGCAATCTCGTCGGCAAGCGCCTGAAAGCGCGGATCGCAGGGGCCCGAGTCGATCCATTCGAGACAGGCCTCCAGCAGGTGCATATGGGGGTTTGCGCGCAGCGGCAGCCGGCGCGGCCGGGCCTCCTCGAACCCCGCCTCGGGGTGGCGATAAAGCGTGTCGAGCCGGGTCAGGATCCGGTCTGCCAGCGCCTCGGCGCGGGCGCGCGGCAAGACCGCTTCCGGAGCGGCGGCCAGCGCAAAGAGGCAGAAGGCGACGTCGTAAAGGCTGAACACGGAGCCTCCCCCGGCAATGGGCAGCACCGCGCCATCGGGAGCCAGATGTTCGGCCAGAAGGACATCGCGGGCGTGGTTGGCAAGAAGCTCGGGCCAGGCGCCGCCCAGACCCGCCCCCATCAGGCGGGAAAAGGCGAAAAGCTGGCGTGCGGCCACCATCGCCCGGCGTGGCAGATCGACCGGGTCGCCCTCCGGTGAAAGACGTTCGCAGAACCCCGCCTCGTCGCGCACCAGCGCGGCCTGGACCGGCAGAACCTCCACCTCCAGCCAGAGCCGGAAGGCGACCGTCGTCTCGGACAGATCTGTCATGGCACTCCTCTCCGTTCCCGCAAAAGTCGTTGCACCAGCGCCTCGAGATCGCCGCCCTGAAACAGCACGGCCTCCAGACCCGCCGCGCGGGCCGCTTCGATGTCGCTTGGCTTGTCGCCGATCATGACGCTCTGCGCCCAGTCGATCGGCCAGCGGTCTTTCAGTTCCAGCAACATGCCCGGGCCGGGCTTGCGCCGGTCCGACACCTGGCGCAGCTCGGGATGCACGGCCTCGGGATGGGTCGGGCAATAGCGTTCGTCGTCGATATGCGCGCCCGCCGCCGCCAGATCGCGCGCCATATGCGCCCGAAGCGCCAGATAGTCGGCCTCGGTGTAATAGCCCTTGGCGATGCCTGCCTGATTGGTGGCGACAAAGGCGTACCAGCCCGCCTCGTTCACTCGCCGGACGGCGGCAATGGCGCCCTCTGTCCAGTCCAGCCGGTCGGGATGGCCGACATGGCCGTGGTCGAGATTGAGCACGCCGTCGCGGTCGAAGACGATGGCCGGACGCCGCCGTTGCGCCGGAACGAGGTCCTGCGCCGCCCCGAAATCCTCGGGCACGCCGATATCGAGGAAGAAGCCCGCGCGCTCGACCCCCGCGAGCCGCCCCTCGGCCGCAAGCCGCGGCAGCACCTCGGCCTCGAGCGAACCGTCCTCGACCAGATGGGGAACGATCCCGCGCGACAGGCAATAGACGCCGCCATTGATCAGCGCCGGGCCGGTCTCTGCCCCACGCGGCTCGAAGGCCGTCAGCAAACCGCCCGCGACCCTGACCGTGCCAAAGCGGCCGCCGTCGGGCACCCGGCGGAGCGCCAATGCGCCCAGAAGCTCTGGCCGGGCGAGCTGCGCCGCCGCCACATCGGCCAGCAGGATATCGAACCAGCTGTCGCCATTGAGCAACAGGAACCGCTCGTCCAGCCGTTCACGCGCCTGCCAGAGCGCGCCCGAGGTCCCGGCGGGCCGGGCCTCGCGCGCGACCTCGATCCCGACCGGCCGGGGCAGCGTCGCGGGCAGGTCGCGGGCGAAGGCCTCGATTTGATCGGCCTCGAAGGCGGCCAGCAAGAGGATGCGCTCGATCCCCTGCCGCGCCAGTTCGCCGATCAGTACCGACAGGAACGGCGCACCGCCGACCGGCAGCAGGGGCTTGGGACAGCGCGCGGTCAGCGGGCCGAGCCGAGTACCCAGCCCGCCGCAGAGGATCACTGCCTGACGCGGCAGCAGGGACTTTGCCCGGGCGGTGGCCGCTTCCGGCCCGGAGAGCGTCAGCGCGGACATGGCAGCCGCCAGCTCTGGCACCCGGACTCGGCGAAGACGACCGGGTCGGCATCGCCGCCGATCGCGCGCAGCGCCTCGATCAGCGCGAACCGGCGCGGCGGGTCGACGAGGAAGAACATGAACCCGCCGCCGCCCGCGCCCGACACCTTGCCCGCCTCGGCGCCATGGGCCAGCGCATGGGCGAACATCTCTTCGATATGGGGCGAGCTGACGGTCGCGGCGGTGGCCTTCTTGGCCGCCCAGGAATGGTGCAGGATCGCCGCAAGCCCGTCGAAATCGCCGGTCATCAGCGCGCGCTTCATCTCGATGCTGTCGGATTTCAGGCGGTGCATCGCCTCGACCGCGGCGCGGTCCGACCCGCGCACGCTGGCGGTCTGCCGCTCGATGATGTCGGCGGAATGGCGCGAGACGCCGGAAAAGCAGGTCACCAGACGGCATTCCATCTCGTTCAGGATGTCGCGCGGGATGCGCAGAGGGTTCACGATCACCCGGTCGCCCGCGAGGAATTCGATGAAGTTCACACCGCCGAAGGCCGCCGCGTACTGGTCCTGCTTGCCGCCCGCGAGGCCCAGATCGAGGCGCTCGATCTCGTAGGCCAGATGCGCCACGTCATAGGGACCGAGCGGCGCGCCCAGATGCGTGCGAAACGCATCGACCAGCGCCACCACCAGCGCCGAGGAAGACCCGAGTCCCGACCCCGCCGGCGCCTCGACATTGGTCTGGATGGTGGCGCCGAAGCGGTTGCCGCCGTTGAACTCGGCCACCATGCGGTCATAGACGCCCCGGTGCAGCGCCAGCGCCGCGCCCGACAGGTCGTCGTCGATGCCGAAGCTTTCGGTCCGGTCCAGATCGTTGGCGGCAAAGACGATGCGGCCGTCGTCGCGGGCCTCGATCGAGGCAAAGGCGAAACGGTTGATCGTCACGTTCAGCACCGCGCCGCCGTAAAGGTCGCAATAGGGCGACAGATCGGTGCCGCCCCCGGCAAGGCCGAGGCGCAGCGGCGCGCGTGCCCGGGTCGTCAGGCGCCGGTCGGACATGAGGCCTGCTCCTGGAAAGCGGCGAAGATCGGATGCGCGCGCACGCGCGGCAGGCTGTCGAGCGCGCCGAGGATCTGGCCCAGATCGGCCGCGAAGCCGGGGCTTTCGAAGGGCAGCGCTCCGGCCGAGAGGTCGGTCAGACCGACCTCGCCCACCAGCGCCTCAAGCGTCGCATTATAGTCGCGCCGGGCGCGCAGATCCGCCTGCCGCTCGGGGCCGATGCGCCAGGGCGCCCGGAAGGCGGGGCGGCTTGTGGCCAGCGGGTCCAGCGCGCGCGCCAGCGGCAGAGAATGCAGCCCCGCCCCGTTCGCCATCAGCTTGAAGCCCAGCAGACTGCCGCCGAGCCGCGGGTTTTCGCTTTGAAACCGGTCGCCGCCAAAATCGGGCAGATCGGCCGTCGTCAGGAAATCCTGCACCACATCGCCCTCGGCGAACCGGGTGCGGTCGTAAAGCCGCCAGTGGCACCGATTGGCGAATTCCTCCCAGCGGGTGACGAACCGCGCCAGTTGCGGATTGAACCCGCGCTCGAACTCGAAGAAGCCCGAATAAAGCCCGACCTTCTTGACCTCTTGCGCATAGGCGCTGAGCGCATAGTCGAGATATTCGCGCAGGTAGCAGACGACCTCGACATAATGGTCGCGGCAAAGCGCGCGAAGCGCCCCGAAATCGGAACAGTTCTGGAACGCCTCGCTGGACAGGACCAGCGTATGTCCGCCCTCGGCCGCCTCGGCCAGCCGGGCGTGCCAGTCCGCCCGCCTCTCGGGCGGCGCGGCGGGCCCCGATCCGCAATCGAGCGCGATCCGGTGATGCGCCGCGCGGTCGGCGGGCTCGGCCTCGGGATCGTCATATCCGCCGAAATCGGGCACCACGATCCCGGCCGCGGCGTAAGAGGCGCGATGCGCCGCCAGATAGCGCTGGACCGCCGAGGTCCCGGTCTTGTGCCGACCGATATGAAGGATCAGGCGCCGGATCATCGCGCTTTCCGGAACCACATCATGGTGCGTTTCATACCTGTGCCCGCAAGCACGCCGACCTCGAAACTGTCGACCTCCTGGCCCTCGGTGCAGCCGAATTCGGCGAACATGTAGCGGATCGTCTCGGGACTCAGCGCCCAGAAATTGTTGTACCCCTTGGCGTGCCAGTTCATGAACTTGCAGTCGAACTTGTCGGCGCCCTCGTAGGTCGTCGTCTCCAGCAGCACCTCGCCGCCGGGCTTCAGCGACAGGCAGGTGTTGCGCACCGAACTCCAGACATCGGGCAGGTGATAAAGCAGGCCGCAATGCAGGATCACGTCATAGGTGGCGGGCGCCGAGAAGGTGTTGGCATCGGCGGTCCAGAAATTGCAGGGCGCGCCGCAGAATTCGGCGATGGCCGACGTCCGCTTGACCGCCGCGTCGTAGAACTCGATCCCGTCGACCTTGCAGCCCAGGTATTTCGACAGGAAGATCGAGTTGTAGCCCTCGTTGAACCCCAGATCGAGCACGCGCTTTCCGGCCAGCCGGGACAGGTCGATCTTGGCGTGGAACCGCCGCAGCTTGGCTAGGCAGCGCGCATTGGGCACGTTCTCCGAGCGCTCGAAGCTTTCGGTCGTGACCCCGTTCGAGAAGCGGTAGACCGACCGCCAGGGCGCATGCAGGGCGCAGAAGGACTCGGTCTCTTCGACCGAGCGGTCCGTCTCGATATAGAGAACATCGTTCTTCAACCGTTCAGAGATCTCGTCGGCAAGGGTGTCGGCCAGGTCTGTCATGTCGTCCAATGCTCCAAAAGGCGCCGGGGGCGGCACGGGGAAAATCAACGATAACGGTCGTAAAGTGCGTAATCCGACGCGTTCGCCATCACGGCGCGCGCCAGCAGATCGGCCGGAAGCGAGCGTTCGAGCGCGGCCAGCTCGTCCTGCCAGCTGTCCACCTGCTTGGTCTGGTTGGCCACCGCGCCGGACAGGCGGAAGCCGGGGACGTAGCGGCCGACGGCGGCCTCGATCCGGCGGGCGGAGCGGTCGAACTGCTCGACGATGCCGACCCCGGTCAGGCTGTTCACCTCGTCCAGCCGTTCCGCCGCGACGCGGATGTCGCCGATATGGCGGGGATGGCCGTTGGTGAAGGGGCTGTGGGAACCGTCCTCCATCATCGACAGTACGCAGGTCTGATAGTTCTTGCCGTTATGCGACTTCAGGAAAGCATCGAGCCATTCGGGAAAGGGCAAACTTGCGGCCAGCCGACCCATTGGCGTGTCCCGGTGCGCTTTCGATGTCGGTTCGAACCGGTAGATCGAGGCCAGCCGCAGCAGCGGGTGGCGCAGGAAGACGATAGGCAGAGCGGTGAAGTCGTCCACCCGGTGCGCCGTCGCGACGAAGGTGTGGCAGGAAAAGCCGCGCATGCCGGGATGGGCGCGCAGGATCTGCCTGATCAGCGCGGTGTTGAAGGCAGGAGCCCTGCGAAACCGGCGATCCTTGTCGAGTTCAATGAAATTGTCGGCACCCACCGCTTCGCGGATCGCCCGGTCGACGCTGCTGCCCGCATTCTTGTAGAGGTGGTAATGGGCCAGGATAACCGGTTTAGGGTCGGTCCTGTTGCGGCCGGACCGAAGTGGGACCGACCAGGGTTGCCCCGCGCCCGTCATACCGCCATCCTGACGGCATCTAACTGCCCTCGTGCCAAGGACGCAATGAACGGATGGCCGATGACCCGTTCGAATGCAGAGAATTCCGACAGGATCGTCTTCATGTCTTGCTCCAAAGAGGCCGGATCGAATATCCGGTTCCCTGCCTCGAAGTCGAATTCCGAAACATCGCTGAACAGCTCTGTCAAAACTCGGTTGCAGGAATTGCGGCTTCGCAGTTTCTGTTGCGTTGCGCTGTCCAGGAAGATCGGACCGCCGAAACCCGGATGCGCCAGAACCAAGGCGTTCATCGAAGGCCCGAATTCCGGCTGGTGCAGACCCAGCATGTTCAGAAGCAGCTTGAAGCCGAGCAAATTGCCCGAGATCGACAAGTTTGAATCGACCACGGCCCGCGAAGGCGCCAGTGGCAAACCTGCCGTGCTGACGAAATCCGCGATCACATTGCCATCGACCAATCTCGTGCGGTCGTAGAGTCGCCAGTGGCAGCGCTTTGCCATATGTCTCCAGCGCGCAATGAAATCCGGTAAATTGAGACCAAAGCGCACCTCGAAGAAAAAGAAATCCGAAGCCAGCCCCGACCCCTTGATTTCCTGAGCATAGGCGCTGGTCACATAGGCCAGATACTCGCGCAGATAGCCGACCACCTCGATCTCGAACCCGTCGAGAAACTCGGCAAGCAGGTCGAGATGCAGCACATTCTGGAACCCTTCGCTGCTGAGGATCACGGTATGGGCGTCCTTGACCTCATCAAGAAACAAAGGGCGCAATGCACTCAACCTCTGGCGCACGACGTCGCGCGGTCCGATCAGGGCACGGGCAAGCCCATGATGCGCGGCGCGGTCTTCGCGGGACTGCCCCGGCGACTGGTCCCGCCCTACCAAGGGATAGCAGAACCCTGACTTGGCCAGTTCCAAGCTCCCGCTTTCCAGAAAGAGCTGAAGACCTGTGGTCCCGGTCTTGTGCCGCCCGATATGCAGAATGACTTTTTTCGCCACGTTCCCAATCTCCCTAGTTACCGCACCAGCCGGACCGCGCCGTCGGCGACGCGGCCGCGCCAGTAGTCCAGGAGGTCGCGCATCGTCGTCTCGAACGGGATCTCGGGCGCCCAGCCGGTATGGGCGCGGAACTTCGACGTGTCCGGCACCTGCAGATCGGCGTCGATGGGGCGCAGGCGGTCGGGGTCGGTCTCGACCCGGATGCTGTCGCGTGCCGGAGAAAGCCCGATCAGATGGTCCAGCATCTCGCGGATGGTGCAGGTATGCTCGCCCCCGATATTGTAATAGGCGGCGGGCTGGGGGTTCACCGTCACCAGCATGTAATAGGCCCGCACCGCGTCGCGCACATCGGCGAAGGTGCGCAGGCTGTCGAGATTGCCGACCCGGATCACCGGCGGAATGGCATTGGCCTCGATCAGCGCGATCTGCTTGGCGAAGGAGGATTCCGCGAAGACGTCGCCCCGGCGCGGGCCGGTATGGGTGAACATCCGCGTGGTCATGACCTTCATGCCATAGGCCTCGCCGTAGAACCGGCCGATGAGATCGGTGCCGACCTTCGAGATCGCGTAGGGCGAAGCGGGGTGGAAGGTGCATTCCTCGTCGATGGGCAGCTTGTCGCGCGGGACCCGGCCGAAGACCTCGGAGGAGGCGCAGACATGCACGACGGCCTCGGGCACGGTCCGCTTGATCGCCTCCAGCAGGCGCGAGGTGCCCTCGACATTGGTGTCGTAGGTTTCCAGCGGCGCCTCGAACGAGGTCTTGGGATAGGATTGCGCGGCGAGGTGAAAGACGTAATCGGGCCGGGCCTCTTCGACCGCGTGCAGCAGCGACAGGGAATCGCGCAGGTCGCCATGCACCAGCCGCAGCCGGTCGCGCTGGTTGATGCGGTCGGTCAGGTGGGCGATGTTGTCCATCGGGCTGCGCCAGCGGGCCATGCCGACGATATCCCAGTCGGTCCGGTCCAGCAGGAAATCGGTCAGGTGAGAGCCGACCATTCCGGTGATCCCGGTTATCAGGGCGCGTTTGGGCATTCAGGGCAACCTTCTTTCGACTGGTTCGGGAACGGAACGGGTGGCGGCGTCGAGCATCCAGCCCAGCGTGTTGGCCAGATCGTGGCGCGGCACATGGCCGAGACTTCTGGCGCGGGCGGTGTCGCAGGCCTGAAACCGCATGTCGCCCTTGCGGATGAACCGTTCGTCGCGACGGATCTCGGGGGCGTGGCCGCTGAGGCGGGTCAGGGTGTCGAGGATCTCGGCAATGGGCGTGGCGCGGCCGCTGGAGACATTGATGGCCTCAAGGCTGCGGGCAGGCGCCTCCAGCGCGCGGGCGAGGATGTCGGCGGCATCGCGGATATCGACGAAATCGCGGGCGATGGCGGTGTCGCCCATGGCGATCTCGGGGGCGCGCTCGGCAAAGGCCCGCACCAGTTTCGGCACCAGATAGCGCGGGTTCTGCCCCGCCCCCATGCAGTTCGAGGGCCGCGCGATCGTGATGTCGAGCCGGTCGCGATACCAGCCCGCGATCACCTCGGCCAGAAGCTTGGAGGCCCCGTAATGGTTGGGCGGGCGTTTCGGGCCGTCCTCGCGCTGGGGCGCGGCACCGCTGTCGCCATAGACGCTGGTGGCGCTGACCAGCAGGAACCGCCCCGGCAGACCGGCCGTCGCGGCGGCCTGCAGCAGCCGTTCGGTCAGGAAGGCGTTGGTTTCGTAGAAGGCGCGGGTGTCGCCGCCCGCGGGGTTCGATTCCGCGGCCAGATGCACGATGTCGGTGACGCCATGGCGGGCAAGCCATCCGGCCAGCGCCTCGGGGTCCGAGAAATCGGCGGCGGCGCGGCCCATCGGCAAGGTCTGCCAGCCCCGCGCCTCCAGAACCGGAATGAGATAGCCGCCGACGAACCCGCCGGGGCCGGTCACGGCACAGACCCGCTTGCCCTCCGCCCCGCTCATCTGGGCTTTTCGGCCACGAAGAGGGCCTGACCGGGCCCGAAATAGCCGAACTCGCGCGACCAGTAATGGAACAGGAAGGGCCGCGGGAACCCGGCCTCGCGCAGCATGTCCATGACGTCCCATCCGAAATGCCGGAAGCACAGCGCCCCGCCTTCCGGATCGACCGGGTTGCCATGGTATTCGGCGGGCAGGTTATGGACGATCCGGCCATCGGGCGCGAGCTCGGCGCGGATCGTGCTGGGGTAGCGGTCGAGATGGGCGGGCACGCTGAACATCAGGCGGCCGCCCGGTTCGAGCACCCGGAAAGCCTCGGCGAAGGCCCGCTCGGGATGGGGGACGTGTTCAAGCACGTCGAAGCTGAGCAGGAATTCGAAGCTCTCCGACTGGAAGCTCAGGTCTTCGAAATTCTCGTTGCGGACACCCTCGAACAGGCCGCCTTTCGGCACGCGGTTGCCGAAATATTCCGATCCGGTCAGGTTCGGGAAGCGGCCCGAGAGCCAGCCGAACAGCCGTGTCTTCTGCTCGGTGATATAGATCCGGCTGTCGGGCCTTGGCTCGAATTCCTGCAGGAACAGATGCATCGACGCGCGCACCCGGTTCGGCAGGCCGCAGGACATGCAGGCGACATGCTCGCGCCAGTTCGGAACCGGGGTGCCGTCGGGATAGGCCTCGCCGCTGTAGAGGAAACTGGTCACCATCGAATGGCGGCCGCCGCAGACGGCGCAATATGCGGTGAACTCGAACCCGTTGCGACCGTCCTCGCCCCTCGGCACCAGCGCGGCCTCGGTCGCGCGCCGGTTCTCGATCTCGCTCGCCTCGGCCGTCAGGAAGCCCAGATACTGCTCCATGGTGAAGGCCTGCCGGGCCAGCAGGAAGGTTTCGGGCCGACTCCAGGCGGTTTCGGCCTCGGCGCCCGGGCTGTGCGCGTTCTTGCCCCGCGCGCCGTTCCAGAAAAAGGCATAGGGCAGGCTTCGAAGCCGCCGGTTCTCGGGCGCGGTCAGACGCGCGCGATAGCGCTGCACCAGCGGTCCGTAGCCGAACGAGTTCGACACGTGGAACACGCCGCTATGCCGTGACAGCTGGTCGGTATCCTCGAGGATGATGCCGCTGTAGTGGACGAAGCGCAGCGGCTGGCCGTTGCATTGCAGCGCGCCTTCGGGACCGTGGATGCGCCGTTCGTGGAGGTTCCAGTAGGCGATATTGTAGCCCGGATGCCGGAGCACATGCACATCGTCCAGAAACGCCGGCAGCAGGTCCATCCATTTCTGGTCGACGAAGATCCCGCGCGGCAGGTCGATGATGCACTGATCGACCAGACGCCGCCCCCACCAGCGCATGACCTCGGCCACCTCCGGCGTGTTGCGAAGCGCGATGAAGCCCAGATTGTAGGCGCCGAAGCGCAGGAAATGGTCGTCCTCGAATTCCGCGCGTTCTGCCGGATGCAGGACATGCGGGGTCAGCACCGCCTGGGCGCCCGCATCCAGCGCCTCGGCGACCTCGTTCAGCGGGCTGAACACCTCGATATCGGGATCGAGATAGATCACATGCGGCGTCGGATCCTCGCCCCCCGCCTGCGCGAATTCCCGCAGGAAGCAGTAGGGTTTGATCGCGGTGCACAGCTCGGTGATGTTGTAGCTGCGGATCATCCGCTCGAGCGCGGGGATGCCGAGCGCCTCGAGCGGTTCGATGCGCATCCCGAGCGGCACCGGATCGTACCCCATGTCCCGGTCGCAGAGATAGACGGTGAAGACCGCATCGGGATGGGCCTGGCGCAGGCTTTCGCAAAGAAGCCGGGCGCTTGGCAGGAAGTTCCGGGCGCAGATGGTGAAAAAGCGCAGGGCGGTCGCCTTGCCCGCGACGACACGCAGATGCGAGGCGGGAGCGGTCTCGTGTTTCATGCCGGCACCCCGTCGAGGAGCGCGTTCAGCCGGGCGGCAACCGCCCGGCGGGAATAGCGGGCCTCGCAGAACTCGTACCCTGCCCGGCTCATCCGGGTCCAGAGCACCTCGTCGTCATGCAGTCTCAGAACCGCATCGGCAAAGGCCTCGGGGCCGTCGGCGACCAGCAGGTCGCGGCCGTCCACAAGCCCCATGCCCTCGGCGGCGAGCGCGGTCGCGACGCAGGGCACGCCATGGGCGAGGCTGGTGCCGATCTTGCCCTTGATCCCCGCGCCATAGCGCAAGGGCGCCACGGTCAGGCGCACCTCTTCGAGTGCCGCGCCGAGATCGGGCACGAAGCCCAGCGCCTCGACCCCTTCGGGCAGCCGCGCCCGCAGCCGGTCGGGAAAGTGCGGTCCGACGATCTTCAGTACCATGTCCGGCGCCCGCGCCCGGATCGGCGCCCAGAGCTCGTCGATGATGTATTCGACCGCGTCGATATTGGGGGTGTGGCCGAAGCCGCCCACGAACATCAGTCCGGTACGTTCCGCAAAACCCGCGCGCGGCGGGCGGAACTCGTTGACCATCGGAATCAGGCGCAGGTCGGCATGGCCGAGCGTCGGCGACAGCACCGCAATCTCGGCCTCGGAGAGCAGGATCGTCGAGTCGCAGCGCTGGATGATGTCGCGTTCGCGGGCGAAGGTCGCATGCGCCGAAAACTCGCGCGCGGCGCTGCCCGCTCTCCGCGCCTCTCGCAGTTCGCGCAGGCCGTGCAGATCGACGGTGTTGAAGACCAGCCGGGCCCGGGGAAACAGCGCGCGGGTGCGCTCGACAAAGGCACCCCCGGCATAGACCCGTGTCAGCAGGAAGGTCAGCCGGTCGTATCCGGCCGAGGCGATCCGGTCGCAGGCGCTGTCGTAGCCCTGCACCGCAGGATCGGCCAGGCACACCACGCCCCGCGCGGCCAGCGCCAGGGCATAGGGATCGGTCCAGGCACGCCGGGTGGTGCTGTAGAACAGAACCTCGGCGCCCCGTTCAAGAAAGATATCGATGAAGTTCGACGCGGTGACCGAGCCGGCATCCTGGTCGGGCATCGGCGGCACGCTGTCGACGAAGACCACGGCCTCGACCGGGCCCGGATGGGCGGGAAGGCCCGCATCCTCGGGGGCGGCGGCCTGCGGCGGCTGGGCGGGCTCGCTCTCCGACAGGACCACCGCGCAGCCCTGCGTGGCAAAGACCGGCTGGCCGTCGCCGGCCAGAAGCGGCGCGAGCCCGGCCAGCGCCGCGACCAGATCCGGCGCACCGGTCGGCCGGGCCCGGGACGCGGCCGCAGCCGCAGCCGCAGCCGCGCGCAAGGGCGCGACGCGCGCCAGACCGAAGACCGGGTCCAGAGCGACCGACGGCTTCAGGCGGAACTGGAAGGGATCGAGAAAATGGACGTCGCGGCCGATCTCGGCCAGGGTCGTCTCGCCCGCGCGGTGGCGCCAGCCCGACCGCCAGAGCCGTCCGTCGGGCCGCGCGAGCGCCGCGCCGACATGGGCCAGACCGGGATCGCGGACCATCGCCGCCTCGAGAAACAGCCAGGCCGACAGTGCAGGAGACAGCGAGACCTCCCAGAACCCCGCCAGTTCGGCGTCCAGCCCCTTGAGCAAGGCCCTGAGATCGTCCAGAGCCGTTTCGCCCTCCGCGGGCCAGACCCGCACCCGATCGTTGGCCGGGGCGGACCGCCGCGCACGGCCGCGACCGTCCCAACCCAGAACATGCACCTCGCCAGAGGTCATGGCCAGCGCCTGCTCGACACGCTCGACCGGAACCGTGCCCCCGCCATCCCGGAACAGAACGATCGGAAAGTCGACCGGCCCGGCCCGCATGCCATAGGGAAAACCGCGCCCAAGAACCGTGTCTGGCAAAGCCGCAAGGTCGAGCCGCTCCAGAACCGGCGCAGGAAGGTGATCCAGAGGCGTAAAGATCCCCGAAAAATCCATCACCGGCGGCGTTACGACGCCAGAGCCCGCCCCGTCCGCGTCGGCATCGCGCGCCGAACCGCAGATCCGGCCTTCGGCGCGGCCGAAACGGATCCAGTGATAGAACGGGTTCATTCCGGCGGCGCGGACATCCGGATTGATCTCGAGATAGCTCACGCCATCGAAGTCGGACCGCGGGTTTCGGCCCTCTTGCGCCCCATAGCGAATGTAATGGGTCAGCGGGTCCACACCGGCCTGGGCGACATCGGTGTAATGCGACAGATACCACCCCGCATCGAAGGCGGGCGCGATGACACGCTTTATGTGAAGACCACGGATCTCCGCTGCGACGCGGCCGAATAATGACGCCATCCTTCGTTCCCAGACGGCAGACGTCGCACTCCCGTGCCCCCGTCCCTGCCACCCCCGGCACACCGGCCGCGGATAAACCAAATAGACTTCTGAAAAGCAGGGTGAACTGTCTGCATTTTTACCATCTTCTTCAACTCTCGTACACCTTGATGTTCACAATTTCAACCTCTAGGTGCCCACGCCCCAGGCCTTTGCGATCTTCCGCCATCTCATTGATGAAACAGGCTGAAACCCGACGCCTTCCGGTTCTGAAATCGGATATGGGCCAGGGTCGGCGCAACGGCGTCCGCCGCCATACGGGGCTTGCCAGGGTCGGTGCAACGCATGACATTATGCCCGAAAGGCCGGTGCGGCCCAGACGTGGAACAGACGAACAGGATGCAGAACGCAGACGCAGAGATCGCGACGACCGCCGCCGCCCGCGAGGCGTCCGGCCAGGCGCTGACCCGCCCGCCGCAGGATAGGGCGCTGCGGCTACGAGAGGGCGTTCTGCTGCGCGAGGCCGGCAGGATCGAGGAGAGCCTCGCCCATCTTCTCAGGCTTGCCGCCGACGCGCCCGGGGCCCCATGGGTCGCCATCGAACTGGCCGCGACCCAGCGGCGCGCCTGGGCCTATGACGCGGCGGCCGAAACCCTTGCCGGGTTGCTTGCGACCGATCCCCGCCAGCGTCAGGCGCTTTTGGCCCGGATCGACGCGGCGGCGCAGGAGTTGCGTCTCGACCTGGCGCTCGAGGCGGTCGAGGCCGCGCTGGACGTGCTGCCCGGCGATGCGGGTCTGGCGCTGCGCCGCTGCAACCTGACCCTTCAGCGCGGCCATGTGCGCGCGGCGCGGCACCTTCTGGACGCGCTGGCCGCCGACCGGCCCGACGATCCGGGCGTAGATCTGGCCCGCGGCCAGAGCTTGCTGGCCGAAGACCCCGAAACCGCGCTGGCGCTAGCCGGGGACGTGGTGGCCCGCGCGCCCGGCCTCGTCTGGGCCTGGCCCCTGCGGATCGCTGCGGCGCGCACCCTGTGGCGGTTCGACGACGCCGAGGCGTGGGGCCGCGAGGCCGAAACCCGCTTTCCCGGTCAGGCGCCGGTGCTGCAAGCCCGCGTCGCCACCCGGATGGCCCTGGAGGACCCTCAGGGGGCGCTGGCGCTGCTGCCCATGGCCCCCGACACCCCGGCAATCTGGATCCTGCGCGGCACGACGCTGCTGGCCTTGGGTCGCCCCGAAGAGGCCGATGCCGCCTTCGCCACAGCGCTGGACACCGGCGGGCTGCTGCCCGGGGCCGCCATCGGCCGGATCGGCGCCGCGCTCGAGCTGGACCGGGTCGACGAGACCCGCGCCGGGCTGAGCGCGCTGATTGCCTGGCACGAGGCCCGCGGACACCGGAACGGCGACCGCATCCGGGCCGAGATCGCCGGCAGGCTTGGCGACTGGCCCGAGGCCGAGCGGCTTTCGACCCGGCTTCTGGACCGGCAGGGCCCCGACAGGGCGCTGCTTTATCTGCAGGCGCGCGCCCGGTTCGGCCTTGGCCGGATCGAGGGCGCCGAGACCGCGCTGGACACGCTTGGCGCGCTCGACCCCGACCATTCCGCGAGTGCCGAGCTGCGGGGCGAGCTGCATCTTGCCGCCGGACGCCCGGACGCCTATGTCGCCCACCGCCGCGCCCTGTCCCTGCGCCCCGAAAGTGCCCGCGCCCGGACCGATATCGACTTCGGGCGCGATCTCGATGCGCTGGGCCTGCACGACGAGGCCTCGGCGCGGCTGCAACACCTGCTGGACCGGAACGGCAGCGCGCCGAACCTTTTCCTGTCTCAGGCGCTGATGACCCGGGGCCGGGTCGAGGAGGCAACCGCGATCCTGCCCCGCTTTGTGCGCGGACGGCGCAATATCGCCGGCGGGGCCGACGAGGCGATCACCCGCGCGGCGGACCTGGAGCGGCTTTTCGATTTCGAGACGGCCCGGCCGATCCCGACGATGAGCATCTCACCGGCCGCATCGCTGGCCTGGCGGATGGCCCGCGACCGCAGTCTTGGTCAGGCCGAATGGACGCGGCGGGCGGAACGCGCCAGTGCCATCCGGCGCTGGCTGACCGCCGCCCCGGCAGAGCCCGAGGCGCTGCTGCCCTGGCTGCATCCGGGCGAGGCCGACAAGCTGCGCGCCCTGCCCCGGCCCTGCATCGTGGCGACGACCCATTTCGGCCCGCTGGTCTATTCGGTCCTGAGCGGGCTGAATGTCGGCTATCACTACCTGGCCGCCCGGTCGGCGGCCAATCCGGCCGCGCGCGGGCTCGGCCCGATGATCGCCGCCGCGACCGCCCCGCGCGAGGCGGCGGCCGAGGCCTTCCGCGTGCTGCGCGGCAACGGCATCCTGATGGCCACGCATGACTCTCCGGCGCGGGTGATGCGGCAAGGCGGCCCCGGCGATGTCGCGCGCGGGCGGCTTTTCGGACGGCCGTTCGAGCTGATCGACACCCTGCCCAAGCTGGCAGCCGGGCTGCGCGTGCCCAGCCTGACGCTGCAGGCGCATTGGCGCGACGGGCGCATCGCCTTCGAGATCTCGCCGCTTCCCACGCCCGAGGATGGCGAGCCGACGCAGCTTTGGCTCGACCGCTGGGCGCAGGCCTATCTCGACCGGATCGAATGGATCATGAGCGGGCCGCCCGAGAACCAGAACCTCGACGCCCTGAACTGGCGCGTGCTGCTGCTGGACCCGCCGCCCGCCTGACCGGACGACTGGTGCTCAGGCCTTGCCCGCGTGCGTATCGAGATAGATCCGCACGGCTTCCTGCACATGGCGGAACCGGTCGCCGCCCAGCGGCTTGCCGCCATACCAGCGGGTGACTACCACGAAATGGTCGCGCAGATCGGCCCGTTCGAGCATGCGCAGGATGATCGCCCCCGCCCCGGCCTCGCCATCGTCGGTCTTCACCGGCCCTCCGGCGCCGAGAAAGGCCCAGCTGTGATGGGTGGCGCGGGCGAATTTCTTGCCGCGTCGCAGCTCGGCCAGAAAGGCCCGGGCCTCTGCCGCGCTGTGGCAGGGCCCGCCCGAGACCGCATAGCGCGAGCCCCGGTCGGTCAGGATATTTTCGAGAATGCGCATGGCGCACCCTGGGCCGGGCGGGACGCGGGCGCAAGCCCGGCCGCGCTCAGGCCAATGCGCAAAGCGCGTCGGGGTCCCGGACCGCAGCCGCGAGCCAGTCCAAAACCGCGCCCACATCGGGAGCAAGCGGCCGGGCGAGACCCCCGGCGAACGCCTCGAAGGCCGCGAGGTTCAGGCCGTTGACGCCGGTCAGAACCGGCAGCCCCCGGTCGAGCGCCTCGGCGATCAGCGGCACGAAGCCGTGGCCCGCCGCCTCGAGCTTGCCGAACTTGTTCACGATCAAGACCGACGCGCCGTCGAGATGGCGCGCGGCTTCGGCCGCTGCGGTCTCGACCGCGCCCGACTCCATCCGGCAGCCGCGCGAGCCCGAGCCCAGCGCCTGCGAGATTCGCAGCACCGGCCCGTCGGGCAGGACTTGCAGATCGGTATCGCAGGGATGGGCGCCGGGTGCGGCGGCGGCGCAGGGCACCACACCGGCCGGGCGCAGACCCTGCCCCTGAAGCAGCCAGGCCACCTCGGCCAGCACCGTGCTGGCCGCGCCGCGGTCCTCGGAAAGAAGATAGCCAAATCGCATGGGCTGGCCTCCGCAAGAAAAAGGGAGGACAGGCCCGTCGGGGGGAGTGGGTGACGGACCTGTCCATCCGCCCGGACCCGGATCAGGGTCTGGGTCAGGCGGGCTGGCTGAAGACCGTCACCGGCGGCAACGGACCTTCGAAACGTTCGACATCGGCCATCGCCGTCTGGCCGCAATTGCCCTGCGCCAGCCGCGAGGTCGCGATGCCGGTGGTCAGGTTGTTGACGTCGCCATAGGCACAGAGGCTGCCGATCTGGCGCGGATCGACCGGGTCGAACCAGCCGCCCTCGCTGACCCGGATCACGCCGGGCCGGATCACGTCGGTGATGACGAGCCCCGCCAGGATCTGCCCCCGGTCGTTGAAGACCCGCACCACGTCGCCCTCCGACAGGCCGCGCGCGGCCGCATCGGCGGGGTTCATCCAGCAGGGTTCGCGCCCCTTGACCTCGTAACCCTCGCGGATCTTGGTGCCGCAAAGCTGCGAGTGCAGCCGCATGTCCGGGTGGTTGGCGGCAATCGCCAGCGGATAGGCCGTGGTCGGCCCGCCCAGACGCTCGATCGGTTCCATCCAGGTGGCATGGGGCGGGCAGTCGTCATAGCCGTATTTCTCGATGGCGGTCGAATAAAGCTCGAACTTGCCCGAGGCCGTGCCCAGCGCGTTCAACAGCGGATCGGCCCGGAAATCGGCATGGCGCACCCAGTCCTTCTGGGCATCGCTCAGCGGGAATTCCAGCGGCTCGTCGCTGTCCCAGAAGGACTCGAAGACCGGCATTTCCATGCCCTTGCCGCGCGCCTCGATCCGGGCGCCTTCGTAAAAGCCGCGGATCCAGTCCATTTCCGACAGGCCCTGGGTGAACTCGTGGCCCTTGCCCAGACTGGCGGCGATGTCGGCGAAGATGTCGTAATCGCTGCGCGCCTCGAAGACCGGATCGACGATCTTCTTCATCGGCAGGATGTGGCTGAGAGCATAGTCGCCCACCTGCGCGATGTCGTTTCGTTCATAGGAGGTCGTCGCGGGCAGCACGATATCGGCATGGCGCGCCGAGGCGGTCCACTGGATGTCATGCACGATGAAGGTGTCGAGCTGGCGCCAGACGCGCAGCATCTCGTTGCGGTCCTGATGGTGCGAGAACGGATTGCCGCCGACCCAGTAGGCCAGCTTGATCTCGGGCAGTTCGATCTCGTGGCCGTTGAACTGCATGGTCTTGCCGGGGTTCAGCAGGGTTTCGACCAGCCGCGAGACCGGGATCGAGACCGCGCCGCTCTTGGCAAGCCAGGCCGCGCCCTCGACCACCACGCCGGAGGCATCGTCGATGGCCTTCAGGATCGGCGAGGTATGGGTCGGCGCGCCGCCCGAGGCATAGTGATAGCTCAGCCCGTAGCCGCCGCCCGGCAGACCGATCTGACCCAGCATCGAGGCCAGCGTGATCAGCGCCCAGTGGATCTGTTCGCCATGGTGCTGGCGCTGGGTCGAATAGCCAAGCGCCAGCATCGTCCGTTTCGACGAGAAGCGCCGGGCCAGGTCGCGCAGCTTGTCGGCCGGAACCCCGCAGATTTCGGCAGCCCATTCCGGCGTCTTCGGCGTGCCGTCGCTGTCGCCCAGCAGATAGGGCAGGAACTTGTCGAAGCCGACCGTGTAGCGGTCGAGGAAGGCCTGGTCGTGCAGCCCTTCGTCATAAAGCGCATGCATGATGCCCAGCATCATCGCCACATCGGTCTGCGGTGCGGGGGCGATCCATTCGCTGTCCAGCGCCTGCGCCGTCTCGGTGCGGATCGGGTCGATGCAGATCGACTCGGTGCCCGCCTCCTTCAGCAGATCGACGCCCCGGAACGACCCGTGATCGGCCACCGACCAGCAGATTTCCGAGTTGTTCAGCGGGTTCGCGCCCCAGAACACCATCAGCTCGCAATTGGCAGCGAGGTTGTCCCAGGTGGTGCACTGTTCGTAGACCTCGATGGACCCGGAAACGTAAGGCAGGATCACCTGCGCCGCGCCGGTGGAATAGTCGCCGGTCGAGTTGGTGTAACTGCCCGTCAGGTTCAGCATCCGCCGCAGAAGGGTCTGGCAGTTATGCAGGTTGCCCGGACTCTTCCAGCCATAGGACCCGGCAAAGACCGCCGGATGGCCATAGGTGTCGCGCACCCGGGTGATCTCGTTCGCGACCAGTTCGATGGCCTGTTCCCAGCTCACGCGAACGAAGTCGCCCGAACCGCGGCCGTCGGGATCGGCGCCGGGACCTTGTTCCAGCCAGGCGCGGCGCACCATCGGGTAGCGGATGCGCGATTCGGAATAAAGCGAATCGAGCACGCCCGGCAGCTGCGGCGAGGGCGCGGGATCGCCGGCCCAGGGCTTGAACTCGACGGCGCGGCCGTCCTCGACGATGCCGTGGAAGACGCCCCAGTGGCAGCCCGAAAGGATGCCGCCGCTGGCGCCTTCGGCCGCGGCACCGCGGCCCAGCAGGGGCAGCCCGGCAAGGCCGAGCCCGGCGGCGATGGACCCCTTGAGGAAGCTGCGCTTGGACAGGGTCGGAGTGGTCATGGAATTCGCGGTCATAGCCTGTCCTTTCAGATCTGAGCCGTCGCGGCGCATGTCAGGGGTTCGGAACCGGGGTCCGTGGCGGCGGCCGCATCGGCCGCCAGCCGGGTTCTCAGCGCCAGCACCAGCCGGGCCAGCGCGCCGTAAAAGCCGGTGCGGTCCGCCCCGGTCAGGGCCGCCGCGAACCGGTCGGTCCAGCGCAATTCGTCCAGCACCCGCCCGGCGATCTCGGACCGGTCCTGGCTCAAGGCCTCGGCCAGCGCCGCCAGTTGCACCGCCAGGTGGTCGGCGGGTTCGCCGGTGCCGTCCAGATGGACGTCGAGATCGCGCAGGATGGCCTGGGCGCGGCCCGCCGCCGGGCCGCAGAGCCGGCCGGTGCCATCCCAGGCACTGGCATAGGGCGGCAGGCTCCGCTGCCGGAAGATCCCCTCGAAGAGCGCGGTATGCCGACGGCCGAGGGCGGTGACGACCTCCTCGGCGGACCCGTCCGCCAGGATCTGGCGCAAGGTATCGGCCTCGGGCCCGGCGTTCAGGACCTCTCCGATCCGGCCCAGCGCCACCTGACCCGGCATGCTGCGCAGGGCCTGCACCGTTTCAAGGTCCGGCGGGGCGAGGAAGAGCGCGGCCAGAGCCTCGGCCGTCTGAGCCAGATCGGCCATCTCGGCGGCGGTCAGTCTTTGGGACAAGCTGCTCACTCGACCACTCCCGCGCTGGTGTTGAGATCCTTCGAATGGTTCTGCAGATAGGCGAGGATCAATCGGTACTGGTCGTCGGTGAAGGACGTGAAGCGCCGCATCGCCTTCAGCGTGCCGATCCACTGGTTCGCGGTGAAATGGGTCTGCTGCGGCAGCACGTGGCAGGCGGCGCAAGCCTTCTGGAAGGTGTCCTGCCCATAGGCCCAGACCGCCGCGCGGTCGGTGTTCAGGCCATTGGCATCGGACCACAGCGTGATCTCGGCCGGAACCCAGCTTTGCCCGGTCTCGGGATCGGTTTCGGGCGCGCCACGGGTCACGGTCGCGGCCGCGGCATCGTCGAGAACCGCCATCATCACCCGCTGGCCGCGCGCCTGATAAAGGATCGAGGACGCCTCTTCGAGCTGCCAGCCCTTCAGCACCAGCTCGACCTTGTCGCCATTACGCCCGGCGACCTCGACCGCAGCCCCGCCCAGCAGCTTGCCTTCGGGTTCGTTCTCGGTCCCGACCATGTCGGCGCCCAGCCAGACATCCTTGGTTTCGACCACGGTGGCCGCCGTGCCCTTGACGATGGCCGAGGGGGACGAGACCGGCAGTTGCGGTGCGACCCCGATCGCCTGATCCAGCATCACCACGTGATTGCTGTAGTTCGGCTCGGGCAGGCCCGGCGCGCGATTATCGATCGGCGGCAGGGTCTTGAGATAGACGGCCATCGCCTGCACGTCCTCGAAGGGCAGCTGCGAGGTGTTCCGCACGACCTCGGCCATGTCGCCATCGGCCGTCCGCCCGACCGGGTTGACGCCGGTATGCAGGTAATTGGCGATCCGCGCCGCGGACCAGTAACCGATGCCGGTCTGATCGGGCGAGATGTTGGGAAACCAGCCGGTGCCCTCGGGGTTCGGGCCGCCGCCATAGCGCTTGGAGGCGACGACATCGCCCATCGGCCCGCGCGGCGAGTGGCATTCGGCGCAGTGGCCCGGGCCTTCCACCAGGTATTCGCCGCGATGATACAGATCGGCATCGACGCCCTCGGGCACTGGACCGGGCGTGTGGCCGTCGCCGCCGAGGAAGGCCAGACGCCAGACGCCCACGCCGCGGCGCAGGTTGTAGGGGAAGTTCAGCTCATGCGCGGGCACCTCGTTCGACACTGCGGGCAGCGACATCATGTAGGCGTAAAGATCGCGCACATCGGTCCCGGTCAGCTTGCGGTACGAGGTGTAGGGGAAGGCGGGATAGAGGTTCTGCCCGTCGGGCAGAGCGCCGTCGGGGCCGACCCCTTCGCGCAGCGCCCGGTCGAACTCGGCCAGGGTCCAGCGGCCGATGCCGGTCGCCTCGTCGGGCGAGATGTTGGGCATGTGGAAGGTGCCGAAAGCCGTCTCGAGGCTGCGGCCGCCGCCCAGATGGGTGTCGTCTTCAAGGCCGGGGGTCTCGTGGCAGGTGGCGCAGTCTGACGCCACGAAGACCGTGCGCCCGTTTGCGAGATCCGCGCCGTCGAGCGCGGGCAGATCCTGGCTGCCGTGAATCGCGGACCAGGTCCAGGGAGATGTCACGAGCAGAAAGCCTGCAACGCCCAGAAGCAGCGCGCCGCCCCCGAGTTTCAGCCACGAAGTTCCGTTCGATGTCATGGTAAGTGCCTCCGATCCGCTCGGACTTGGGGAATGGACCGGCAGACCATACCCCGGCGGAAAGGCGCAAAGGCTTCGGGTTTGTAAGAATTTGTAAACGCGACGTAAACGAAGCCCGCGGCAAACTGGCGGCGGGCCGCCACCCGCAGCGAAGCCCGATTGCCAATTTGTCGCAGTTATGGTCGATTGCCGCCATGCCCCCGCCCCCGGACTCCCCCGCCGGGCCGCCAAGTTGGCCCGTCGACAGACTGACAGATCACCTCGCGCGCGAAAGCGACGCCCTGGTCGACGAGATCCTGCGCCTTGCCGCAGCAGCCGGTTACACCGACCAGACCAGCTCGATGCGCGCTGCCTGGGTCGAGTCGGTCGAGCGCGTCACCGCCTGCCTTGGCGCCAGCCTCGGCGACCCGAACCATACGGGCGGCGCGAACGGGCACCACGATTATGGCAGCGATCCGCGCTTTGCCGGGCTGCGCGATGTCGCCTGGCGGCACCGGCGGTCGGGCGTGCCGCTGGCGCTGAACCACGGCCTTCTGAAATGTTACCGCCGCGCCTATCTGGATCTCTGCGACGCATTGTTTCGCGATCCCGCAATGGCGGCCGGGCTTCCCCCGCGCGACTCGCTCATGGCGCGGCTCGATCTGTTCTTCGACGAGGTCGAACTGGTGATGCTGTCGCCCTGGTCCGAGACCGGCACCGAAGAAGCCGCGATGGCCGACCGCGTGCGGCGACTGGCGCGCGAGCGCGACCAGTTGTTCGGCGTGCTCGAAAGCCTGCGCGGCCCGGTCTTCATCGCCGACGAGGAGGGCGCGCTGATCAGCGCCAACCGCGCCGCGCTGCAGACCTTCCTCGGGCTCGACGAGGCCGGGGCGCTGTTCTACCGGCTCGCGCTGCAATCGCGCCGCACCGAGTTGCAGCCCATCGTCGACGAGATCCTGGCCACAGAGGGCGCGCAATGGAGCGCGATCTGGCTGCAGACCCATGCCGGCAGCCGCTGCTTCGACATCCGCCTGCGGATGGTCGAGGACACGGTCTACAAGCTCGACCGCTGGCGCATCGTGCTGATGAACGACGTCACCGACCACCAGCGCGCGATCGAACAGGCGCGCGAGGCCGAACGGATGATGTCGCTGTTCCTGGCGGCGATGAGCCACGAGATCCGCACACCGCTGCACAGCGTGCTGGGCGCCGCAGGGCTCTTGCGCGACCTGCCCCCCGGCGAGTTCGAAGAGCGTCGGCGGCTCAGCGAGCTGCTGGACATCTCGGCCCGCGGCCTGAGTGCGACGCTGGAAAACGTGCTCAGCTTTTCGCGGTTCGAGCATCAGGCCCCGAAACCGCGCCCGGCCCCGGTGGCGCTGGCCGAGGCGCTGGAAAACCTCGTGCGCAGCCGCGAGATCCTCGCCCGCCAGCAGGGCGTGCCGCTGATGCTGTCGATGCCCGCCGACCTGCCCGACCCGATCAGTCTCGACTGGTCGATGGTCCAGCAGATCCTCGGCAACCTGATCCAGAACGCGATCCGGCACGATGACGGGCGCGGCGTGGGGCTGGACGTTGCGCGGCAGGGGGACCGTCTGGTCTTTTCGGTGACCGATCACGGGCCCGGCCTGCCCGACCCGATCCGCGACATGCTGGCCGCGCCCCCGGCCGCCCTGCGCCCGCGCCCGACCGGGCAGTCGGGGTCGGGGCTGGGCCTGGCCATCGCCCAGCGGATGACGCTGGCGCTTGGCGGCGAGATCGCCGTCGCCGGATCGAAGGGCGACGGCGCGCGCCTCGAGGTCCGGCTGCCGCTGATCGAGGCGGCGGTTCCCGTCCTGCCGGCCGCGCCGTCCCGGCCCGATGGCGCCTTGGCCAGCCAGAGCTGCCTGCTGATCGACGACGACCCGGTGGGCGTGCTGGTAACCGTGGCGATGCTGGAACGGATGGGTCTGAGCGTCGACCATGCCCGTTCGCTGGGGCATGCTGCGGCGCTGTGCCAGGCGCATCCCGAGAATTACGACCTCTTCGTCGTCGATTACCGCCTGCCCGACGGCAATGGCGTCGATTTCGCCCGCAGCCTGCAGAACAATCCGGCGCTGGCCGGACGACCGGTCTTTCTGCTCAGCGCCAATGTCGATCTCGTGCGCCACGCCGAGGGTCAGGCCAGTCTGTTCGCAGCGCTTCTGGAAAAGCCGCTCGATGCCGTGGCGCTGGGCCGGGCGATCCGCGGCGGCACCCGCCCGGTGCGGCCCAGCGCGCTGCTGGACGGGATCTCGCCCGCCGCGCAGGCCCGCATGGCCGAGGCCTTCGCCGCGGGCTGGCAGGCCTTTCAGACGCGACTGGCCGCGACCGGCGATGCCGACCCCGATGCCGCACTGGCCGGACAGGCGCACAAGCTGGCCAACGGCGCCGCGATCTTCGGCCGGACCGAGCTTCACGCCGCCCTGCGCAGGTTCGAGCAGATCTTCGAGGAACCCGCCGCCACGCCGCAGATGCGCGCCAGCGCCCGGGCCCGGGTGCTGGCCGCCGCGCCGCCGACCGAACAGCCGCCTCCCCCTGCCGGAACCGGCCCATGATGCCCCCCGTCAAGGGCCGCGGGCCGGACCCCGCCGATATCCTGCTGATCGACGACGACATTCTGGTCCAGGTGATGGTCGAGGACATCGTCACCCAGCTTGGCCACCGCTTCCATGCCGCTGGCGACGGCGACAGCGCCCGCGAGGCGCTGCTGCGGACCGGCTTCGATCTGGTGATCCTCGACCGCCGCCTCCCCGATACCGACGGGCTCTTGCTGGCACCTCTCCTGCAGCAGGACCGCAAGATCCCGTTCATCGTGTTCTCGAGCCTCGACGCCCCCACCGACCAGGTCCTGGGTCTGGGCATGGGGGCTAGCGACTATGTCGGCAAGCCGGTCGAACCTGCGGTGCTCCGCGCCCGCATCCAGGCCCGGCTGAGCGCGCGCCGGGCGCCCGAGGAACAAACGACCTTCCGGCTGGGCGGATCGCTGCGGCTCGACACCCTGTCCCGCCGGTTGTGGGTCGCCGACCGGCTGGAGGTGCTGTCGCCCGCCGAGGCGCGGCTGCTGATCTGCCTGATCCGCAATCTCGGCAAGCCGCGCGACCGCATGCAGATCAGCATGACCATCTGCGGCCGGGAATGGGTCTATGGCGACCGCACCATCGACGTTCTAGTCTCGCGCCTGCGGCGGCGCCTGAAGGGCAGCGACGTGCATATCACCACGGTGCACGGGCTGGGCTATGTGCTGACCGTCGGCGACTGACCGAAAGGGCGGCGCGCGGCCGCACGGCCCCTGTTCGCGGATCGGCGATGCCGGGCCGCCGCCCATCCCCTAGATCAGCGGCAACCGGCACGGGACATGCCGTCCCTGCCCTTTCAGTATACCGGCCCTTTCCCAACGGAGGATATCGCCGCCATGAAAAAGATCGGATTCCTCTCTTTCGGCCATTGGTCGCCCGACCCGGGCTCGGCCACCCGTTCGGCCGCCGACACGCTTCTGCAATCCATCGACCTGGCGCAGGCCGCCGAGGACCTGGGCGCGGACGGCGCCTATTTCCGGGTCCATCACTTCGCCCGGCAACTGGCCTCGCCTTTCCCGCTGCTGGCCGCCGTCGGGGCGAAGACCAGCCGGATCGAGATCGGCACCGGCGTCATCGACATGCGCTATGAGAACCCGTTCTACATGGCCGAGGATGCCGGAGCCGCCGACCTGATTTCCGGCGGTCGGCTCCAGCTTGGCATCAGCCGCGGGTCGCCCGAACAGGTGATCGAGGGCTGGCGCCATTTCGGCTATGCCCCCGCCGAGGGGCAAGGCGACGCCGATATGGGCCGCGAGCACGGGCGGATCTTCTTCGAGCTTCTGAAGGGCGAGGGCTTCGCCCAGCCGAACCCTTACCCGATGTTCCCGAACCCGCCCGGTCTTCTGCGGATCGAGCCCCATTCCGAGGGGCTGCGCGACCGGATCTGGTGGGGGTCGGGGTCCAACGCCACCGCGATCTGGGCCGCCGAGATGGGGATGAACCTGCAAAGCTCGACCCTTAAGGACGACGAGACCGGCGAGCCGTTCCACGTCCAGCAGGCCAAGCAGATCCAGGCCTATCGCGCAGCCTGGGCGGCGGCGGGCCACGAACGCACGCCCCGGGTGTCGGTCAGCCGCTCGATCTTCGCGCTCGTCGACGACCGCGACCGGGCCTATTTCGGGCGCGGCGTGCAAAGCCGCGACTCGGTCGGCCAGCTTGACGAGACGACGCGGGCGATCTTCGGGCGCAGCTATGCCGCCGAACCCGACCGGCTGGTCGCGGAGCTGGCAAAGGACGAGGCCATCGCCGCGGCCGACACGCTGCTGCTGACCGTGCCGAACCAGCTTGGGGTCGATTACAACGCCCATGTGATCGAGGCGATCCTGACTCACGTCGCCCCCGCGCTGGGCTGGCGCTGAATCCTGCCTCCGAGGCCCCGATCCCGGCGGATCGGGGCCTCTTCGCGTCGGTCTACCGCCATCGAAGCGGCGATCCCCGGCCTGAAGGCGCGCCCGGCGGCTCTCGCCTGCACTGGCGCCGCGGCGGTTCGCGTCCGCCCCGGCCCTGGCCGCCTTCGGAAGGTTGCGCCGAAGCCGGGCCGGCCCGCGGCGCGCTTGTCCGAGGGTCGGAGACGGACGGCCACCGGCAGCGGCAGGGGCCGCGCCATTGATGAACCCCGGTCATGAACGCTTGCTTGTCCGTCCCTCTAATCGCATGGGCCCGGCGGGGATATCTGTCGAGGGTCCCTGAAATGAGAGCCCCTCCCGGCAGGCCCCGGGTGCCGCTCGTCCAGACAGAAAGCCACGCCATAACCGCGCAAGCGCCCTTTCCCGCCACGTTGACCGATTGGGAGCAAGAAGGCGAACGCCCGCTGTTTGCGCGTCATGACACGGTGCTGGACGGGCTGCGGATCGGGCCGGGCGAATCCGCCCTCAAGCATGGGCGCACCCTGCGTGTTCGCAACGCGGACTTTGGCGGGAAGTATCCGTTCTGGCATTGCGACGACGTCACGGTGGAAACCAGCCTGTTCCGTCCCGCCGCCCTCGCGGCGATCTGGTATTCCGAACGGATGACAATGCGCGACTGCGCCTTCACCGATGCCGCCGAAACGCTGTGGAACTGCGAGGATGTGCCGTCGAGGAAAACGCGCTGATCCTGCGCGACGGCCGCTACGAGATGGATTTCGACGATCTCGAACGGCGGGCCGCGCATCGCGACTGCCGCGCGCTTCTGCTGTGCACCCCGCACAATCCGGTGGGCCGGGTCTGGACCGCGGCCGAGCCGCGGCGCCTGCACGAGATCTGCGCCCGCCATGGCGTGACCGTCGTCAGCGACGAGTTCCACGCCGGCCTGACCCTGCCGGGCCATCGCCACCAGTGCTACGCCGCGCTGTCGCCCGACGTGGCGGCGGGCTCGGTCACCTGCCGTTCCGCCGCCAGAAAGGCGTTCAACCTTGCTGGGCTGCGGATCGCCACCATCGCGGCGCCGGACTCCGAACTGCGCGGGCGGATCGACAAGGCGCTGAACGTGCACGAGGTCTGCGACCTTAACCCGTTCGGAATCGTGGCCACCATCGCCGCCTGTACCGAGGGGGCGGACTGTCACGCGGCGCTGATAGACTATCTGGCCGGGAACAACCGCCTTGCGGCGGCCCGTCTGGCCGACACCCGTCCCGATGCGGGCTTCACCCCGCCCGAGGCGACCTATCTGGCCTGGCTCGACCTGCGGGCCTTCGGTCAAAGCGCCGAGGCGCTGGTCGCCCAAGTGCGGGACACGGGGCGGCTGATCGCAGGCACCGCCTATGGCGCGGCAGGCGAAGGGTTCCTGCGCCTCAACATGGCCTGCCCGCGCGCGCGGCTGGAAGACGGCTGAACCGGCTCGCCATGGCGCTGCGCTGACACTTCGCCACAAGGAAAGGAAAGATCATGACAGCATCTCCCGTTTGGTTCATCACCGGTTGTTCGACCGGTTTCGGGCGCGAAATCGCCAAGCTCGTGCTGGCGAAAGGCTGGCCCGTGGTCATGACCGCGCGGCGCATGGAAACGCTGATCGACCGGCTCGGTCGAGGGCACCGTGGTGTTGGTGCACTTGTCCGAGAATTCAGGCAGTTCGCCGCCGCCCTCCTGCTCGCCCGCCGCCCAGGCGCGGACGGCATCGGTCTCGGTCACGCCCGGCGCGATCGCGTCGCAGCGGATCTTCGTGTTTGACAGCCGGATCGCGATGTTCTTCGTCATCGTGTCGATTGCGCCCTTGGTCGAGGTATGGGCGACGCCGCAGATCGGCAGCCCCCCCGGCGCCAGCGGAAGCGATGCCAGGACCGGGCTGAGCGCCACGCCGGCCCCCAGACCCGCCGCCCAGATCGCCGCGGCCCTGCAGGATGCGCATGGCGATCCGCATCGGCCCGTCGCCCGACACCGTCGACCGACAGGGCCGCTCCGACCGAGGCTGCGGCAGTCAGCCAGAGTCCGCCCAGAAAGGTGCGCCTGCGCCCGGTGGTGTCGCCCAGCGCCCCGGGGCCGCAGGCCGCGTTCAGGCGAGGCGTCGCCCGAGCCAGCAAGCAGTGCGGCGATGCGGGGAAACTCCCCGATCCTGCGGCAAGTCGGGGCATGCCGACAGGACAAGCGGGTCGCGATTCCATGAGACATCTCTCTGAGTGCGGGATGACACGCGACAGACCACTCAGGAAATTCACGCAGGCTCTGAGATAACAGCGCCTTGCCGCCAGCTATGGCGCTCTCAAGAAAAGCCTTGTTTCCCGGTTTGTGGCCGCATAGACAGATCGGCGGAGACGTGGCCGAGTGGTCGAAGGCGCTCCCCTGCTAAGGGTTTTGAGCCGCTTATTTAAGTTTCTGTAATACTTCAAAAAAGAGAAAACTGCCCGTCATGTGTGCACGGATTTTGCACCAAGATGACCGGGTCGAAGTCACCCTCGATCAGCCGGCCGACTTTTTCGTCTCTTGTCCGGCGGGGATGCCCGCATGATCAGAATTGCCGAACTGCCAGCCCGTGTCCATAAGGGCCTTCGCCAGCCACGCTGGCGCGATCTTGCGGTAACGGTTGGCCATGTCTGCCTTTTCCCAGCCGCCGAAATCCATCAACCCGCCGAAGTCGAGCGTCTGGGCGTAGTACCAGGTCGCCCAGGTGTGGCGCAGCGTGTGGGGCGTGACCTTGCGGGGGCCGTCCGATTCCAACCCTGCCTTGTCGCGCGCGGCGTTGAAGGCGGCCTGTATCTGCCCGCCGCCGTTCGCGCGCTGGACGTAAGGTTTTCCCTTGGGGGTGCGGAACACGGCGCCCGCCTCGGGCAGGCCAAGGGCGGCCAGCATCCGCCGCACCCGGGCCGGGAACCGCACCATCCGGGGGTGCCCGTTCTTGGCCTTGCCGATCCACGCCTCGCCGGTCTCGAGGTGCAGGTCTCGGCGCTGCAGCGCGACCATCTCGCCCACCCGGCAGCCGGTGCCCAGCAGGAACGCGATCTGCGCCGCGGTGCGGACGTCGGCCGCCGCGATAAGCCGCTCGGCCTCGTCGGGGGTCAGCCAGCGCAGGCGTGCGTCGTCGACCCGGCGGCGGCGGAACCGGCGGTGGGCTACCAGCCCGTCCTCGGCCGCCATCTGGTAAACCGCCGAGATCGGCGTGACCACCTGCCGGTTGATTGTCGAGGGCGCTGCGGTGGGGTGAAGCGCGCGCGCGCAGGCATTCACCGCGTCGTTGTCGATATCGGCGAGCCGAAACCGCGGCCCGAAATGCGCCAGGATCGGCGCCAGGAACCGCCCCTCGCCGCCAGATTCCAGATAGGTCAGCGCGGCCTCGGCGAAGGTGGCCGTAGCGCGTCGGCCAAGCGACACACGTTCGAGGATCTCGCCCTCGCGCCGGATGCGGAGGGCTTCGGCGGCCGTTTCGTCGCCAACGCGAGTGCTTTCGTAAACGCGCTGTCCGGCGACGGTGCCGCGCAGGTACCAGATACCGTTGCGGCGGAACTTTCGTAGGGGCATGGGTCATTCCTTTCCTCACCGCGGAAGAAGGCGGCCGCGAGGTCCGCGGGCCGGTAGAGGATGCGCACCCGGCCCGACACCCGGACCCGCGCCAGCCTGCCCGCCAGAAACGCCCTGTCAAGCCCGCCGCGCGAGGTGCGCACCCCGCGCGCTGCCAGCCAGGCCAGCGCCTCGTCCGTGGTCAGCAGTTCGGGCGTCAGGATGTCGAGCGCGTTGGCAGTGGCGGTCATTCTTCTGCGACCCCCGGCCAGGGGATCAGGCGAACCATCTGCAATTCTTCCATGTTGAGCACGACCATCTCGCCCCGCATCCATCCGCGAAATCCGTGGGCGCGAATGTGTCCTTCCATTACTTCCAGCAGGCTGACCGCGTCTGCCTCGGGCATCATGAGGCGCGCCACATGCCCGCCTTTCAGGTGAATGCAGACTGTCCATCGCGGCTCTGGCAGCAGCGATGCCAGATCGATCGCCAAATTAGCCATGGTCCAGGTCCCCATTTGTGGGCTCCGGCATCTCGTCCCACGCCCTGCCGTCCAGCAGGCGGCCAGCGGCGCGCTTGCCGTTTCGGTCCATGATTTCGGACGGGAGGTAAATGCCATGTCCAGCGCGCCACACCGTGGCACCGACGCGCCTGCGATCCGTGGAGGCGGTGATGGTGAACCTGGTCATTTCTCCTAGCTGCGCTGGTACCGGGTAAGGTGTTTGCGGCCCCCATTCCCCCCACTGCTTGAAGAAGAAGGCCGCGCCCGCGGCCTGGCATTGGTCGCGCAGGACGCGCACCCAATCCGGGTGCATCGGGCGCGCGCGCAAGCCGCTTTCGCCTCCAACGATCACCCAATCGAGCGTGACCCGCTCGCAGTGCACCCATTCAGGGCAACCTTCTGCGTCGCGAGGTCCTTCCTCGCAAGCATAGTGCGCATGGTCCTTCGGGCAGTTCGAACATGTCCCGCCGTCGCAATCGTAGCAGCCAAACGCGGTTCCGTCAGGAAGCTCCCCGCCGGAATCTGGCCATGGCAGGAAAGGTTCAAGGCTCACCGGCCCCAGCAGCGGCTCGGCCGAGACGAACCGGACGGCGGCTGGTGTCGCCAGCAGGTGCGGAATTCGCGCGTCGGCGGTGGCTTGGTCCTCGATGCTGGTGCCGAGCCAGACGTTGCGGAGCACTGGCACCGGGTGCGGGCCGGTCAGCTGGCGGTCCATCGCGCGGCCGATCTCGCGGTCCTCGCGCTCGGTCAGGTAATCCCGCATCCGCTCTGGCCTCTTGGTCACCACTTGAAACGTGTGCTGCGGCGCCAGCGCCATGACGGCGAAAACCCGGTCGATCCATTCGTCGGGCACGGCCTCGTGGAACAGATCGCCATGCGCGCAGACGAAGATCCGCCGCGGCTTTCGCCAGCGCAGCGGCTGGTCGATCCATTCCTCGTTGAACCGCACCTCGCCCGTCCAGAGGTGGCGCCCGCCGCTTTCGCGGGTCAGGCCTGCCCGGCTCGGGTGGTGCTTGAGCCGCGTGCCGGCCAAGCCCATCGCGTAGCAGTTGGTGCAACCGGCCGAGACAATGCTGCAGCCGGTGATCGGGTTCCAGGTCGAATCCGTCCATTCGATGTGGGTGTGGTCAGACATCTTCCCGGTTCCCCTGCTTGAAAAAATCGCTCATGAAGTCCCGACCCTTGTGCCAGCTATCCCAGAAGAACCCAGCAGCGGCGATGAACTGCTCGCGCGTCATCCCCTCGCCGCTTGCCTTGCGAGCCGCGGTCACGAGGAAATCGGCGCTATCATGTTCTTCGCCGTCCATCAGTCCCGGCCATCCTGCTTGATGGCGGCGCGATCCAGCCTGTCGATCTCGGCAGCGATCAGAGCGCCAGCGCGAACGAGGTCCTTTCGTCCCCCGTCTGGTCCAAACCAGTGCGCCTGAAACGGCCACAGCTCGCGGATGGCAGACTGCCTCTCCGGATCGAATAGATGTGAATCCGAAGCCCCGCTGAGCGCATAGACGCCAGCGGCCAACGCAAGCTCGCATTCGTCGTGTTCGTCGTCATGCTCTGGCGTCCAGCCCTCCACCTCGATCTGCCTGCGGCGCTCTGCGGCAATTGCTGCGGAACCGCCGCCCACCATGTCCCCGCGATGCCCGGACCCACCGCAGCAGGGGCAGGCATGTGCCGTGTCCTCGCACCAGCTGGCCTCGGCGCCCGAGGTAGCAAAGCCCTCTTCCCTAATGTCCGACAGGAACGCG
>NZ_MUAV01000158.1:0-584 GCF_003265965.1 Rhodovulum viride | reverse complement strand
TGCGTCATCGGGCCGTAGAAGGCCGCGCGCTCGGCGCTCGACCCGCGCAGGAGCGCCTCCATGTTGACCCGAACCGACAGCCCGGCGGCGCGGTCCTCTGGGCTCAGCAGCTGCTTGGCCACCGCCTGCTCGATCCGCTTGATCCGCCGCCGCAGGGTGAACTTCTGGAACAGCAAGCCCTGCTGCTCGACGCTGGTGGGCCAGGCGGTGGTGCCGCCGGGATGGCCGATCATCACCGGCGGCACTCCGAAGAAGCGGCAGATCTCCTCGACCGAGAATTGGCGCGTTTCCAGCATCTGCGCGTCTTCCGGCGAGATGCTGATATGTTGATAATCGAACCCGCCCTCGGCGATGAACGGGCGCCCGGCATTGATGGCGCCCAGATACTTCTCGGGGAGCTTCGCCTCGACCAGCTCGCGTTGTTCGGGCGTCAGCCATTTGTCGAACTTCAGGATGCCGCTCGGGCGCAGCCCGTTGCGGAACATGCCGGCCGCCGACCGTTCCGCGGCCAGCGCCGAGGAGAAGGCCTGGCGCCCGAACTGCAGCGTCGACATGCCGCCCAGCGGATCGCCCCCCGGCCCGCG
>NZ_MUAV01000157.1:0-594 GCF_003265965.1 Rhodovulum viride | reverse complement strand
TCAACGGCGTGCTCGATACCGAGGCCAGCCCGCGCGAGAACCTCGATGCGCTCTCCTCGGCCTGGGGCGGCTGGTGGGCCTGCGAACGCGGGCGGCTGACCCTTGGCGGCGCTGTCTGGGAAGAGCCCGACCTGACCATCACCGAGGACATGCTGGTCGCGGGGATCCGGGTGATCGCGCGGCGCCCCTTCGAGGACCAGTTCAACACCGTCAAGGCGCAGTTCGCCGACGCGACGGCCGAGCATGTGGTGACCGACCTGCCGGTGCTGGCCTCCGAGACGTATCGCGCGGCGGACAATGGCGAGCGGCTGGTGCGCGATCTGGGCGAGCTGCCGGGCGAGACCGATCCGGTGCGCGGCCAGCGGCTGATGAAGCTGGCACTCCTGAAGGGGCGGCGCCAGCGCCAGGCGATCCTGCCCTGCAGCCTTGCCGCCTGGGGCGTGCGGCTGGGCGATAATATACGTGTCACGATCCCGCGGCGGGGCTGGGAGGCCAAGGCCTTCGAGGTCACCGGCCGCGCGGTGACGGTCGGCCCCGAAGGCGTCCAGGTGCGGCTGACCTGTCTGGAAACCGGCCCCGCGATCTTCGACTGGC
>NZ_MUAV01000156.1:0-604 GCF_003265965.1 Rhodovulum viride | reverse complement strand
AGCGGCTCAATGCCCAGGTCGGCCGGGCCGAGGCCACCGAGGCCGCCCGCGCCGCGGCCGCCACCGGGGGCGACGATCCCGCGCCTGCCCAACCCCCCGCGCCGCGGGCCGCCACCCCGCGCGACCCGGCGCATCGGGGCGTCGAGGTGGGCTTCATGCTGCATGCGCTGGCGGCCAGCCGGGGCGACCGCGAACGCGCGGTGGCCCGGCTTGAGACCGATGGCCATTCCGGCATCGCCGCGATCATGTCGGGCGCGTCCGAGGCCGCGGGCGGCATCACCATTCCCGCCGCGCAATCCGAGGAACTGATCGCGCTGCTGCGCCCGCGGGTCACCGTCCGCGCCTCGGGCGCGCGCACCGTGCCGATGCCCGCGGGCGAGCTGCGCACCGCGCGCCAGACCGCAGGCGCGACCGCCGGTTACGGCGCCGAGACCTCGGCCATTGCCGAAAGCGAGATGAGCTTCGATGCGGTCGACAAGTCCTTCAAGCTCCTGCGCGCGCTGGTGCCGCTGTCGAACAGCCTCCTGCGGCATTCCTCGGTCGCCATGGCCCAGCATGCCCGCGACGACCTCTTGAAGGCGATGGCGCTGCGCGAGGACCTGGC
>NZ_MUAV01000155.1:0-608 GCF_003265965.1 Rhodovulum viride | reverse complement strand
CTGCCCTACATGGTGCCCGCCGAGGGCAACCGGGGCAGCTGGCGCGAGATCCATCGCGGCCCGGCCATGGTCGCCCTGGTGCAGGCCCCAGGCGGCCGGGGCAGCGGCATTCACCGCACCTGGCTCGACCTCGGCCAGCCGAAGGGCAAGGCGGTGATCGCGCATGACGGCGAGACCCTCGCCGCCAAGAAGACGCTGGGCTCGGTCAAGGGCGGGGCGATCCGGCTGGCGCGGTCCAGCGGCACCCGGGCGATGGTGGTCGGCGAAGGGATCGAGACCACGCTGACCGCGCTGGTCGCGGGCGGGCTGCCGGGGGCTGCCTATTGGGCCGGGATCTCGCTGGGCAACATGGCGGGCCGCCGGATCACCCGCGGCAAGGGCATGCGCTATGCCGGCATGCCCGATCTCGACGATCTTCAGGCCTGGCTGCCGCCGCAGGGCGTCGAGCACCTGGTCTTTATTCAGGACGGCGATTCCGACCCGCGCAGCACCCGCGCGCAGCTCCTTTCGGGGCTGCGCCGGGCGCGCGCCCGGGTGCCGTCCGTCCAGCGGATCTCCATCGTCCATGCGGGCGAGGGCCGCGATCTGAACGACGTGCTGATGGGGGA
>NZ_MUAV01000154.1:0-609 GCF_003265965.1 Rhodovulum viride | reverse complement strand
AATTTCCGGGACGCCGTGCCTCTGTTTTCGTGCGGTCTCGCATGACCCCGCGCGAAGATCCCCGACTGGCCGAGGCGCGCGCGCTGCCGATTGCCGAGGTGGCGGACCGGCTCGGCATCGCCGGGCTGAGACCGCCGCAGGGGATCGAGCGCGTCGGCCCCTGCCCGGTCTGCGGCGGCCGCGACCGCTTCGGAATCAACACCGCCCGCAACGTCTATAACTGCCGCCATTGCGGCGGCGGCGATGCCATCGCGCTGGTCGAGCTGGTCAAGGGCTGCGAGTTCCGCACGGCACTCGACTGGCTGATGGGCGCGCGCGAGGTCGAGATCGACCCGGCCGAGCTGGCCCGGCGCAAGGCGGCGCGCGAGAAAGACGCCCGCCAGCGCGCGGATCAGGCCGAGGCCGCCCGCAAGAATGCCATCGCCCAGGCCCGCGCCATCTGGCAGGCCTGCCGCCCGGCCGAGGACAGCCCCGTGCGCGACTATCTCGCCCGGCGTGGCATCACACGCGCGCTGTTGCCCGCGCTGCCCGACTGCCTCCGGTTCCACCCCGATCTGCCCTACATGGTGCCCGCCGAGGGCAACCGGGGCAGCTGGCGCGAGATCCATC
>NZ_MUAV01000153.1:0-621 GCF_003265965.1 Rhodovulum viride | reverse complement strand
GCGGGCGACGCGATCTCGGCCTTGGCCGACCGGATGCTCGACGATCTGCTGGACCGGGCGCTGTCGCCGGTCTCGACCGCGATGGGCGGCTTCTTCGACAGCCTCTTCGCGGGGATGTTCGGCGGCGCCGGTGCGGGCGCGGGCGGCGGCGTGACGGTCAACGCGCTTGGCAATGTCTTCGAGGGCGGCCGGGTCCGGGCCTTTGCCGCGGGCGGCGTGGTCGACCGGCCGACCTTCTTTCCGATGCGGGGCGCCACGACCGGGCTGATGGGCGAGGCAGGCCCCGAGGCGATCCTGCCGCTGACCCGGCTGGGCAATGGCAAGCTCGGCGTCGCCAGCCTGGGCGGCGGCGGGTCTGTCCGCATGGGCGATGTGCATGTGTCGGTCGCGGGCAGCAATGCCAGCCCGGAACAGATCGCGGAAGTCGTGCGGCGGGTGACGCGCGACGAGGCGCAGCGGGTCTATGCCCGCCAGCGCCGGGAGGGCGTCTGATGGCCTTTCCGCCCGAGGCCGTGCGCATCGCGGGCTTCACGCTGCGCCAGATCAGCAGCGCGATCCGCACCCAAAGCCCCTACAGCTTCGCGCAGACCGCCTATGACTTCATGGGCGGGACCTGGGCGG
>NZ_MUAV01000152.1:0-625 GCF_003265965.1 Rhodovulum viride | reverse complement strand
AGCGGCTCAATGCCCAGGTCGGCCGGGCCGAGGCCACCGAGGCCGCCCGCGCCGCCGCGGCCACCGGCGGCGACGATCCGGCGCCGGGAACGGGGGCTGCCAGCACCGGCACGGCCCGGCCCCAACAGGCCGCCACCCCCCGCGACCCCGCGCATCGCGGCGTCGAGGTGGGCTTCATGCTGCATGCCCTGGCGGCCAGCCGGGGCGACCGCGAACGCGCGGTGGCCCGCCTTGAGACCGATGGCCATTCCGGCATCGCCGCGATCATGTCGGGCGCGTCCGAGGCCGCGGGCGGCATCACCATTCCCGCCGCGCAATCCGAGGAACTGATCGCGCTGCTGCGCCCGCGGGTCACCGTCCGCGCCTCGGGCGCGCGCACCGTGCCGATGCCCGCGGGCGAGCTGCGCACCGCGCGCCAGACCGCAGGCGCGACCGCCGGTTACGGCGCCGAGACCTCGGCCATTGCCGAAAGCGAGATGAGCTTCGATGCGGTCGACAAGTCCTTCAAGCTCCTGCGCGCGCTGGTGCCGCTGTCGAACAGCCTCCTGCGGCATTCCTCGGTCGCCATGGCCCAGCATGCCCGCGACGACCTCTTGAAGGCGATGGCGCTGCGCGAGGACCTGGC
>NZ_MUAV01000151.1:0-625 GCF_003265965.1 Rhodovulum viride | reverse complement strand
GCCAGGTCCTCGCGCAGCGCCATCGCCTTCAAGAGGTCGTCGCGGGCATGCTGGGCCATGGCGACCGAGGAATGCCGCAGGAGGCTGTTCGACAGCGGCACCAGCGCGCGCAGGAGCTTGAAGGACTTGTCGACCGCATCGAAGCTCATCTCGCTTTCGGCAATGGCCGAGGTCTCGGCGCCGTAACCGGCGGTCGCGCCTGCGGTCTGGCGCGCGGTGCGCAGCTCGCCCGCGGGCATCGGCACGGTGCGCGCGCCCGAGGCGCGGACGGTGACCCGCGGGCGCAGCAGCGCGATCAGTTCCTCGGATTGCGCGGCGGGAATGGTGATGCCGCCCGCGGCCTCGGACGCGCCCGACATGATCGCGGCGATGCCGGAATGGCCATCGGTCTCAAGCCGGGCCACCGCGCGTTCGCGGTCGCCCCGGCTGGCCGCCAGCGCATGCAGCATGAAGCCCACCTCGACGCCCCGATGCGCGGGATCGCGCGGGGTGGCGGCCTGTTGGGGCCGGGCCGTGCCGGTGGGGGCAGCCCCCGTTCCCGGCGCCGGATCGTCGCCGCCGGTGGCCGCGGCGGCGCGGGCGGCCTCGGTGGCCTCGGCCCGGCCGACCTGGGCATTGAGCCGCT
>NZ_MUAV01000150.1:0-627 GCF_003265965.1 Rhodovulum viride | reverse complement strand
GTCATGCCCCCGCAGGCGTGTAGACGGGGATGCCGCTCGACATCATGGTCGCGCTGAATTCGAAGGCGCCATCCGTGTTGCCGGTGATTTCCAGCTGGCTGAGGAACATGGTGATCTCGACCGTGCCGCCGGTCGGCAGGTTGATGGTGACGGGCGGCGTCTCGTAGGGCGCGCCCGCGAGGCAGGCGGCGATCAGCGTCTCGTCGCCGGTGATGCCCTCGACCGACCATTCGGCCGAGATCACGCCCGGCTCGGGCAGGAAGGTCTGGAAACCCTGATCGTCGTCCGAGGTGATGTCGATCCCCTCGCGCGAGAAGCTGGCGGTCTTGTTCTTCACGCCCTTGATGATGGTGCCGTCCCACTCGATGGTGAGCTGACGGCCGGAAAAGCCTACGGTTGCCATGGAAGCCTCACTCCTTGTGCATGATGATCCGGTAGCGCTGCACGCCGTGCCGGGTTTTGCCGTCTGGGCCGACGGAAACGGTTGCAAACTCGCGCAGGCAGTCGAGCAGCTTGAAGCCGGGCGCGGTCAGGGCGGCCCGGTGCAGCAGACCGAAGGCCTCGCCCATCAGCGCCTTGACCTGCCGGTTGCCGGGGGCGCGGGACCAGAAATGGAGCGTCACCGTC
>NZ_MUAV01000149.1:0-628 GCF_003265965.1 Rhodovulum viride | reverse complement strand
CCGATGCCTATGGCGATCTCGACACCCAGGTCCGGGTCCATGACGACGCGACCGCCACCTGGGGCCCCTGGCAAAGCTTCGACGCGGCCGAGTTCGACGGCCGCCTCTTCCAGATCCGCGCGGCGCTCTCGGTCGAAAGCGAAGCCTATGCGCTGCGCGTCACCCGCCTGTCCGTCGCCGCCTTCCGCGCGACCTGAGGCCCTGCGGCCCGGCGCGCCGCGGTCCCGATCCGCGGTCCCGACTTCCCCCAACCCAACCCCCGAGGAGATCATGACCCAGGCCAGCTACATCCCCGACAGCGCCCAGACCAAGGCCCAGGCCTTCGCCTTCTTCCAGGGCGCCCTGGCCGCCGCCGCCTCGACCAATGCCGGGCCGACCCCGCCCCCCGAGACCTGGCCCGGCATGCTCTGGGTCGATACCGCGACCGCCGCCCTCAGGATGCGCAATGACGCGAACAGCGGCTGGATCGAGATCGGCAGCTTCGCCTCCGGTGCCTTCGTGCCCGCGGGCGTGACCCGGCTGAGCGAGGCCGAGGCCACCGACCCGGCCGGCACCGCCTTCGGGGCGCTGTCGGGCCCGCTGCTGAAGGCGGCCGTCGCGGCCTTCGCGCCCCCCGCGGGCTGGCAGC
>NZ_MUAV01000014.1:0-123032 GCF_003265965.1 Rhodovulum viride | reverse complement strand
CCTCCCCACCATGATCCAGGACGCCTGGAAATGGTTCCAGTCCGACGGGTACAGGGGCTGACCGGAACGGGGCGGGGGCGCTCTCAGACGGGCGGCAGGGCGGCATCCGCCGCCAGCCGTTCGATCCGCTCGGGGCTTTCCAGCAGATCGGCGAGGGTCAGCGACTCGATCAGCAGCAGATAGGCATAGAAAACCTGCCCGAAGAGCCTGCGGATGCGGCAGCTTTCCTCGTCCTCGCAATCGTCGCAGGGCTGGTAGGCCCGGCGCGACAGGCAGGGCAGCGGCGCGATCGGCCCGTCGACCTCGCGCAGCAATTCGCCGATGGACACCTGACGCGGCGCCTTGATCAGCAGATAGCCGCCCGACCGGCCCCGGCGCGAGCCGAGATAGCCGGTGCGTTTGAGATCCAGCAGGATATGTTCCAGAAACCGCTTGGGCGCGCCCGACCGTTGCGAGATCTGCTCGATGGTCAGCGCCTCGCCGTCCCCGGCGGCCTCTTCCGCGAGCGCGATCAGGGCCTTCAAGGCATACTTGGTCTTCTGGGTGATCATAGGCCACGCATACGAGCGAAACCCGCGACGATCAAGCGCGGCTGTTGCCGGACCGCCCCGGCCGCCCTCAGCAGCCGGAAGGATTAATCATTACGGCACAATAGGTTGAAGCCGCCAATCCAAACAAGGCACGGGTGTTTTTGTCCATACAGTGGCGGCCACAGCCCCCGGCCGGGGAAATCGCTCCATGGAAAGCACGAAGGACGGGAGGATTTATCACGACAACCTCTGTAGACTTAACTGGCCACAATGGGGGATTCGCACCATGCAGCCAGCTCCAAGAGCGGGTTTTGGCGGACTTGTGACGATGGGACGGCGCAATGCCGCCGCGCTGATCGTCTTTCTGGTCGCCTATCTGGCCCTCTTCGCCTTCATCCTGACACCCGAAAGCCTCTGGACCCAGCCGAGTTCTGCCATCGGCCACAGCCAGAACGCGGGGCGGTAACACCCGCGAGCCCCTCGGCGTCCATCCGCCGGGGGGCTGAACGTCCGGCTCCGGCGGCCACTGGCCCCGCGCCGGGAAAGGCGCGATAAGCAGGCGGCCCCGGGACCCGCCCGGACGGCGCGGGTCAAGGAGTTGCTGTCCCATGCTTGGCAAACTCGGCACCGTGTCCGGGCTGACCCTGCTCAGCCGGATCTTCGGGTTTCTGCGCGACGTGGTCCTGGCCGCGGCGCTCGGCGCGGGGCCGGTGGCCGATGCCTTCATGCTGGCCTTCCGCTTGCCGAACCATTTCCGCGCGCTGCTGGCCGAGGGCGCCTTCAACGCAGCCTTCCTGCCGGGCTATGCCGCGCTGTCGGCCTCGGGCGGTCCGGCCAGACGCTTCGGGGCCGAGGTGCTGGGCTGGCTGTTGCTGGCCAATCTCGTGCTGCTCGCGGTGGCGCTGAGTCAGACCGGATGGGTACTGAGCCTCCTCGCTCCGGGGCTTGGCGCCGAGGACCCGACACGGGCGCTGGCGATCACGCTGACGCGGATCACCTTTCCCTATCTCATGTGCATGTCGGTCGTGGCCTATCTGGGCGCGCTTCTGAACAGCCGCGACCGCTTCGCCGCGACCGCCGCCGCGCCGATCCTGCTCAATCTGTGCATGCTGGCAACGCTCTGGGCCGCGCCGCTCTTTCCGGGTGTGGCGCAGGCGGCGGCCGTCGGCGTGACCCTGTCGGGCGTGGCGCAGGTGCTGCTGCTGGCCATGGCCGCGACCCGCGCCGGGATCGCGCTGGGCGTCGCCCCGCCGCGGCTGTCGCCCGAGACCAGGGCCTTTTTCCGCCGCCTCGGCCCGGCGGTGCTGGCGGCCGGCGCGCTGCAGATCTCGGTGCTGGCCGATACGGTTCTGGCGACCTTCCTGCCGTCCGGGTCGCTGTCGACGCTTTACTATGCCGACCGGCTGTACCAGTTGCCGATCGGGCTGATCGGGGTCGCGCTGGGCACGGTGTTGCTGCCCGATATCGGGCGGCGGGCGGGGCTTGGCGACGCTGTCGGAATGCGCCGGGCGCTCGACCGCGCGGCGATGGTCTGCCTCGCGACCGGCCTGCCGATGGCCGTGCTGATGGCGCTTTTGGGCGACTGGGCGGTCGAGGTGCTGTTCCGGCGCGGGGCCTTCGATGCCGAGGCTGCGCAAGCCTCGGCCGCTATCCTCGCCGCCTATGCGCTGGGGCTGGTGCCCGCCCTGTCGGTACGCTCGCTGGTGGCGGGCTTTCACGGCCGGGGCGACACCCGCACGCCGCTGACGGCACTGATGCTGGCCGCGCTCCCCAATCTGGGGCTCAAACTCGCGCTGGCCCCGGTTCTGGGCGCGGCCGGATTGGCGCTGGCGACCTCGGCGGGGATGGCGGTCTATGCCGGCCTGCTTTGGGTCCTGTCGCGGCGGCGCGGCCATGCCGGGGCGCTGCCGCGCGGGCGCGTCACCGGGCTTCTGGGGACGACCGCCGTGATGGCGGCGGCGGTGCTGGCCCTGAAGGCGCCCGTGCGCGCCGCGGCCGAGGCCGCCCTGCCCGGGGGCGCGCTGGCCGCAGCCCTGATCGCGCTGGGGCTTCTGGGGCTTGCGCTCCAGACGGCGGGCAGCGCGCTTTGCCTGCGCGGCTGGCACCCGGCCTGAGCGGCTTCCCGAGCGGCATCCCGGGCCGCGTCCCGATCACGGCTGCGTGTCCGGCCAGGTCCGGCGACGGAAGCCCGCCCCCGCCGCGTATGACCCTGCAACGCCCCTTTCGCCGCATTGCGAGCCTTTCCCGATGAAAACCAGACTGCGCCTTCTGATCCTTCTTGTCGCCGCCGCGCTTGGGGCCGGCGCCTGGGCGGTCTCGCTGCGCGACACGGCGACCGGCACGCCCGCCACCGCCGCCGCGACCCGCGGCACGGTCGAGCGGACGGTTCTGGCCACCGGCACGGTCGAGGCAAGCCAGTTGGTCAGCGTCGGCGCCCGGGTCTCGGGCCAGATCGAGACGTTGGCGGTCGCACTGGGACAAGAGGTCAAGGCGGGCGATCTGATCGCGCAGATCGACTCGCTCGACCAGCAGAACGACGTGCTGCAGGCCGAGGCCGATCTGGCCAATATCATGGCCCAGATCGCGGCGAAGACCGCGAGCCTGACGAAGGACGAGCTGACGCTGAACCGGCAGGTCAAGCTGGCCGCGCAGAACTATGTCTCGGACGGCGATGTCGAGGCGGCGCAGGCCGATGTCGATGTCGACCGCGCCGATCTAGAGGCGCTCGAAGCCCAGCGCAAACGAGCCGAGGTGACGGTTTCGACCGCCAAGATCGCGCTGGAACGCACCCGGATTACCGCGCCGATCACAGGCACCGTCGTCGCCATCGTCGTCGAGGAAGGCCAGACCGTGAACGCGGTCAACGACGCGCCGACGATCGTCAAGCTCGCCAATCTCGACCGGATGGTGGTGAAGGCCGAAATCTCCGAGGCAGATGTGGTGCATGTCAGGCCGGGGCAGGACGTGCGCTTTACCATCCTCGGCGAACCCGACACCCCGTTCACCGCGACCGTGCGCGATGTCGAACCGGCGCCCAGCGAGATCGAGGACAGCGACACCATCTCGACCGACGAGGCGATCTATTACAACGGCCTGCTCGAAGTCGACAATCCCGACCGCAAGCTGAGGATCGGCATGACGACCCAGGTCTCGATCGTGCTCGACCGGGCCCAGAACGTGCTGACCGTGCCCGCCTCGGCGGTCAGGACCGGCCCGGGCGGCGCCGAGGTCCAGCGATACGACCCCGCCACCGGCACGGTTCGCACTCAACCGGTCGAAGTCGGGCTGAACGACAAGGTCACGGCCGAGATCGTCTCGGGCCTGTCCGAAGGCGACCGGGTCGTCACCGGATCGGCCGAGGCCACGGCGGCCCAGGGCAGCGGATCGCGGCGGATGCGTCCGCCGATGGGGTTCTGAGATGCACGGCTCCGAACCTGGCCAGCCGCTGATTGCGGCGCGCGGCATCACCCGCAGCTTTCAGGCGGGCGACGAGACCATCACCGTTCTCGACAATGTGGATATCGAGATCCGCGCGGGCGAGATGGTGGCGATCATCGGCGCCTCGGGGTCCGGCAAGTCGACGCTGATGAACATTCTCGGCTGTCTCGACCGCCCGAGTTCCGGCCGCTACCTCTTCGACGGGCAGGATGTCTCGGCGCTCGACCCGGATGCGCTGGCCGAACTTCGGCGCGAGCATTTCGGTTTTATCTTCCAGCGCTATCAGTTGCTGCCCGATCTCGACGCGGTCGGAAATGTCGAGGTTCCGGCGGTCTATGCGGGCGAAGGCGCGGGGCCGCGGCGCGCCCGGGCGACGGACCTGCTGCGGCGGCTCGGCCTTGGCGACCGGCTGGACCACCGGCCGAGCGCGCTTTCGGGCGGCCAGCAACAGCGGGTGTCGGTCGCGCGCGCGCTGATGAACGGCGGCGAGGTGATCCTTGCCGACGAGCCGACAGGTGCGCTCGATTCCAGTTCGGGCGAAGAGTTGATGGCGCTTCTGCTCGACCTGAACCGGCAGGGCCATACCGTGGTGATGGTGACCCATGACCCGCGTGTCGCCGCCCATGCCCACCGGGTGATCGAGATCCGCGACGGCCGGATCGTGTCGGACCGGCCCACCGCCGACGCGCCCCGGGCGGACCGGCCCGACCGCCCGGTCCGCCAGATCCGCGCGGGCGCGGGGCTGAGACGCCAGATCGAGGCATTGAGCATGGCCGCGCGGGCACTTCTGGCGCATCGGGTGCGCAGCCTGCTGACCATGCTGGGCATCATCATCGGCATCGCCTCGGTGGTGCTGGTGGTGGCGCTTGGCAATGGCAGCCAGCAGAAAGTGCTGGAGAACATCAGCTCGCTCGGGACCAGCACCATCACCATCCGCTCGGGCAGCGGCTTCGGCGCGCGCGACGCCAACCGCTTCGAGACGCTGGTGCCCTCGGATGCCGATGCGCTGGCACTGCAGGACTTTGCCGACAGCGTCTCGCCGGCGGTGTCCGACAGCCTGTCGGTGCGCTACCGGAACGTGACCTCGACCGCCTCGATCGGCGGGGTCAGCGGCGACTATTTCCAGGTTCATGCCTATACAACCCTGCAAGGCACTGTCTTCGGCCCCGAGGACATCGCCGCCCGCGAACAGGTCGCGGTGATCGACGAGGACACCCGCGACACCTTCTTCGGCGCGGGGGCCGACCCGCTGGGCGAGGTGCTGCTGCTGGGCCGGGTGCCGGTGCGGGTCATCGGGCTGGTGCGCGCGACCGGGGCGACCTTCGGCCCGTCCTCGCTGAATGTCTGGATCCCCTACACCACCTCGATGGCGCGGGTCTCGGGGCAGGACCATTTCAGCAGCATCGCGGTCCGGGTCGCCGACGGCTACGACATGACCAGGGCGCAGGACGCGATCTCGGCGCTGATGCTGACCCGCCATGGCAGCAGGGATTTCTTCCTCACCAACAGCGACTCGATCCGCGAGACCATCACCAGCACGACCCGGACCCTGACCGCCTTGGTCGCGATGATTGCGGTGATCTCGCTGATCGTGGGCGGCATCGGGGTGATGAACATCATGCTGGTGTCAGTCACCGAACGGACCCGCGAGATCGGGGTGCGCATCGCCATCGGCGCGCGCCGGTCCGACATCGTCGCGCAGTTCCTGATCGAGGCGGTGCTGGTCTGCCTCGTCGGCGGGGTTCTGGGGATCGCGGGCGCGTTGCTGACGGGCGAGATTGTCGACCGGGTCGCGACCGAGGTGCGGCTGGCCTTCTCGGGCACGGCCATCGCGGTGGCATTCCTGTCCTCGACGCTGATCGGCATCACCTTCGGGTTTCTCCCGGCCCGGGCGGCGGCGCGGCTCGACCCGGTGGTCGCCCTGAGCCGGGAATAGGGCCTCAGGCCGCCAGCATCGCCCGGCGGCGCAGCCGGATCGCGGCGATCCCGGCCCAAAGCATGCCCAGCGGCAGGGTGAGCAGGACGCCGAAACCCAGCGTCGGCAGGGCGATGACGAAGGTCAGCACGATCATCACGATCGCCGCCACGCGGCTGACATAGAAAAGTCCGAACGGACCCAGCAGCAGCGCAGCCAGAACGGCGACGGCAACATTCGGGCCACCATCCGAGAAGGTGGAGCCGGAAACGGCAGAGATATCGGTCATGGCAGGTCCTCACACCCAGCGCATTCGCCCGGACCAGAGGCGGCCCGGACCTCGATGCATCCTGCCTCTGCCCGAAATCGGGCCGAAATCGTGCGCCAATGCGGGCGGAGGGCGGCAGGTGAAGACAATTCTATCGACCCCTCGATCGCCCTTATCGACCGCGGCCGCCCCGGTTTCGACACCTGGATTGCGAAACTGTAATCCGGCCGACAGGGGGATGCGATCCGGCGCGCGCTAGGGTCCGCGCGCCCGGCGCGGCGCGGGTGTTGCACCGGACCCGAGACTCGGTCATGCCCGGGGAGCGGACGACCGCGAAGCACGAAAAGAACGGGCCGACGCATGTGCAAGGGAGAACAGGAAAGGGCGGGGCGATGAAGCTCGGTCGCAAACCGGTGCTGGCCGGGCTCGCGGTGCTCGCGCTGGCGGGGGTGCTGGTCTGGTGGTGGGCCCATGAACGGGTCTATCCCGGCACCGACGATGCCTATGTCGAGGCCCATGTGCTGACCGTCGTCCCAGAGGTGGGCGGGCGCATCGCCGAGCTGGCCGTCGACGAGAACGACCATGTGGCGGCGGGCGATCTTCTGTTCCGCATCGACGACCGCGCGCTGAAGGCCGCGGTCGATCAGGCCCGGGCCCGGGCCGATGCCGCGCTGCAATCGGCGGGCGCCGCCGCCCGCGAGGTCGCCGCCGCCGAGGCCGAGCTCGACTCGGCCCGCGCCGCCCGCCGCGAGGCCGAGGCCGACTACCTGCGCCAGGAGGGGCTTTTCCGCCGCAACGACGTGTCGCAATCGGCACTCGACAGCGCGCTGGCCGCGCGTGACCGGGCGCAGGCCGAAGAGACGGCGGCCGCTCAGCAACTGGCCCGGGCGCAGGCCAGTCTCGGTGACGAGGGCGACCGCAACGCCGGTGTCCGCGAGGCGCTGGCCGCGCTGCAGATGGCCGAGATCGACCTTGACCATGCCACCGTGACCGCGCCCGAAAGCGGCTGGATCGCCAATATCGACCTTCGGCCCGGGTCCGTCGTGACCGCAGGTCAGCCGCTTTTCTCTCTGGTGGGCGATGGCCAGTGGTGGATCGAGGCCAATTTCAAGGAAACCGATCTGACCCGCATCCGCCCCGGCCAGCCCGCCGCCATCGGCATCGACCTTTGCCCCGCGCTCGATCTGGAGGGCCGGGTCGCCAGCGTCGGTCCGGGCGCGGGGGCGGTCTTTTCGCTCTTGCCCGCGCAGAACGCGACCGGCAACTGGGTCAAGGTCACCCGCCGCATCCCGGTCCGGATCGCGCTTGACCCGGTGCCCGAGGCTGCGCGCTTCTGCCTGAAGGCGGGCGCCAGCGCGACCGCGACCGTCGACACCACGGCCGCGCCCGGACCATGAGCGCCGCGCGCTGGCCCATCGTCCTGGCGGTGGTGCTGACCGCGATCCTCGAGGTCATGGACATGACCATCGTCAACGTCGCCCTGCCCCATATAAAGGCGGCCTTCGGGCTGACCTCGGACCAGACCGTCTGGATCGTCACCAGCTATATCGTTGCCTCGGTGGCGGTGATGCCGCTGACCGGGTTCTTCGTGCGGCGGGTCGGGCGGCGGCGGCTGATCACCTCGGCGATCCTGGGCTTTGCCGGCTTCTCGATGCTGTGCGGGCTGTCCTGGTCGGTCGGCACGCTGGTTCTGTTCCGGATCGGCCAGGGGCTGTGCGGTGCCTTCCTGATCCCGCTGTCGCAATCGATCCTGTTCGACGCCTTCCCGCGCGAGAAACGCGGCCAGGCCATGGCCTTCTTCGGGCTGGGCGTGGTGGTGGCGCCGGTCTTCGGCCCGACGCTGGGGGCGCTTCTGACCGAATATTTCTCGTGGCGCGCGGTCTTCTACGTCAACCTGCCGCTGGCGGCCTTCGCGCTGATGCTGATCGCGGGCGAGTTGGAGGCCGAAGAGACCCGGTCGCTGCCGGTCGACTGGGCGGGGCTCGCGCTGATGCTGACGGCAATCGGCTGTTTGCAGATGACGCTCGATCTGGGCGAGACCCATGACTGGTTCGGCTCGAAGCTGATCCAGGTCACCGCGCTGAGCTCGGCGGTGGCGGGCGTGTTCTTCGTGGCGCGAGGCTGGCGCAAGCGCGACAACATCGTCGATTTCTCGCTGCTGCGCGACCGCAGCTTTGCGGCGGCGAATGTGGCGATCCTGGGCTTCGGGGTGTCGATGTTCGGGGCAATCGCCATCCTGCCGCTCTTCGTGCAGGGGCTTCTGGACTATCCGGTGCTCGATGCGGGGTATCTGTTCATTCCGCGCGGGCTGGCGGCGGGCGTGTCGATGGTCGTGACCGGCGCGGTGCTTCTGAAACGCATCGACGCGCGGCTTCTGGTGGTCGCGGGGCTTGGGCTGACCGGGCTGGGCAATGTGCTGCTGAGCGGGCTGAACCTCGATGCCGGGTTCTGGGATCTCGGCCTTCCCGGCGTGGTGACCGGCTTCGGGATGGGGCTCTTCTTCGTGCCGATGTCGACCCTGGCCTTCCAGAACATCTCGTCGGCGCGGCAGGACGAGGCCTCGGGCATCTATGGCGTCACCCGGTCGATCGGCTCGTCGATTGGCGTCGCCATCCTGGGCTGGCAGGTCTCCGAGCGGAGCCAGGTGCATTGGGCTCTGCTGGGCGAGGAACTGACCGCGACACGGCAGGCGGTCTCCCAGTATCTGGCGCCGCTGGGGCTGACCCCGACCAGCCCGGAAGGCGCGGCCTGGCTGGCCCAGACGCTGCGCGCACAATCGGCGATGCTGGCCTATCAGGACGCCTTCCTGCTGGCAGGGCTTGCGGCCTTCGCGATGATCCCCGCGGCGCTGGTCCTGCAGAAACCACGCCCGGGCGCGCCCGCCGAGACCGCGGCCGCCTGAACGCCCGCGGCCCCCGCTGCGACAACGCCCCGTTCGCGTTCGCCGGTCCAGATGCTTGCAGCACTCGCCCCAATCGCTAGGGTGCGACGCATGCGACACCATCCTTCGGCCCGTCCGGCCGGCGGCGGATCGCCCACCGGGACGGTATATGGAAGGCTTCCTGCTCAACGCCACGCTTTATCTGCTGTGCATCGTGCTTGCGGTTCCGCTGGCCACGCGACTGGGGCTTGGCTCGGTCCTGGGCTATCTTCTGATCGGGCTGGTTGTTGGGCCGGTGTTGGGGCTTGCCGGTGCCGAGATGATCACGCTGCGCCATGTGTCGGAAATCGGCGTGGTGATGATGCTGTTCCTGATCGGGCTCGAGCTCGACCCCCGCGCGCTCTGGGCGATGCGGGACAAGCTGGTCGGGATGGGCGGGCTGCAGGTCCTGATCACCGTGGCGCTGGTCACCGCGGCCGCCATTGTCTTCGGCCAGACCTGGCAGTCGGCGCTGGCCATGGGGATGATCTTCTCGCTGTCCTCGACGGCCATCGTGCTGCAGACCCTGACCGAAAAGAAGCTGATGAACACGCCCGGCGGGCGCAGTGCGTTTTCGGTGCTGCTGATGCAGGACATCGCGGTGATCCCGATGCTGGCGATCATGCCCTTCCTCGCCTCGCCCGAGATGCGCGCGGCCGAGACCGAAGGCAGCCATGGCGCGATGCATCTGATCGAGGAACTGCCCGCCTGGGGCGTGACGCTGGTCACGCTGGGCGCGGTCGCGGGCACGGTGCTCGCGGGTCACTATCTGGTGCGCCCGCTTTACCGTTACGTCCAGGCGGCACGGTTGCGCGAGCTGAACACCGCGATGGCGCTGGTGATCGTGGCGGGGATCGCCTCGCTGATGCTGATGGTGGGGCTGTCGCCCGCGCTTGGCACTTTCCTCGCGGGCGTGGTGCTGGCCAATTCGGAATTCCGGCACGAACTGGAAAGCTCGATCGAGCCGTTCAAGGGCCTGCTGCTGGGACTGTTCTTCATTACGGTCGGCGCGGGCATGGATTTCTCAGTGTTCTGGGACGCGCCGATCCTCTTGCCGGTCTATGTGACCGGTCTGGTGCTGATCAAGGTCGCCGTGCTGTACGGTCTGGCCCTGGCCTTCAAGCTCGACCGGTCGAACCGCTGGCTGTTCACCCTGGGGCTGGCGCAGGCCGGGGAATTCGGCTTTGTGCTGGTCGGCTTCGCCTCGTCCCAGCGGATCATGCCGCCCGACATCGTCGCCATGTCGAGCCTTGTGATCGCGCTGTCGATGCTGATCACGCCCGCGCTCTTCATCCTGCACGACATCATCGCCCGGGTGTTGCAGGCGCGTGGCGGGACGCGGCCCGATGCCGACCAGATCGACGAACACCATCCCGTCATCATCGCCGGGATCGACCGGTTCGGGCTGACGGTGAACCGGATGATCGCGCTGACCGGCGGGCGGACCACGGTGATCGACGACGACCTGCGCGCGGTGCGGCGGGTCCGGCGGCTGGGCTTCAAGGCCTATTACGGCGACGCGACCCGGCCGGCGCTGCTCGATTCCGCGGGCATCGACACGGCCGAGGTGCTGGTGGTCTGCATCGGCGACGCCCAGGCCGCGACCACGCTGGTGCGCTACGCCCGGCGCGTGCGGCCCGACCTTTTCATCATCGCCCGCGCCCGCGACCGCGAACATGTCTTCGAGCTGTACCGCGCCGGCGCCGACGAAACCGTGCGCGAGGTCTTCGACAGCGCGCTGCGCTGCGGGCGCCGGGTGCTGGAAAAGACCGGGCTTTCCGCCTACGAGGCCGAGAATGCCGAAGAGACGCTGTTCAGCTTCGACCGCACGGCGCTGCGCGAGCTGGCCAAGGTCTGGAAGCCCGGCGTGCCGCTCGAGGACAATGCCGAATATATGGAGCTGAACAGCAAGCTTCAGTCCGATCTGGAACGCGCCTTCGCCGAAAGCCTGCTGCACGAGGCCGCCGCGCTGCGAAGCGAAAGCGAGACCACGACGCCGACCGACGTGCTGGCCGAATCCGACACCCTGCCCGAGCCGCGCTGATCGCCCGTCCGGGGTGCGGTGCTTGGCGCGCTTTACCGTCGCGGGCGCCGTCCCGCAGACTGGGTGGGCCGGCGCCGATGCCGGTCCCGACCAGACCGGAGCCCGCCCATGGCCAACCCGCTTTACGACCAGCTTTTCGGCCGCCATGCAGGGCGCGAGACGCCCTTCCTGCATCTGGCCGACGGCCGCACCCTGACCCATGCGGCCTTCCTGACCACCGCCGCCCGCTTTGCCCATGCGCTGAACGCCTTCGGGCTCGGCCCCGGCGACCGGCTGGCGGTGCAGGTCGAGAAATCGCCCGAGGCGCTGGCGCTTTATGCGGCCTGCGCCCAGGCCGGGGTGATCTTCCTGCCGCTCAACACCGCCTATACTCCGGACGAGCTGGCCTATTTCCTGTCCGACAGCGGGGCGCGGCTGTTCATCTGCGACGGCCGCCGGATGGGCGGGCTGACGCCGGTCGCCGAGGCTGCGGGCGCCCGGATCGCCACGCTGAATGCCGATGGCTCGGGCAGCTTCACGGTGATCGCCCGCGCCAGGACCGGCACCTATCCGACGGTGCCGCGCGACGCGGAGGATCTGGCCGCCTTCCTCTACACCTCGGGCACGACGGGGCGGTCCAAGGGGGCGATGCTGACCCAGGCCAACCTGATCTCCAATGCCGAGGTGCTGACCGATGTCTGGCGGTTCACCGCCCGGGACGTGCTGCTGCACGCCCTGCCGATCTTTCACACCCACGGGCTTTTCGTCGCCACCAACACCCTGCTGCTGGCCGGCGGGTCGATGATCTTTCTGCCGAAATTCGACACCGACGCGGTGATTGCCGCGCTGCCCCGCGCGACCGCGATGATGGGCGTGCCCACCTTCTACACGCGGCTTCTGGACGATCCCCGCTTCGACCGCGCACTGGCCGCGCCTCTCAGGCTCTTCGTGTCGGGCAGCGCGCCGCTTCTGGCCGAAACCCACCGCGCCTTCGAGGCCCGCACCGGCCACCGCATCCTCGAACGCTACGGCATGACCGAAACCAACATGTCGACCTCGAACCCCTATGAGGGCGAGCGCATCGCGGGCACGGTGGGCCTGCCGCTGCCCGGGGTCGATCTGAGGATCGCCGATCCCGAGACCCGGGCCGAGCTGCCGCAGGGCGAGATCGGCCAGATCGAGGTCCGGGGCCCCAATGTTTTCAAGGGCTACTGGCAGATGCCCGAGAAGACCCGCGAAGAGCTGTGCGAGGACGGCTTTTTCCTGACCGGCGATCTGGGGCGGATCGACGAGAACGGCTATGTGCAGATCGTCGGCCGCGCCAAGGACCTGATCATCTCGGGCGGGCTCAACATCTATCCCAAGGAAATCGAAGAGGCGCTCGACGCCCAGCCCGGCGTGCTGGAAAGCGCGGTGATCGGCGTGCCCCATCCCGATTTCGGCGAGGCCGTGGTGGCGGTGCTGGTGCCTGCGCCGGGTACCGGGCCCGATCTGGACGCCATCGCCGCCGACCTCAGGACCCGGCTGGCCGCCTTCAAGCAGCCGCGCCGGGTGGTGCTGACCCCGGCGCTGCCGCGCAACGCCATGGGCAAGGTGCAGAAGGCGGCGCTTCGCGCCGAGTATCGCGACAGCTTCGCCTGAGCACGCGTCGCGTCCGGGTCGCTATTGCAGGGCCATGATCGCGGCGAAAAGCCCGCCCGACAGCAGGGCTGTCGCCGGGACGGTGATGCCCCAGGCCGCGACGATGGTCATGAAATGCGACCGGCGCACCAGCTTGCGGCGGCGGCGTTCTTCCGGGGCCAGCCGCTTGGCCTGCGGCAGCGTCTGATCCATCCGGCGCCAGCGCCGCTCGGCATCCCATTCGCGGAAGAACCCGACGCCGAAGACCCCGCCCACGGCGATATGGGTCGAGCTGACCGGCAGCCCCAGCCACGAGGCCACGATCACCGTCAGCGCCGCCGACAGCGCCACGCAATAGGCCCGGACCGGGTTCAGCTTGGTGATCTGGCTGCCGACCATGCGGATCAGCTTGGGCCCGAACAGCATCAGCCCGAACGAGATCCCGAAGGCGCCGATCACCATCACCCAGACCGGAATCGCAACCTGCCCCAGAACCTCGCCGTCCTGCTGGGCATGGACTATGGCCGCCAGCGGCCCGACCGCATTGGCCACGTCGTTGGCACCATGGGCAAAGGACAGAAGCCCCGCGGAAATCACCAGAGGCCCGGTGAACATGACCTTCAGCGACCGGTTCCGGTTCTCGAGCCCCACCGACTGGCGCCGGATCAGCGGCACCGAAACCAGCCCGGCCAGGACCCCGACCAGCACCCCGATCAACGCCGCATGCCCGAGCCCGATATCGAAGAGGTGTTTCAGCCCCTTCATCGCCAGATAGGTCGCAAAGGCAGCCGACATCACGCCGATCAGCACCGGCACCCAGACCCGGGCCGCCGCGATCTTGTCGTCCCGGTAGACGACCTTCCACTTGATGAAGGCCAGCATCCCGGCCGCGATCACCCCGCCCAGAAAGGGCGAGATCACCCAGCTGGCGGCGATGCCGCCCATGGTCGGCCAGTTGACTGCCGCGATGCCCGCCGCGGCAACGCCCGCGCCCAGCACGCCTCCCACCACCGAATGGGTGGTCGAAACCGGCGCGCCGATCCAGGTGGCGATGTTGACCCAGACGGCGGCCCCCAGCAGCGCGGCCATCATCGCCCAGGTGAAGGTGGCCGAATCCGCGACGCTTTCGGGCGCGATGATGCCCTTGGAAATGGTCGAGACCACGTCGCCGCCCGCGATCAGCGCGCCCGCGCTTTCGCAGATCGCGGCGATGGCGATGGCCCCCGCCATCGACAGCGCGTTGGCGCCGACCGCAGGACCCATGTTGTTGGCGACGTCATTGGCCCCGATGTTCAGCGCCATGTAGGCGCCGAAGGCCGCGGCCGCCATGACGAACAGCAGACCCGGCGTGTTGCCCGTCACCAGGGCCGCGGCCAGCGCCGCCGCCACGATGAAAGCGAGCGAGATTCCGACACCCACCAGCGGACGCGACACGGATTGTGCGGCGGTTCCGACCTGCGACAGGCGCTTGAGGTCCTTGTCCAGTGTCTTCCACTGGCGGTCCTTGAAAGTGTCTGACACGGGAAGCCTTTCCTCGTTTACCGTCGGTCGCGGCAGGGCACAGCCTCCCGCGGCTGGGGCGCAGCGCAGGCCCGCGCACGCGGTCCGGCCGTCCCGGCAGGACGAATGTCACCGAAACGTCATATCCGCAAGCCTTGCCGCCGCCGCCGCGACGGTGTTTGGCATCCCAATCGGGCCGAAGATGTTCCCGGAGATGTCGGATTTGCGGTAGATGACGTGATATTTTCGCACACCCGACAGAGTATTGGGTTTATGATTCGCCAAAGTTGGTCGCGCAAAGCGCGGCACCCGGAGAGGCCCGGGGGAGGAGTCGCGCGGATGCTCTGGCGGCCGCGCAGGATACGAGCGGAAAAGAATGGATGGAAGTTTGGCGATCGAGCCAAAGGCACCGGTTGGCAGCCAGATTGCGGCATTGCCCTTCCGGCGTGACAAGAACGGCCGGCTGAGCGTGCTGATGGTCACCTCGCGCGGGACCGGCCGCTGGGTCATGCCCAAGGGCTGGACCATGGACGGGCGCAAGCCCTGGGTCGCGGCCGAGATTGAGGCGCTGGAAGAGGCCGGGGCCGAGGGCTACGTCGCCAGCCAGAGCATCGGCACCTACGACTATGACAAGCGCCTCGACGACGGGTCGGTGCTGCGCTGCCGGGTCGAGGTCTTTCCGATGATCGTGACAAAGCTCAAGCGCGACTGGAAGGAACGGCGCGAACGCACCCGCCGCTGGTTCAGCCCCAAGGATGCCGCCCGGCGGGTCGACGAGCCCGAGCTGGCAACGCTGCTGCGGTCGCTGTCGGGCAAGCCGCAGAAGGTGCCCGTGATCCGCGACCTGATCCGGTCGGCCTGACCAGTCCCGGGCCTTGCGGCAATGGCTCCGCGTTCGCGCGGCGCCCGTGTTGGCGCCATCGCTGCCCAGCAATGCGGCAGGGCATGGCCCTCGGCCCAGCCCGGCCGCCGTTCGCTTGACGCCGCTGCCCCCGCGGCAGAGGCTGGGGGCAGGAGCGTGACGATGACAGCTGACACCGCCTATGACCGCTTGATGGCCGGAGCCGCCCGCGGCCGCTGGGACGCGGCAGACCTGCATGTCGCCGCCTCGATCCTGGCGCTGGCCCTGTCCGAAGCCCCGGTTCCCGAGGACCTGCCAGCGCATTGCGGCCTGGACGCGGCCGAACTGGCGGGGCTGGTGGGCGCGCTGTTCCCGGCGGCGCCGCGCGAGTTCCTGCGCGGCATCGGCGACGTCCCCCGCGGCATCGAGGAAGACTCGCTGCGCTCGCTGCTGCTGGCCCATGCGGGCGACACGGCGCTGGCCCCGCCGCTGGCCTCGATGATCGCGCGCCGCGCGATGGAGCCCGACCACCTTTGGCAGGATCTGGGCCTGCGCAACCGGGGCGAGCTTTCGGCGATGCTGACCCGGCATTTCGGCCCGCTCGCCGCCAAAAACACCGCCAACATGAAGTGGAAGCGGTTCTTCTACCGGCTGATCTGCGAGGACGAGGGCTTCGTGCTCTGCGCGGTGCCGGTCTGCACCGACTGCGCCGATTTCGACATGTGCTTCGGCGAGGAAAGCGGCGAGGCCCGGCTGGCCCGCGCGGGCCGGGCCGTGCCCCGCGCCCCCGCTCAGGTCTTGAAGATCCGGTAGATCGCCGGGATCACCAGCACCGTCAGCATGGTCGAGGAGGCCAGCCCGAACAGAAGCGACAGCGCCAGCCCCTGAAAGATCGGGTCCGCGAGGATCACCGCCGCCCCGATCATCGCCGCAAGCGCGGTCAGCAGGATCGGCTTGACCCGTGTGGCCCCGGCCTCGACCAGCGTCTCGACCGTGATCCGGCCCCCGGGATCGGCATGGCGGATGAAATCGACCAGCAGGATCGAGTTCCGCACGATGATCCCCGCCAGCGCGATGAAGCCGATCATCGAGGTCGCGGTGAAGGGGGCATGGAACAGCCCGTGCCCCAGCATGATGCCCAGAAAGGTCAGCGGCACCGGCGTCAGCACCACCAGGGGCAGCCGGAACGAGCCGAACTGCGCCACGACGAGGATGTAGATCCCGACCAGCGCCACCCCGAAGGCCGCGCCCATGTCGCGGAAGGTGACCCAGGTCACTTCCCATTCGCCGTCCCACAGGAGGACCGGCCGGTCCTCGGAAAGCGGCTGGCCATGCAGACGGATCTCGGGCGCGGTCAGGCCCAGCGCCGCCCAGTCGACCCGGGCAAGCCGGTCCTCGACCGCCAGCATGCCGTAAAGCGGCGCCTCGAACGCGCCCGCCAGATCGGCCTGGACCATCTCGGCATATCGGCCGTTATGGCGGAAGACCGGGAACGAGGCCTGTTCTTCGGACAGCCGCACCACATCGCCCAGCTCGACCACGCCGCGCCCGCCGGGCAGCGCATTGGCCGGAACCGGCGTCGCCAGCGCCCGTTCGTCCAGCACCCGGTCGGCCTTGTCGCGCGCCACCACGATGGGGATCGGCGCCCGCCCCTCGCCGCGATGGGAATAGCCGACCGTGGTGGACCCGTTCAGCATCCGGAGCGTGTCCAGAGCGTCGGCCTCGGCGACATCGAAGAAGGCCAGATCGGACGGATCGGCCTCGGCCCGGATGCGGCGGGCGCGGGTGCCGAAGCTGTCGTCGACATCGACGATGAAGGGCGTGTCCTCGAAGGCCTGCCGGACCTTGGCCGCGACCGCGCGGCGGGTGTCGCCATCGGGGCCGTAGATCTCGGCCAGCAGGGTGGCAATGACGGGCGGCCCGGGCGGCGGCTCGACCACCTTCAGCACGGTCCCCTCGGGCAGATCGAGCGCCGCAAGCCGCTGGCGCAAATCAAGCGCGATGGCATGGCTTGTCCGGTCGCGGGCATCCTTGGGCGAAAGGTTCACCTGCACATCGCCCTGTTCGGGGCTTTCGCGCAGGAAGTAGTGGCGCACGAGCCCGTTGAAGTTGAAGGGCGCGGCGGTGCCCGCATGGGTCTGGGCCGAGACCGCCTCGGGCATCGCCAGCGCCACCCGCGCGGCGGCCTGCGCCACCGCGTCGGTCGCCTCGACCGAGGCGCCCTCGGGCAGGTCGATGACGATGGCCAGTTCCGACTTGTTGTCGAAGGGCAGCAGCTTGACGGTCACGTCCTTGGTGTAAAGCGCGGCCATCGAGCCGAAGGAGACTGTCGCCACCCCCAGCAGGAAAACTACGCTGATCCATTTGCGCGACAGGATGGGCCGCACGACATGGGCGTAAAGCCGCCCCAGCCGACCGCCCGGATGGCCGTGGCCTGCGCCCTCGGCGGGGACGGGCGCCCGGCCCGCGATCTTCAGCATCAGCCAGGGCGTGATCGTCACCGCGACGAAGAAGGAAAAGATCATCGCGGCCGAGGCATTGGCGGGGATCGGGCTCATGTAAGGCCCCATCATCCCCGAGACGAACAGCATCGGCAAAAGCGCCACGACCACCGTCAGGGTCGCGACGATGGTCGGGTTGCCGACCTCGGCCACGGCCTCGACCGCCGCCCGCACCCGGCTGTCGCCCGGTTTCATCATGCCCCAGTGCCGGGCGATGTTCTCGATCACCACGATGGCGTCATCGACCAGAATGCCGATGGAGAAGATCAGCGCGAACAGCGACACCCGGTTCAGCGTGTAGCCCATGGCATGGGCGGCAAAGAGCGTCAGCAGGATCGTCACCGGAATGACGATGGCCACCACCAGCGCCTCGCGCCAGCCGATGGCAAACAACACCAGGGCCACGATCGAGACCGTCGCCAGCCCCAGATGGAACAGAAGCTCGTTGGCCTTCTCGGACGCCGTGTGCCCGTAATCGCGCGTGACCTCGACCGCGACCGTATCGGGGATCAGCCCGCCCTTCATCTCTTCAAGCCGGGCCAGCACCTGTTCGCCCACCACCACCGCATTGGCGCCCGCGCGCTTGGCCAGCGCAAGCGTGACCGCGGGGCGACGGACGATCTCGCCATCCCGGCCGCGGGCGAGGCTTGCCACATGGTGTTCGTCCAGATCCGAGACGAAACCGATCTCGGCCAGGTCGCGCAGATAGACGGTGCGGCCGTCGCGCGCGGTCAGTTCCAGATTGCCGATCTCGGCCGGGGTTGCCAGCGTCCGGCCCAGCGCCAGCCCGACTTGCTGGCCGCCGTCGCGCACCAGCCCCGCCGGGGCGGCGGCATTGGCGCCCGCGACCTTCTGCGACAACTGCTGCAGCGTGATCCCGTAAAGCGCCAGCTTCTGCGGGTCGGGGGCGATGCGCAGCGCCTCTTCGGTCGCGCCGACCAGATAGGTCAGCCCGACATCGTCGATCCGGACCAGCTCGGTCTCGGCCTCGCGGGCGATCCGGGTCAGATCGGCCGCGGTCACGGCGGTCTGGCCGAAAGTGGGCGTGAAGGTCAGTGTGACGATGGCCACGTCGTTGATGCCGCGCCCCACGACCAGCGGCTCGGGAATGCCGACCGGGATGCGGTCCATGTTGGCCAGGATCTTGTCGCGCACGCGCAAAATCGCGGTGTCCTGGCTCAGCCCCACCTTGAACCGCGCGGTCACCATCGCCCGGTCGTCATAGGTCTGCGAATAGACATGCTCGACCTCGTCGATGCCCTTGACGATGGTCTCGAGCGGCTCGGTCACCAGCTTGACCGCGTCGACGGCCTTCAACCCGTCGGCCTGGACATGAATATCGACCAGCGGCACCGAGATCTGCGGTTCTTCCTCGCGCGGCAGGGCGATCAGCGCGATCAGGCCCAGCGCCAGCGCCGCCAGCAGCAAAAGCGGCGTCAGCGGCGAGCGGATGAACCCCCTGGTCAGCGTTCCGGCCAGGCCGAGGCGGCGGGCGGCGGGGCGGGGTTCGTCACTCATCGGGGCTCACCACGCGGTCGCCGGGTTCCAGCCCGGTCAGGATCTCGACCCAGTCGCGGCGGTCATGGGTGAGGCGCTCGCCCGGCACCACCGCGCGCTCGACCGGGCCATCGGGCCCCGCCACCGCGACGAAATCGAGCCCGCCGCGATGCGTCACCGCCCCCGGCGGCACCAGCAGCGCCCGCCGCGTGCCGACCGGCAGCCGGACCGGCACCCGGCGCCCGACGAACCGGCCGTCGAGCCCCTCGACCTCGACATCGGCCAGCACCCGGCCGCCCTCGATCTGCGGATAGATCTTGACCAGCCGCCCGCTTTGGCCGTGGCCCGTGCCAACGTCGATCCGGTCGCCCTGCCGCAGCGCCAGCGCATGGCGTTCGGGGATCGCGAGCCGCAGGAACAGCCCGCCGCCGCCGATCTCGGCCACCGTGTCGCCCGCGACCAGAACCGAGCCGGGCGAGATCGGCACCGACAGCACCAGCCCGCTGCCGGGCGACAGAACCGCGCCTTCGGCAACCTGCTGCTCGATCACGCGGCGCTGGGCGGCGGTGCTGTCGATCTGGCCCTCAAGCTCGGCCACCTGGGTCGCAAGCTGGTCGAGCCGCTGCTGGGTGACGACGCCCCGTTCCCGCAGCGCCGTGCCCCGGTCGAGATCGCGCCGCGCGGTCTCGAGCTGCGCGGTCAGCGCCTTCAGCGTCGCGTCGAGCGCACGCATCTGAAAGGTCAGCTTGTCGTCCTCGATCCGCGCGATTTCCTGCCCGGCCTCGACCGGATCGCCCTCGGTCACCTTCAGCTCGGCCACCGTGCCGCCGATCCGGCTGCGCGCGGGCACCCGGTCACGGGCCTCGACCTCGCCATAGACCGGCTTCCATTCGGTGATTTCGACCGGCGCCAGAACCGTCTCGGCCGCCGCGGCGGGCAAGGCCGCCAGCAGCACCAGAATCATCGCGAGTCGCCCGCCCATCGTCCCACCTTTCGCCGAGTCGCAGCTGCCCGGGCGAACCGGTTCGCCCCCGGACCAACAAATGCAATTTATTGAATGTATGGGCCTGTTCCGCCGCATTTGCAAGAGCTCAGGACCGGCTTCCCGGCCCAGATCTTGTCCGGCGCCCGGCGGCTCGGCGCAAAAACCGAATTCTTACAGAAAGATGACCCTGGATCTGCCGGGGCCGGAGGGGGCGCCGCGACTCGCACTGCGACATTCCGCGCACCGCCCGGTGCGTCGGAATCCCGCCGGAAATGCGCCATCGGCCGCGCAGCGATCCGCCTAAAAGGCGACTGATACGCTTGTTCGGAAGGGGTCTGACGTCTATCTTTCCTTCCGTCTCGGCAAGCCGGAGGAGGCGGCACCGACACGACCGCATTTATAAAGTTATTTGTTAGCCGGGGAGGCGGGCACCCGGCGTGCAGCCCAGCCCAGTTTCGCGGATGATGTTGACGTTACGTGCCATGCCAGACTCAAGCTGTCCCGAGCCCGGGGTTGATCCCACCGAAGGGCTCACGGAATTCGCGCTTGAATCCCTTCTGGCCTCGCCCGAGGGATGGCGGTCTTTTGCGCGCGAAAGCGTGGCGGTCTGGCCCAATTCCCGGCCTCTGGCGGTGATCTTCGCGCTGGTCAACGCCTCTGCCCAGATCGAGGCGATCTTCTCGGAAGGCAGCCCGGCCCGCACCGCGGCGCAGAACGGGTTCCGACTGGCGGGGCTTCTGTCGGCCGACCTTTACGCGATGCAGAGCCTCGGCCTGCCGCATGCCCGCGCCGCCGACTTCGCGGCCTACTGGCACAGCTCCGACCCCTATTTCCTGAACCTCTGAGCCGCCCGGACGCCGCCTTGCCAAGCCCCGTGCCCGCATGCGAGCTAGGGGAACGGCAAAGCTGAAAGGGGGCGCACCGTGCCAAGCGAGGAAACCCCATCGCCCGCCCGGACCGCCGGGCCACAACCTGCGCAGGACCGCAATGCAGGCCTGCCGCTCGATACCGGCTGGGTCGCTGCGACCCGGGTGAACCGTCCGGCGGCCGAACGCCATGTGGCGGGTCTTGCCGCGCGGCGCCCGGCCGATCCGGCGACCGAAGCGGTCTGGCTTCTGCGCGCGGTCGGGCTGATCGACCTCACGACGCTGTCGGGCGACGACACCCCCGGCCGCGTCCGCAGGTTGTGCGCCAAGGCCCGGAACCCGCTGCGCGCCGATCTCAGGGCGGCGCTTGGCGCCGGTCGGGTGACCACGGCCGCGGTCTGCGTCTATCACGAGATGATCGCGCCTGCGCGCGCGGCGCTCGAGGGCTCGGGCCTGCCGGTCGCGGCGGTTTCGACCGGCTTTCCGGCCGGGCTGTCGCCCTTTTCCACCCGGCTGGCCGAGATCGAGGCCAGCGTCGCCGCAGGGGCTGCGGAAATCGACATCGTGATTTCGCGCCGCCACGTGCTGCTGGGCGATTGGCAGGCGCTTTACGATGAGGTCGCGGCGTTCCGCGCCGCCTGCGGACCCGCACATATAAAGGCAATCCTTGCCACGGGCGAGTTGGGCACGCTGACCAATGTCGCCCGGGCCAGTCTGGTCGCGATGATGGCGGGCGCCGATTTCATCAAGACCTCGACCGGCAAGGAACCCGTGAACGCGACCCTGCCGGTCGGGCTGACCATGTGCCGGATGATCCGCGCCTATCGCGAGGCGACCGGCATTGACGTGGGCTTCAAACCCGCGGGCGGGATCTCGACGGCGACGGATGCGCTCGACTGGCTGGGGCTGGTGGGCGAGGAACTCGGGCCGCGCTGGCAAGAGCCGGCGCTTTTCCGCTTCGGTGCCTCGTCGCTTCTGGGCGCGATCGAGCGGCGACTGGACGAGATCGCCTTCGGTGCGGGCAACACCCCCCGCCGCCACGCGCCGGGCTAGAACGATGCCGTCCCCCACACTCGACCGCGGCCCCGGCCGTGCCTCCGACGCCGAGGCCCGCGCCTGGATCGCCCGAAAGCAGGGCCGCTTCGGTCCCTGGGTCGGCGGACCGGTGGCGCCGGACGGGCCGATCCGGACCCTGACCGCGCCCGCGACCGGGACCGACCTTGCCGAGCTGGCCGAGGCGACGCCGCCCCAGATCGCCGACGCCCGTGCCGCCGCCGGGAGCGCCCAGGCCGACTGGGCTGCGCTGTCGGGCCCCGCGCGGGCCGACCGGTTGCGGGCCTGGGCCGAGGCAATCGACGCCCGGGCCGCCTGCCTGACCCAGCTGCTGGCGCTGGAAACCGGGCGACCGGTGCGGCACGGCCGCGCCTGGCTGGCCGAGGGGGCGACGGCGCTGCGACAAGCGGCGGATCAGGCCCTGCTGGGCGAGGCGGACCGACCGGGCCTCGTGCCCATGGGGATCGTCGCGCCCGGCCTGTCGCTTGGCCGGATCGGTCCGGCGCTGGCGGCAGGCAATGCCGCGATGCTTGCGCCCGGCCCGGGCGGCGGCATGCTGGCCGCCCTGTGCCTGGCCGAGGCCGCGGCAGAGGCCGGACTGCCCGCGGGTCTGCTGACAGTGCTGACCGGCCCCGCCAAGCCATTGCTCGGTCTCGCGCGGCCACCCTTACCGGAGCTTTCTGGCCCCTGCCTGCATCTGGTGCTGGAGGATGCCGATCTCGATGCCGCCGCCGACGCCATCGCCGAGGCGCTGGGCAATCCGCCGCCTGGCACGACCGGGCAGCGCCTGCTGGTTCAGGAATCGGTCGCCGAGCGGGTCCATGCCCGGCTGGCCGGGCGCATGGCGCGGCTGATCGTCGGCGACCCGCTGGACCCGGCCACCGATCTGGGGCCGCTGCCCGAGGCCGCGCTGCGCGACCGGCTGACCGCCGCGCTGGCCGACAGCACAGGCACCCCGATCCAGCCGCTGCCCCGCCTGCCCGACACTGGCCTCTATTTCGCACCTGCCCTGATTTCGGGCCTCGCCCCGGCCTCGCCCGAGATGGAGCTTCCCCTGCCCGGGCCCATCCTGCTGTCGATCACCTTCCGCAGCCCGGCCGAGGCCATCCTGTTGGCCAATGCCGGACCGCCCGCTCCAGCCGCAAGCCTCTGGAGCGAGACGCTGGCCGTCGCGCTCGATCTTGCCACCGCGCTTGAGGCCGGGACGGTCTGCGTGAACGGCACCGATCTTGGCCTCGCCCCGGACCCTCTGGAACTCTGGCAACGGCCCGAGGGCCTTGCCCCGGCCCGGCCCATGGCCCCCGCCCCGGCCGACCGCGGCCCCGACCCAACAGCCGCGTTGACCGCCGCGCGCCGCGCGCAGACCGGCTGGGCCCGGCGGGACGCCACCGGCCGCGCCGCCGTGCTGGCCCGCACTGCCGCCCGGATGCCCGAAGAGGCGGCCGCGCCGCTGGCCGCCTGCGCCGCGCGGGCCGCGACCGCCTGCGCCACCTGGTCCGAGAAGCGGGACAGCGCCACGTTGACACGTCAAAGGCCCCTTGGCGTGATCGCCGCCCTCTGTCCGGCCGAAACCCCGGCCCTCGCGGCCGCCACGATCCTCGGGCCGGTGCTGGCCACGGGAAACGCCGCATTGCTGCTGGCGCAACCAGGCTGCGAAACCCAGCTGCGTCTGTTGGTGAAGGAGTTGGAAGCGGCCGGACTGCCCGCCGGGCTGGTCCAAATCCTGTCGGGCGCGCCAGCGGCCGTGGCGCTCCGCCTCGCCGCGCGGGTCGATCTCGACGCGCTCTGGTGTTTCGAGGGAGACGATCTGCCGGGCGACCTGCCCGACCGGGGGGCATCCGGCGGCCCGGCGCTATGGCTGGCGCAAGCCGCCCCCGGGGCCTGGTCGCAGCCGAGGGACCCAAGCGAGGCTTTGCTGCGGGCGGCCAGCCGTGCACAGACGATCCGGACAAGCTGGGGCGCCTGAGAGCGCGTCCCCGGCCTGTCGCGATGTCAGCTCAGCGCGAGAACACGCGGCGCCAGAAGCCCTCGGCACGGTCGCCCGCCGATTCTAGCGATTCGCCCATCTCGTCCAGCATCGGCTCGATCCGGTCTTCCTTGAACCGGGCCAGCAGTTGCCAGATCCAGATCACCAGCGCGGCCAGGGCGCCGAGGAAGAGGATGTTGAACCACGGGATGGGGCTGTCATCCGGGCTGCCCACCGGACGCAGTTCGACCGCGTTCGGATAGATCGAGAGATATTCGTTGCGCCAGCCGTAATGGGTCACGACCACCCATTCCGGGTTTTCCTTGGTCGAAATCATGTCGCTGGCTTTGGCCTGAAGGTTCGAGGTGTCGAACTTGAAATAGGGCGGCCAGCCCCAGCCGGTATCCTCGTTGCGGAAGACGACCGGCTTGCCGTCGCGGTTGAACGTCTCGATGAAATTGACGAAGCGGGTATTGTCGCCTTCGCTGTTCCCGGCGCCGTTGCTGGCGAAGAAGATCCGGTTCTCGCCGAAGGTGATCTGCCGTTCCTTGGTCGCGGTGATCCGCACCACGTCATGCTGGGGCAGCGTGTAGTGCAGGAAGCCCGCGATCACCAACACGACGATGGTGACGATGGTCCATTTGACGTAAGCCATTCGAGCCTCACATGTAATTCGTGATATAGATGATCGTGCCGACGACGATGGCCGGCACGACATAGACCCCGAGGATCAGCTTGCGCCGGAGCGAGCGGTCATATTGCCGGAGCCCCTCCTCGACGTAAGCATGGCGGTCGCCGATACGGATGTCCTCGTCCCATTCCCGTCCGAGCTTGCCGCGTCTGACCGCACGGGAATAGAGCGACACGGCAATATAGATCACCGTGAGGATCACGAACCCCGCAAGAGCAAAACGCAGGAATGCAAACATGGTTCCTTCCTCCCGGGCGATCCCGCCCTCGTCGCCGAATATAGGCAAGCCCCGTGCGATTTGCACGACAGGCCAGCGGCCGGACGCAGCCTAGGCGCGATTGCCGCAGCCACCGCAAGGCGCTAGGGTCGGGCATGGACACATCTCCGGGGCATGGGCTGGAACGGGCGATCGCGACAAGGCGCGACGAGGTGGCAGCGCTGGCGCGCGATCTGATCCGCATTCCCACGCTGAACCCGCCGGGGCGCAACTATCTGGAAATCTGTGAATATCTGGGCGAGCGGCTGGCCGCGAAGGGCTTTAAGGTCAGCTATGTCCGGGCCCGCGGTGCGCCCGCCGACAGCGACGCCCATCCGCGCTGGAACATGATCGCGCGGCATGAGGGCACCGAGGGCGGCGACTGCGTCCATTTCAACGGCCATCACGACGTGGTCGAGGTCGGCCATGGCTGGAGCGTCGATCCCTTCGGCGGCGAGATCCGCGACGGCCGGGTCTGGGGCCGGGGCGCCTGCGACATGAAGGGCGGCATCGCCGCGGCGGTGCTGGCGGCCGAGACCTTCGTCGCCACCTGCCCCGCCTATCGCGGCGCGGTCGAGATCAGCGCCACCGCCGACGAGGAATCGGGCGGTTTCGGCGGGGTCGCCTGGCTGGCCGAGCGCGGCTGGTTCGCGCCCGAGCGGGTCCAGCATGTCATCATCCCCGAGCCGCTGAACAAGAACCGGATCTGTCTGGGCCATCGCGGCGTCTGGTGGGCCGAGATCGAGACGAAGGGCCGGATCGCCCATGGCTCGATGCCCTTCCTGGGCGATTGCGCGGTCCGCCACATGGGCGCGGTGCTGGCCGAGATGGAGGCCACGCTGTTTCCGCTACTGGCGGGGCGGCACACCGCGATGCCGGTGGTGCCCGAGGGCGCCCGCGCCGCGACGCTCAACATCAACGCGGTCCATGGCGGCGAGCCGGAACAGGAGGCGGGCTATGACGGCCTGCCCGCGCCCTGCGTGCCCGACCGCTGCCGCATCACCATCGACCGGCGGGTGCTGATCGAGGAGGACCCCGAAGAGGTCAAGCGCGAGATCCGCGCATTGATGGAGCGGGTCCGCGCCCGCCGCCCCGGCTTCGAGTATGAAATCCGCGAGCTGTTCGAGGTTCGCCCCAGCATGACCGAGCGAGACGCGCCGGTGGTGCGGTCGGTCGAGCGCGCGATAAGCCGGGTGCTGGGCACAGCACCCGATTTCGTGGTCTCGCCCGGCACCTATGACCAGAAGCATATCGACCGGATCGGGCGGCTCAGGAACTGCATCGCCTATGGGCCGGGCATCCTCGATCTGGCGCATCAGCCCGACGAATGGGTCGGCATCGACGACATGGTCGAGGCCGCGCAGGTCATGGCGCTGACGCTTCAGGACCTGCTGGGCGGCTGACGGCGCCTCAGCGCGCCGCCACCTCGATATTGTCGATCAGCCGCACCCCGCCCAGATGTGCGGCAACCAGCAGCCGGGCGGGCACGTCGGGGGCCTCGAGCGGCGCCAGATCGGCAGCCGCGCGCAGTTCGAGATATTCGACCTCGGCAAAGCCTGCCGCCAGAATTGCGGCTCTCGCCGTTGCCAGCGCCGCCCCTGCCCCGGTCCCGGCCTCGAGCGCCCGCCGCGCCTCGACAAGCGCTTGATAAAGCGCCGGCGCCGTGGTCCGTACATCCCCGGGCAGAAGCGCGTTGCGCGAAGACAGCGCCAGCCCGTCGGGCTCGCGCACCGTGGGGCAGCCAACGATCTCGACGGGAATGTCCAGATCGCGCACCAGCCGCCGCACCACCATCAGCTGCTGAAAGTCCTTCTCGCCGAAGAAGGCGCAATCGGCGCCGGTCTGCAGCAGAAGCTTGGTCACGACCGTCGCCACCCCGTCGAAATGGCCCGGCCGGTGCGCGCCGCAGAGCCCCTCGCTGACGCCCGAAACCGACACCGAGGTCGCAAACCCCGGCGGATAGACCTGATCGGGCGCGGGCACATAGATCGCATCGACCCCGAGCGGCGCCAGCTTTTCCGCATCGCGCGCCTCGGTGCGCGGATAGCGCGCCAGATCGCCCGGATCGTTGAATTGCCTGGGGTTGACGAAGATCGTCACGATCACCCGGTCGGCCGCGGCCTTCGCGGCGGCGGCGAGACTGAGATGCCCGTCATGCAGCGCGCCCATGGTCGGCACCACCGCCACGCGCGCGCCCTCGGCCCGCCACGCGGCCCGAAGCGCTCGCAGCTCGGCCAGGCTTCGCAGGATCGGCGCGCTCATGCTCCACCTCCGGTTTCATCGGCAAAGACATGCTCCGGCCCCGGGAAACGCCGCGAACGGACCTCCTCGGCATAGGTTTCGACCGCCGCGCGCGCGGCATCGCCCAGTTCGGCATAGCGCTTGACGAATTTCGGCCGGAAGCCGGTGAAGACGCCCAGCATGTCATCGACGACAAGGATCTGCCCGTCGCAGCCGGCCGAGGCGCCGATGCCGATGGTCGGGATCGGAACCGCGTCGGTGATCCGATCGGCCAGCGCCGCGGGCACCTTCTCCAGCACCACCGCGAAAGCGCCCGCCTCGGCCACGGCCTCGGCATCGGCCAGCACCCGGGCCCCGTCGGCGCCGCGGCCCTGCACCTTGTAGCCGCCGAAGCCCATCACGCCCTGCGGCGTCAGCCCGACATGGGCCATCACCGGAATGCCGCGCGCGGTCAGAAACCGGATCGTCCCGGCCATCGCCGCCCCGCCTTCCAGCTTGACCGCGCCGCAGCCGGTCTCGGCCATCAGCCGCGCGGCATTGCGGAACGCCTGTTCGGGGCTCTCCTCATAGCTCCCGAAGGGCATGTCGACGACCATCAGCGCATGGCTCAGCCCGCGCGCCACGGCCCGGCCATGCATCAGCATCATCTCCATGGTGACGCCCAGCGTCGAGGGAAGCCCGTGCAGCACCATGCCCACGCTGTCGCCCACCAGAACGACATCGCAGGCGGCATCGACCGCCTCGGCCATCGGCGTCGTATAGGCGGTCAGGCAGACCAGCGGCGCGGCCCCCTTCCTCGCCCGGACCTCTGCCACCGTCATCTGGCGGCTTTCGGCGCTTGCACTCATCCTCTCCTCCCCGGCGCTGCAATTGGCGCGCCTTATAGCGTGCTGCAGCGCAGAATCCAGCCCGCTGCCATGCCCGGGGCCTTGCCATGGCCACCCGCCCGGCCTCAGATGGGGACGGAACGGAAAGGAGACCGCAGGATGCGCCCCATTCGGATCATCGCCCGGACCCTGGTCCTGGCCCTGCCTTTCGGACCAGCCCTCGCGGCCGGACCCGCCAGCGCCGCGCCGCCGGATGCGATTGTCATCGGCATGGTGCTCGAGCCGCCGAACCTCGACCCGACCTCCGGCGCCGCCGCCGCGACCGACGAGGTGGTCTATGCCAATGTCTTCGAGGGGCTGACCCGGTTCGCCGCCGACGGTACCGTGGGGCCGGGCCTCGCCGCCAGCTGGGAGACGAACGAGACCGCCACGGTCTACACCTTCCATCTGCGGGAGGGGGTGCGGTTTCACGACGGAACGACGATGGAGGCCGATGACGTGGTCTTCAGCCTCGACCGCGCCCGGGGCCCCGACAGCAGCAACGCCCAGAAGGCGCTGTTCGAGGGGATCGACAGCGTCGCGGCAACCGATCCGCTGACCGTGACGGTGACGCTGACCCAGCCCGACGGCGCCTTTCCCTTCAAGATGGCCTGGGGCGATGCGGTGATCGTCGCCCCCGAGACGGCCGGGACCGAGGCCACCGCCCCGGTCGGCACCGGCCCCTTCCGGTTCGACCGCTGGGTCCATGGCGACCGGGTCGAGCTGGTGCGCAACCCCGATTACTGGGGCCCGGCCCCGGCGCTGGCCCGCGCGACCTTCAAGTTCATCCCCGACCCGAACGCGGCCTTCGCGGCGATGATGGCGGGCGATGTCGATGCCTTCCCGAACTTCCCCGCCCCCGAAACGCTGCCGCAATTCGAGGCCGACCCGCGGTTCAAGGTGATCGTCGGCACCACCGAGGGCGAAACCATCCTCGCGCTCAACAACCGCCGCCCGCCGCTTGACGACATCCGGGTGCGCGAGGCCATCGCCCATGCCATCGACCGCCAGGACGTCATCGACGGGGCGATGTTCGGCTATGGCACGCCGATCGGCACGCATTTCGCGCCGCACCATCCCGACTATGTCGATCTGACCGACCTGTCGCGGCACGATCTGAAGAAGGCCCGCGCGCTTCTGGCCGAGGCGGGACAGACCGACCTGAAACTGCGGCTGGCGCTGCCGCCGCCAAGCTATGCGCGGCGCGGCGGCGAGATCGTGGCGGCCGAACTCCGCGCCGCGGGGATCGAGACCGAGATCACCAACCTGGAATGGGCGCAATGGCTCGACCAGGTGTTCAAGCGGCACGATTTCGACCTGACCATCGTCAGCCATACCGAGCCGATGGATATCGGCATCTATGCCCGGCCCGACTACTATTTCGGCTATGGCAAACCGGATTTCGTGGCGCTTATGGACCGGCTTGCCGGCGCGACCGCCCCGGACCAGCGCTCGGACATCCTGACGGCGGCGCAGCGGATGATCGCCGAGGACTACGTCAACGTCTATCTCTTCCAGCTTGCCAAGACCGGCGTTGCCAACGCGAAGATCGACGGGCTTTGGGAAAACGCCCCGACCCAGGCCAACGACCTGACCGCCGTGCGCTGGATCGACTGACCCGGCGGAGCGCCTGCGGCGCACGCCCTCTGGCCTGCCCCTGACGGGGCAGGCGGTCTTTCGGGTATTTGATCCAAGAAGAAACCGAACATGTCTTCTTCTTGGTCCAAATACCCATCTCGCAACGGCAGGGCCGGGCGCCACGCCCCCGGTCAGGCGATCACGTTGAACCCCGGCCCGTAGGGATAGCGGGTGATGTCTTCCGCCCCGTCCCCGGTGACGATCAGGATGTCGTGTTCGCGGTAGCCGCCCGCACCCGGGCGGCCTTCGGGGATGGTCAGCATCGGTTCCATCGAGATCACCATGCCGGGTTCCAGCACGGTCCCGATATCCTCGCGCAGCTCCAGCCCGGCCTCGCGGCCATAGTAATGCGACAGCACCCCGAAGCTGTGGCCATAACCGAAGCTGCGATATTGCAGCAGGTCGCGCTCGGCCAGGAAGGCGTTGATCCGCTGCGTGATGTCGGCGCAGCTGGCGCCCGGTCTCAGCAGCGACATGCCGTAGTCATGGGCCGCCACGTTGGCCTCCCAGATCGCCAGCGTCACGGGATCGGGCTCGCCCAGAACCATCGTCCGCTCAAGCGCGGTGTAGTAACCCGAGATCATCGGGAAGGCGTTCAGCGACAGCAAATCGCCGCGCTGCAGGACACGGCCCGTGACCGGGTTATGGGCACCGTCGGTATTGGGCCCGGACTGGAACCAGACCCAGGTGTCGCGGTATTCGGCCTCGGGAAAGCGGCGGGCGATTTCCAGCTCCATCGCGTCGCGCCCGGCCATCGCCACGTCGATCTCGCGCGCGCCCTCGCGCACCGCCGCGCGGATCGCGTGGCCGCCGATATCGGCCACCGCCGCGCCCGCCCGGATCAGGTCAAGCTCGGCCGGGCTCTTGCGCATCCGCTGCTGCATGGTGGCGGGTGCCAGATCGACCGTGCCCGCGGGCGAAAGGAAGGTGTCAAGCTCGTCCCTCCGGGCCAGGGTCAGATGGTCGGCCTCGATCCCGACGCGGCGGCCCTGCCCCGCGACATGGGCAACCGCGCGCCAGAAATTGTCGCGCGCCCAGTCGGTATAGGTCAGCGCCTCGCCATGACAGCGCCGCCAGGGCTGGCCCGCGTCGATGCCCGCACCGATCACGACCGATTGCGAGGCGGTCACCACCAGCGCATAAGGTCGGCCGAAGCTGCAATAGAGAAAGCCCGAATAATAGGCCACGTTCTGCATCGAGGTCAGCACCGCCACGTCGGCGCCGGTGGCGTCCATCGCGCTGCGAAGCCCCATCAGGCGGGTGTCGTATTCGTCGGGCGCGAAGGGCAGCGCGGCCTTCTCGCAATTCGCGAACCGGTAGAAGTCGGGTCGGGATTCGGGTCGGGTCATGGGAGCTCCCTGACAGGCCATCCCGGCGCGCGGGCCGGGACATCGGATGTTCCCGGCGTACAGGAGGACAGGCGGAAACCGCCGGGCATCGGGGGCATCAGCCCCCCGCGCACGACGCCATCGGCACGGTGCCCGGGGCCGAGCATAGCCAGTCCGCGCCGTCTGGCAAGCATCAGATCGCGTCCGGACGCGGCGGCGATTGCACTGGCGCCAGGCCTGCCCCTTGGCCTAGATTCGGGCGCATGCTGCGTTACGCCCTGACCCGCCTCCTGTCGCTGTCGCTGAGCCTGATCGCAGCCAGCGTTGCGATATTTGCGGCGATCGAGGTGATCCCGGGCGACCCCGCCGCCTATATGCTGGGGCTGAACGCGGCGCCCGAGACGGTGGCGGCGCTGCGCGACGAGCTGGGGCTGTCGGGCTCGGTCTGGGCGCGCTACCTCGACTGGATCTCGGGGCTCGCGACCGGCGATTTCGGCACCTCCTACACCTATCGCGTGCCGGTGGCCGAACTGGTGGCGCAGCGCCTGGCCGTCTCGCTGCCGCTTGCCGCCTATGCGCTGGCGCTGTCGACGGCCATCGCGCTGCCGGTGGGGCTCTGGGCCGCGGCGCGGCGCGGGCGGGGGGCCGATCTTGGCATCATGGCGGCAACGCAGCTGGGCATCGCCGTGCCGAATTTCTGGTTCGCGATGCTGCTGGTGCTGGTCTTCGCGGTCAAGCTGCGCTGGGTCTCGGCGGGGGGCTTTCCGGGCTGGGAGGCGGGGCTTGGCCCCGGGCTGAAGGCGCTGACCCTTCCGGCCGTGGCGCTGGCGTTGCCGCAGGCCGCGATCCTCGCGCGGGTGATGCGCTCGGCGCTGATCGAGACCTTGGGGCAGGACTATATCCGCAGCGCCCGGGCCAAGGGGCTGAGCCGGGCCCAGGCGCTCCGCCGCCATGCCTTCCGCAACGCGCTGATCCCGGTCCTGACCATCCTCGGGCTGCAATTCTCCTTTCTGCTGGCGGGAGCCATCATCATCGAGAACGTGTTCTTCCTGCCCGGTCTCGGGCGGCTGATCTTCCAGGCCATCACCCAGCGCGACCTGATCGTGGTCGAAAGCGTGGTGATGCTGCTGGTCTTCGCGGTGATCCTCGTCACCTTCCTTGTCGATCTGGCCTATGCCGCGGTCGATCCCCGGCTGAGGCGCCGATGAGCGCGCGGCCGAACCTGATCGCGGGCGGCGTGATCAGCGGCGCCGTGCTGACGCTGGCGGCGCTGTCGCTGGTCTGGGTGCCCCATGACGTGACCGCGCTGAACATCGCCGAGCGGCTGCGCCCGCCGGGCGGCCCCTATCTGCTGGGCACCGACCAGCTGGGGCGCGACATGCTGGCGATGCTGATGGTGGGCGCGCGCAGCTCGATCGCGGTGGCGCTGGTCGCGGTCGGCATCGGCATGGGGGCGGGCGTGCCGCTGGGGCTGATGGCGGCCGCCGGGCGGGGCGGCTGGCTCGACGAGATCGTCATGCGGCTGAACGACCTGATCTTCGCTTTTCCGGCGCTGGTGATCGCGATCCTGATCACCGCCATCCTCGGCCCCTCGGCGCTGAACGCGATCCTGGCCATCGGCATCTTCAACATCCCGGTCTTCGCCCGGGTGACGCGCGGCGCGGCGCTCAGCCTCTGGACGCTCGACTATGTCCGCGCGGCCGAGCTGGCGGGCAAGGGCCGGGCCCGGATCAGCGCCGAGCATATCTTGCCCAATATCGCCAACCTGCTGATCGTGCAGGCGACGATCCAGTTCAGCCTCGGCATCCTCGCCGAGGCGGGGCTGTCCTATGTCGGGCTCGGGGCGCAGCCGCCGACGCCCAGCTGGGGCCGGATGCTGGCCGAGGCGCAGACCATGATCTACACCGCGCCCCGGCTGGCGGTCCTGCCGGGGCTCGCCATCGTGCTGACCGTGCTGGGGCTGAACCTTCTGGGCGACGGGCTGCGCGACGCGCTCGACCCGCGCCTCAGGAGAGCCGCCCGGTGATCCTGCTGCGCGATCTGGGACTGAGCCTGAACGGCCGTCCGGTGCTGAACGGCGTCTCCTTCGAAATCGGGCGGGGCGAGATCCTGGGGCTTGCGGGCGAAAGCGGGTCGGGCAAGTCGATGACCGCGCTGGCGATCATGGGACTTCTGCCCGAGGGCGCCGAACTTCGCGGCCATCTGCGGCTGAACGGGCTGGATCTTCTGTCGCTGTCGGACCGGCAGATGTGCCGGGTCCGCGGCCGCGATCTGGGCATGATCTTCCAGGAGCCAATGACCGCGCTGAACCCGGTGCAGAGGATCGGCGATCAGGTGGCCGAGACACTGATCGTGCATGGCGAGGCGACCCGGGCCGAGGCGCGCCGCGCCACCGCGCGGCTGCTGAACCGGGTCGGCCTGCCCCCCGACCGGTTTCCTCCCACGCGCTATCCGCACGAGCTGTCTGGCGGGCAGCGCCAGAGGGTCTGCATCGCCATGGCCATCGCGCTGCGCCCGCAGCTGCTGATCGCGGACGAGCCGACCACCGCGCTCGACGTCACCACGCAGGCGCGGATCCTCGATCTGCTGAAGGGGCTGGTGGCCGAGACGGGCATGGGGCTCTTGCTGATCACCCACGATCTGGCGGTGATCTCGGGGGTTGCCGACCGGCTGGCGGTGATGCGGCGCGGCGAGATCGTCGAGGAAGGCCCGGCCGCATCCGTGCTGGCGGATCGAAAGCACCCCTATACCCGCGCGCTGGTGGCCGCCTCGGCGCACCGGCCGACGACGCCCCCGCCCCCGCCCGGCCCGCCGCTGCTGGAAGTGCGCGAGGCGCGGCGCAGCTATCCGGCGGTCCATTCCGGCCTGTTCCGGCGGCTGCCGCCCCAGCGCGCGGTCGACGGGGTCAGCTTCGGGATCGCGCGCGGTGAAAGCTTGGGCCTTGTGGGCGAATCCGGGTGCGGCAAATCGACCTTGGCGCGTGCCGTGCTGGGGCTCGATCCGCTGCAGGGCGGCGAGATCCGGCTGGACGGAGAGGTCGTGCGGGCCGGTGCGGCGATGCCCGCCCGGCTGCGCCGCAAGATGAACGCGGTCTTTCAGGACCCCTATGGCAGCTTCAATCCGCGCCACCGCGTGGCCCGGCTGATCGCCGAGCCGTTTCATCTGGGCGGGCGCCCGAGCGATGCCGACGAGCGCATCGACGCGGCGCTCGAGGCTGTGGGGCTTGATCCGAAGCACCGCGACCGCTTCATCCACGAATTCTCGGGCGGCCAGCGCCAGCGCATCGCCATCGCGCGCGCGCTGATCGCGCGGCCCGACCTGATCGTGCTTGACGAGGCGGTTTCGGCGCTTGACGTTCGCGTCAGGGCGCAGATTCTCGATCTGCTGGCCGATCTGCGCGCAAGGTTCGGTCTGTCCTATCTTTTCATCAGTCACGACCTGTCCGTGGTCAGGTCGAGCACCGAACGAGTGCTTGTGATGCAGGCGGGCCGGATCGTAGAGGAAGGGGCGACAGAAAAGGTGCTGCACAACCCTGCGCATGCTTATACCAAGGCGTTGTTGTCGGCCGCCCCGAAGCTGAAGGAACCGGAATAGGACGTATGCGCGAGCTTTGGTTCGAAACCGACCGCTGCTTTATCGGCGGGGTCTGGCAGCCGCCTGCCAGCCGCGATTTTCTTGCGGTCGAGAATCCCTCGACCGGCGCGCCGATCGGGTCGATCGCGCGCGGCAAGGTTGCCGATATCGACGCGGCCGTCACCGCCGCGGACGAGGCCCGGCAGGGGTCCTGGGGCCGGATGACCGCGACCGAGCGCGGCCGGGTTCTGACCCGAATCGGCCAGTTCGTGCGCGGCCGCGCCGAAACGCTGGCGCGGATCGAGGCCACCGATGTCGGCAAGCCGCTGACCCAGGCGCGGTCGGATGCGATGACGCTGGCGCGCTATCTGGAATTCTACGGCGGTGCCGCCGACAAGGTGATGGGCCACAGCCTGCCCTACATGGACGGCTATACCGTCTACACCCTGCGCGAGCCGCATGGGGTGACGGGCCATATCATTCCCTGGAACTACCCGATGCAGATCATCGGACGCTCGGTCGGGGCGGCGCTGGCGATGGGCAATGCCTGCGTGCTGAAGCCCGCCGAGGAAGCCTGCCTGACCGCGCTGGCCTTTGCCAAGCTGGCCGAAGAGGCGGGCCTGCCCGATGGCGCGCTGAACGTGGTGCCGGGGCTTGGCGACGAGGCCGGCGCGGCGCTCGCCTCGCATCCCGGGGTCGATCATATCTCGTTCACCGGCTCGCTGTCGGTCGGACGCAAGGTGCAGGCCGAGGCGGCGCGGCATGTGGCGCCGGTGACGCTGGAACTGGGCGGCAAGTCGCCCCAGATCGTCTTTGCCGATGCCGATCTCGACGCGGCGCTGCCGTTCCTGGTCAATGGCGGGCTGCAGAACGCGGGGCAGACCTGTTCGGCCTCGTCGCGCATCCTGGTCGAGCGGCGGCTTTATGACGAGCTGGTCGAGCGCATGGCGGGCGCCTATCGCGCGCTCTGGGTGGGGCCTGCGCTGGAGGATCTCAATCTCGGGCCGCTGATCTCGAGCCGGCAGAAAGAGATCGTCCTGGATTATCTCGGCAAGGGACAGGATCTGGAAACCGCGGCCGAGGGCCGGATCATCGGCAATGCGCCCGCGGGCGGATATTACGTGGCGCCGCGGCTGCTGACGCGGGTGCCGCCCGGGCACCGGCTGGCACAGGAGGAAATCTTTGGCCCGGTGCAGGTGGTGATCCCCTTCGCCGACGAGGAGGAGGCAGTGTCGATCGCCAATGGCACCGGCTACGGGCTGGTGGCCGCGGTCTGGACCCGCGACGGCGCCCGGCAGATGCGGATGGCCAGGAAGCTGCGCGCGGGCCAGGTCTATCTGAACAATTACGGCGCGGGCGGCGGGGTCGAGCTGCCCTTCGGCGGCGTGGGCCTTTCGGGCCATGGCCGCGAGAAGGGGTTCGAGGCGCTTTACGGCTTTTCGGTGCTGAAGACGGTCGCGGCACGCCACGGCTGAGCCGACCGCAGGTCAGCCTTCCGTCCGGCGCTGTGCCATGGGTATTTTTGCCAAGAAGAAGACGGGAGGGGGCGCGATGCGGCCGGGGCAGCGGAACCTTGTGACCGATGTGGCGGGGCTGAGGGTCGGCCAGGCCGGGGATGCGCGGGTGAAGACCGGCGTGACGGTTCTGCTGGGCGAGGCGCCCTTCGTGGCCGGGGTGCATGTGATGGGCGGCGCGCCCGGCACCCGCGAGACCGATCTGCTGGCGCCCGACCGGCTGGTGCAGGAGGTCGATGCGCTGGTGCTGTCGGGCGGGTCGGCCTTCGGGCTCGATGCCGCGGCGGGCGTGGTCGAGGGGCTGCGCGCCATGGGGCGCGGCTTCGAGGTCGCGGGTCAGCGGGTGCCCATCGTGCCGGGCGCGATCCTGTTCGATCTGGCGAATGGCGGCGACAAGGGCTGGGACGAGGCGCCCTATCGCGCGCTTGGCCGGGCGGCGCTGGCGGCCGTCTCGGACGAGATCGAGCTGGGCAGCGCGGGTGCGGGGCTTGGCGCCACCACGGCCGATCTGAAGGGCGGGCTGGGCTCGGCCTCGCTGGTGCTGGAGAGCGGCATCACCGTCGGCGCGCTGGTCGCGGTCAATGCGCTGGGATCGGCGGTCATGGGCGGCGGGCCGGAATTCTGGGCCGCCCCCTTCGAGATCGGGGACGAGTTCGGCGGGCGCGGCATGGGGCGACACGATCCTTTGGCCGAGCCGCGCCCCGAGGCCAGGCTTGGCCAGTCGACGACCATCGCCATCGTCGCGACCGATGCGGCACTGACCCAGGCGCAGGCGACGCGCATGGCGGTCGCCGCCCATGACGGCATGGCCCGCGCGCTGGTGCCAAGCCATACGCCCTTCGACGGCGATCTGGTCTTTGCCGCAGCCACCGGGGCGAAGCCGCTGCCCGAAGGCGGGTACGAGGCGCTGCGGCTGGGCCATGCCGCCGCCGTCTGCCTGGCGCGGGCCATTGCGCGCGGGGTCTATCTGGCGCGCCCCGCCCCGGGCGACACAAGGCCTTGCTGGCAGGAGCGGTTCGGCCAGGCCTGACCGGTTCTAGAGCCCGTCGAGCAGCGCCCCGGTCAGCGGGCTGTCGGGCCGGGTCAGCCCCTCGATCACGTCGAAATGGTGGCGCCCCTCGTCGACGGTCAGCGCCGCCCCCGTCCAGGCCTCGGCCAGCCAGCGCGCCTGATCGAGAAAGACCGGGCGTTCGTCGCCGCCGACCCAGACATGGACCGGCACGCCCGGTCGGGGTGTCATCAGCACCGGGCTTTCGGCGGCAGCGGACCCGGCATCGAGGTAAAGCGGGCCGGCCATCTGCGTCTTCAGAAGCGGCCGCAGGTCCGAGACCGGCGAGATCGGCACGACCCGGGCGATCCGGTCCGCGGCCGCCCCCGGTGCGGCATCGCCGCAAAGCATCCGCGCCACCAGATGCCCGCCCGCCGAATGCCCGGCCAGCACCAGCGGACCACGGGGAAGCGCGGCCGAGATGGTCTCGACCGCCGCGCGGATATCGGCGGTGATGTCGGGGATCGCGGCCTCGGGAGCCAGCCGGTAGGAGGGCATCGCCACCGCCCAGCCCCGCGCCACCGCGCCTGCCGCCAGATGCGACCAGATCGAGCGGTCGAACTTCATCCAGTAGCCGCCATGGACAAACACCACGAGCCCGCTAGATTCTGCCTCGGGCAGGAACAGATCGAAGCCCTGCCGCGGATGGGGTCCGTAACTTTGCCCCGTCTGGCCCCGTGCCGTGGCCCGGAATGCCGCAGCCTCGGCGGCCCAGCGCGGCGGATAGGCTTCGGCAGAGGGGATATGAGGGGCGTTGGCATAGGCATCGTCCCAGTCGATGGCTTCGTGTTGCATCCCCGTTCCCCCTGCCCCCATGCTGCACAGACGATATCCAAGGGAGAATGACCGATGCTTGCACGCGACCTCAAGAGCCTTCTCAAGGACCCGGGTCTGCTGGCGACCGATGCCTTTCTGGCCGGGGACTGGGTCGGAGCCGATGACGGCGCGACCTTCGCCGTGACCAACCCCGCCAATGGCGAGACCATCTGCCAGGTGCCCGACATGGGCCGGGCCGAAGCCGCCCGCGCCATCGAGGCCGCCGCCGCGGCCCAGAAGGACTGGGCCGCGAAAACCGCGAAAGAGCGCGCCGGCGTGCTGCGCAAGTGGTACGATCTGATGATGGCCGCGCAGGAAGATCTGGCGCTGATCCTGACCGCCGAAATGGGCAAGCCGCTGGCCGAGTCCCGGGGCGAGATCGCCTATGGCGCGGGCTTCGTCGAATGGTTCGCCGAGGAGGCCAAGCGGATCTATGGCGAAACTATTCCCGGCCACCAGCCCGACAAGCGCCTGACCGTGATCCGCCAGCCGGTGGGGGTGGTCGCCGCCATCACGCCCTGGAACTTCCCCAATGCGATGATCACCCGGAAGGCCGCGCCCGCGCTGGCCGCGGGCTGCGCGATCCTGATCAAGCCCGCCGCCGAAACCCCGCTTTCGGCGCTGGCCATGGCGGTGCTGGCCGAACGGGCGGGCCTGCCCAAGGGGCTCATGTCGGTGATCACCTCGTCGAAATCCTCGGATATCGGCAAGGAGTTCAGCGAGAACCCGGTGGTGCGCAAGATCACCTTCACCGGGTCGACCGAGGTCGGGCGCATCCTGCTGCGCCAGGCCGCCGACCAGGTCAAGAAATGCTCGATGGAACTGGGCGGCAACGCGCCCTTCATCGTCTTCGACGACGCCGATCTGGATGCGGCCGTGAAGGGCGCCATCGCCTGCAAGTTCCGCAACAACGGCCAGACCTGCGTCTGCGCCAACCGGATCTATGTGCAGTCGGGCGTCTACGATGCCTTCGCCGCCAAGCTGGCCGAGGCGGTCGGCAAGCTCAAGGTCGGCGACGGCATGGATGACGGCACCGATCTCGGCCCGCTGATCTCGGACGCCGCGCGCGAGAAGGTCGAGACCCATCTGGCCGATGCCACCGCCAAGGGCGCCAAGGTGATCCTGGGCGGCAAGCCGCATCAGCGCGGCGGCACCTTCTTCGAGCCCACCATCGTCACCGGCGCCACGCAGGAGATGCAGTTCGCCACAGACGAGACCTTCGGCCCGCTGGCGCCGCTGTTCCGGTTCGAGACCGAGGACGACGTCATCGCCATGGCGAACGACACGATCTTCGGTCTGGCCTCGTATTTCTTCGCGCGCGACCTGAGCCGGGTCTACAAGGTGGCCGAGGCGCTGGAATACGGCATCGTTGGCGTCAATACCGGGCTGATCTCGACCGAGGTCGCGCCCTTCGGGGGCGTCAAGCAGTCGGGGCTGGGCCGTGAGGGCAGCCGCCACGGGATCGAGGATTACCTCGAGATGAAATACATCTGCATGTCGGTCTGAGACCGGCGCCGACAGGGCGACAGAGCGCCGCAAGCGGGCGGGTCCGACCGGCCCGCTTGCGGTCATTTCCGCCTTGACCCCGAAGGGTTAAAGGGCCGAACATCGCCCCCATACGGGGCAGCGGCCCGACGCCATTGGCGGCCGCACCCGACCTCCGGGACAGGCCCTTCGCGCCTATCCCGGACCCGGGCGCAGGACTTCCGTGACGCGGCGGCGCGACCCGTCCGAAGCCACCGATGGGAGGATTTCATCACATGCGCTGCTTCACCATCCTGGGCCCCTCGCAGTCGGGCAAGTCGACGCTGCTGAAGGCCCTGGGCGAGCTTGAGGGCCGTCCGGTCACGGCCGCCTTCACCGACGCCCTGACCGTCAGCCAGTTCTCCTATCTGGGCGAATCCTGGGCCGGGTTCGACATCGCGGGCGGGCCCGACTTCCTCGGTCATGCGGGCGAGGCGCTGGCCGCTTCGGATGCCGCCATCCTGTGCGTGCCACCCGACCCCGAGGCGGCGGTGCTGGCCGCGCCCTATCTGCGGCTGGTCGAACAGTCGGACGTGCCCTGCTTTGTCTTCATCAACAAGATGGACCAGGACGAGGCCCGCATCCGCGACATCGTCGGTGCGCTGCAGGCCTATGCCAACCACCACATCGTCCTGCGCCAGGTGCCGATGCGTGACGCCGAGGGCCATGTGGTGGGCTCGGTCGATCTGGTCTCGGAACGCGCCTTCCAGTACCGCGAGGGTCAACCCTCGAAGCTGATCGAGATCCCGTCCGACATCCAGGACCGCGAACAGGAGGCCCGGGCCGAACTGCTGGAACATCTAGCAGATTTCGACGACAGCCTGATGGAACAGCTGATCGACGACCGCGAGCCCGCCTCGGGCGAGGTCTACACCATCCTCGCCGACGCGCATCGCGACGGTGCGATCATCGCCGCCTATCTGGGCGCCGCCAGCCATGGCAACGGGCTGACCCGGCTGATGAAGGCGCTGCGCCACGAAGCGCCGGGGCGCGAGACCATCGGGCTCCGGCTCGGGGTCGAGGCGCCGCTGGCCGTGGGCGTCGCCTCTGACACGCGCAAGCATGTGGGCAAGTCGACCCTGATCCGGGCGCTCGGCACCCCGATCCGGCATGGCGAGCCGCTGGCCGGCGGATCGATCGGCAACCTGACCGGCATCGACGGCAAGCCGGTGGCCGAACCGCTCGACCCCGGTACGCTGGCCGTTGCGGTCAAGTCCGACCATCTCGATCCGGGCATGGCTTATACCGCCGAAGCCAGCCAGCCGCTGCCACGCTGGACGCGGGGGCGGCCGCCGACCTATCCGCGCCTGCTCTTGCCCGCGAACGAACGCGACGATGCCCGGCTTTCCGCGGCACTCGGGCGAATGGCGGCTTCGGATCCCGGGATGCAGACCACCCAGGACGGCGAGACCGGCCATGCGGTGGTGCATCTGCAAGGCCCGATCCACCTGCGCCGCGTGCTGGCCAAACTGGCCGAGGAGTTCGGCATCGACGCGGTCGACCAGCCGGTTTCGGGGATCTACCGCGAAACCATCACCCGCCCCATCGAGACCCACTACCGCCACCGCAAGCAGTCGGGCGGTGCCGGGCAGTTCGCCGACGTGGTGCTGACCGTCCGGCCGCAGGGCCGGGGCGCGGGCTTTGCCTTCGACGAGACGATCAAGGGCGGCACCGTGCCCCGCAACTACATTCCCGCAGTCGAGGCCGGGGCGCGCGAGGCGATGGAACGCGGGCCGCTCGGCTTTCCGGTTGTCGATGTCGCGGTGACGCTGCTCGACGGCAAGACCCATGCGGTCGACAGCTCGGACTATGCCTTCCGCACAGCGGCCAAGGCAGGGGTGCGCGAGGCGCTCGACCAGGCGGGTTCGGTGGTGCTGCAACCGATCGAGCGGGTCGAGATCCATGTTCCGACGATCCATTCGGGCTCGCTGGTGGCGCTTGTCAGCAGCCTCAAGGGCCAGGTGCTGGGCTTCGAGGCGCATCGCCGGGCGCGCGGCTGGGACGTGTTCCAGGCGCTGATCCCGGCCGCCGCCAAGGAGGAACTCTTCCAGGCGCTGGGCGGGCTCAGCCACGGCACCGCCTGGTTCGAAAGCCATTTCGACCATTACGAGGAACTGCACGGCAAGGATGCCGACCGCATCCGCGAGGCCCGGGCCGCCGAACTGGCCTGACGCGATCCCGTCAGCAACCGGCCCCGGGGGCCCGGGAGGCCTTAGCCTCCCGGGCCCCCGGTCGCCTTGCGCAGCAAGGCGAAACACCACTTCCTCCGGCGTCCCCACAATGACCGCCCAATGCAAATGGCGCGCGGGAGGTCCCGCGCGCCGCATCGGCTGACAAACTGGCAGTGTCGATCAGACCGCCGCGCCCTCGGGCTGCTCGGCTTCCGCCCGCGCCTCGATGCGTCGCGCGCCGCCGCTCGCAATCTCGATCCGGCGCGGCTTCAGCGATTCCGGCACTTCGCGCACCAGATCCACATGCAGCATGCCGTCGGCATGGGTGGCGCCGGTGACGCGCACATGATCGGCCAGCGCAAAGCGGCGTTCGAAGGCGCGGGTCGCGATGCCGCGATGCAGGAAGCTGCGTTCAGTATCCTCGGGCGCCTTGCGGGCCGCGATCACCAGCGCGCCGTCCTTGACCTCGACCGACAACTCATCGGCGGCAAAGCCCGCCACGGCGACCGAAATCCGGTAGCCCTGATCCGAGGTCTTCTCGATGTTATAGGGCGGGTAGGTCGGTTGGGCCATGTCGCTGGCCATCACCCGGTCCATCAGATCCGCCACCCGGTCGAAGCCGACGGTGGCACGGTAAAGCGGGGCAAAATCGTAGTGACGCATGGTATCATCCTCCATTGAGCGATGTCGTCTCTGTGGGGACCCTCCCGACGCGGGACGGGCCGGTCTTGCGGACCCCGAAGGCGCCCGCAAGCAATAAGCTGGGAATGGAGAAAACCGGTTTCAAGACCCCACGCGCCGCTCTACCGGCAGATCTTCGGCGCCGGCCCGGCCGCCGTCTCTCCGGGCTCAGGGCTGCAGGAACTTGGCCCCCGCGCTGCGCGCCGTTCCCGCGCCGAAACGGCGCATCGGCGAAAGCGGGACCTCGGGCACGAGGGGCGCCACGGTCTCTGTCCCGCCCGCCGCCAGCCGCGCGCGCAAGATCTCGAGCCCGTCCTCGACCGTGCTGCCCAGCGCCACCTTCCGGGCATCCATCTCGGCCTTGGCCGAAACCACCGACACGATCCGGGGCACCCCGTTCTCGACCCGGAAGACCGGCGCGCCCGAAGCCCCGAAATCGACCTCGCAGGACAGCATCACCACCCCGTCGATCCCGGCCAGGACATGGCAGACCTCCTGCAGCGAGGGCACCTCGGACCGGTCGAGCGCATAGGACACCACACCCACCGCATCGCCCTGCCCGGGCCGTGGCGCCACCCCGAAGGGCACGAGCCCCGGCAGCCGGATCGCCCGGTCAAGCTGCAGCAGCGCCAGATCGTGCCGCACCCGGCCGACCGAGGCCTCGGCGCCAGGGGCATAGTCGGGATGCACCGCGCCGCGCCGGATGCCGCGATAGGCCTCGGCCCGCCCGTTGCGCCAGCCCGCGCGAAACTCCATCCGCTCCAGCGGCAGCCGCCCGCCGGTCTCCTTGTCGAACAGGCAATGCGCGGCGGTCAGCACCAGATCGGCGGCGATCAGCGCGCCGGTGCAGAAGCCCCCGCCGCCCAGTTCCAGCCGTCCGACCCCTTCCCAGCCTCGCGACTCGTCGCCGGTGACCAGTGCATGCAGCGGCCGGTCGGCCGCGGCGCCCCATCCCGGCAAGGGCAAGGCCAGCGCCCCCAGCCCCATCGCCAGAACCCCCGCCCGCCCCCAGGGCGCGCGGACTCCGGCCCTACGGCGGGGCCGATCCGCATGACGCAAGCGAAGGAAACGGCGCAGGCACATGGGCCCGCGCTAGCACTCGCTCGCGGCAATATTGCGGCATCATGCGCGGGCCACAGGGACGCGGGCGCGTCTCCCGGTCAGTCCCGGCCCGACAGCGCCCGTGGCCGCGGCCCACCCGTCGCCCAGTCGACCAGCTCGACCGTATGCAGGACCGGCACCCCGGTGCCCGACCCGATCTGCGCGATACAGCCGATATTGCCCGCAGCGATGACGTCGGGCGCTTTGGCCTCCAGCGTCCGCACCTTCCGGGCCTTCAGCTGCCCGGCAATCTCGGGCTGCAGCAGGTTATAGGTCCCGGCCGAGCCGCAGCACAGATGCGCGTCGACCGGCTCGACCACCTCGAACCCGGCGCGGCGCAGCACCGCCTTGGGCGCCTCCTTCACCTTCTGCCCGTGCTGCAACGAACAGGCCGCGTGATAGGCCACCCGCAGCCCGCCCCGGCCCGGCGGCAGATCCAGCCGTTCCAGCAGTTCCGTGATATCGACGGCCCGCGCCGCCACTTCCGCCGCCGCCTCGGCCAGCGGATCGCCCCGGAACATGTGGCCGTAATCCTTCACCGTGGTGCCGCAACCGCTGGTGTTGACGACGATGGCATCGAGCCCCTCGCCCGCGATCTCGGCCGACCAGACCCGGATCGCCTGCGCGGCCTGGGCATGCGCCTCGGCGGCCCGGCCCATGTGATGGGTCAGCGCCCCGCAACAGCCCATGCCCTTCGCGACAACCACCTCGACCCCGTGCCGGGTCAGCACCCGGATCGTCGCGTCGTTGATATCGGGGTCGAGCGCCTTCTGCGCGCAGCCGGTCAACAGCGCGACCCGCATCCGCCGCGCGCCCTTGGCGGCAAAGACCTGCGGCCGGTCGCTCTCTCCCGGTGCGGGCAGACGGGCGGGCGCCATCGCCAGCATGGCCCTCAGCCGCGGATCGGGCATCAGCCGCGCAAACGGCCGGCCCAGCCGCGCCAGCCGCAGCGCCGCGCGGAACCGCCCGGGAAAGGGCAGTGTCTTCGCCACCAGCCAGCGCAGCGCCCGGTCGCGCCAGGGGCGCCGGTAGGTCGCCTCGATATGGGCGCGGGCATGATCCACGAGATGCATGTAATGCACGCCCGAGGGGCAGGTCGTCATGCAGGCCAGGCAGGACAGGCAGCGGTCGACATGGCGCACGGTGCGCGCATCGGCGGGCCGGCCGCTTTCCAGCATGTCCTTGATCAGGTAGATCCGCCCGCGCGGGCTGTCGAGCTCGTCGCCAAGCACCTGATAGGTCGGGCAGGTGGCGGTGCAGAACCCGCAATGTACACAGGCCCGAAGGATCTCGTTGGCCCGCGCGATCCCGGGGTCCTGCAATTGCTCTTCGGTGAAATTCGTCTGCATCGGCTCAGCCCATCGCCCCGGGATTGAAAAGACCCCTGGGGTCGAACTCGGCCCGAAGCCGCGCGGCCAGAGCGGCCAGCGGCGCCGGTTCCGGGCTTGCCAGAGGTCCCGCCCCGCGCACCCGAACCGCATGCCCGGCAAGCCCCGCCAGGCCCGGGCGAATATCCCGGCCTTCCGGCACCAGAACCCAGACAAGCCCGCCGCCCCAGTCGTAAATCGCCGCCTCGGCCGTGACCGCCTCGGCCGCGCGCGGCCCGTCCGAGGGCCGGACCGAGATCCGCCAGACATCGCCCGGCCGCTCGGCGAAATCCTCCACGTCGCGCAGCCGCCGCATCATCGCCGCCACCTCCTCCGGCGCCTCGACGACCCGCGCCGGACCGAACCGGTCCAGCAGCGCCCCAAGCCGCCCGGCGCGATAGGCAACCGACGCCGCGAACCCCTCAAGCCGCAGCCAGGTCTCGCCCGCCTCGGGCAGATGCGCCGCCGCCGACACCTCGAAGGGCGAGCCCAGCGCCGCCGACATCGCCGCGACCGCCGCCTGCGGATCCAGCCCCTCCAGAACCAGCACCGCCGCCGCCTCGGGCACCGGCAGCACCTTCACCGCCAGTTCGGTCAGCACGCCCAGCGTGCCCCGGCTGCCCGCCATCAGCTTGACCAGATCGTAGCCGGTGACGTTCTTCATCACCCGCCCGCCATTGCGGATGACCCGACCGCGCCCGTCGACGAAACGGACCCCCAGCATCGCATCCCGGCAGGCCCCCGCCTGCACCCGGCGCGGCCCCGACACATTCGCCGCCGCCACCCCGCCAATCGTCGGCACGCCGTCGCAGCCCAGAAGCCGCCGGTGATCCATCGGCTCGAAAGCCAGCCGCTGCCCCTCGCCCGCCAGCACCGCCTCAACCTCGGCCAGCGGCATCCCCGCCCTGACGACCAGGGTCAGGGCCCCGGGCTCGTACAGCACCACGCCCGAAAGCCCCGCGACACTCAACGCGTCGCCCTCGGCACCGACCATACCGCGCGTGCCCCCGCCCTCGATCCGCAGCGGCCCTTCCGCCCCGGCCACGATCCCGGCCAGTTCGGCCTCTGTCTCAGGTCTCATCATTCTTCTTGGTCCAAATACCCTCGGGGGGTGAATTGTCCGGCAGGACAAGAGGGGGGCAGACAGCCCCCCTTCACCCCGCGCGCCGCCCCGCGCTAACCTCCAGCGGGAACACCTTCGCGGGGTTCAGCAGCCAGTCCGGATCGAACACGTCCTTCACCCGCATCTGCGCGTCCAGATCCTCGGGCCGGTACTGCACCCCCATCAGATCGCGTTTCTCGACGCCGACGCCATGTTCACCGGTCAGACAGCCGCCCGCCTCGACGCACAGCTTCAGGATCTCGGCCCCCAGCGCCTCGCAGCGCTCCAGATCGCCCGGCGCATTGGCATCGAACAGGATCAGCGGATGCATGTTGCCGTCGCCCGCATGAAAGACGTTCGCGACCCTCAGCCCCATCTCGGCCGACAGCTCGCCGATCCGGCGCAGCACCTCGGGCAGAGCCGAAACCGGGATCGTTCCGTCGAGACACATGTAATCGCCCAGCTGCCCCATCGCCCCGAAGGCCGATTTCCGTCCCAGCCAGATCCGCGCGCTTTCCTCGGCCGAGCCGCTTTCGCGCAGCGCCACCGGGCGATGGCCTTCGGCGATCCGCTTGATCAGGCCCAGTTGGTCGTCGATCTCGGCCGGGCAGCCCTCGACCTCGACGATCAGAAGCGCCTCGCAATCGGGATAGCCCGCGCCCGCGAAGGCCTCGGTCGCCGCGATGCAGGGCCGGTCCATGAACTCGATCGCGACCGGCAGCACGCCCGCGCGGATGATGTCGGCGACACAGGCCCCCGCCACCTCCGACGAATCAAACCCCATCAGCACCGGGCGCGCCCCTTCGGGCTTGGGCAGGATGCGCAAGGTGGCCTCGGTCACCACGCCAAGCTGGCCCTCGGACCCGCAGATCACACCCAGCCAGTCATAGCCTGCGGCATCGAGATGCGCGCCGCCGATCTCGACCACGGTGCCGTCCATCAGGACCAGGGTCACGCCCAGCAGGTTGTTGGTCGTCACCCCGTATTTCAGGCAATGCGCGCCGCCCGAATTCATGCCGATATTGCCCGCGATGGCACAGGCCAGCTGCGAGGACGGATCGGGCGCATAGAACCAGCCGTCGCCCTCGACCGCGCCGGTAACCGACAGGTTCGTGCGCCCCGCCTGCACCCGGATGAACCGGTTCGGATAATCGACCTCCAGCACCTCGTTCAGCCGCGCCACACCGAGGATCACGCTGTCGGCCGTGGGCAGCGCCCCGCCCGCCAGCGACGTGCCCGACCCGCGCGGCACCACCGGCACGCGCTCTTCGTGGCAGATCTTCAGGACCGCCGCGACCTCGGCCGTCGAGGCGGGCAGCACGGCGGCCAGCGGCGGGCAGCGATAGGCCGTCAGCGCGTCGCATTCATAGGCGCGGGTCGCGGTCGGGTCGTGGATCACGGCGTCTTCGGGCAGCACCGCCATCAGGCGGCGCAGCACATGATCCTTCTTCGCCATCACCCGGGCATCGGGGGCGGGCATCTGCATGTCGGGCTCTCCTCCCTCGAACCGGTCAAAAAATATGACCGGTTTCGCGGCTTGGCAAGAACCTTTCCCCCGGCTGACGCCTAGCGCCGCCCCTCGCGCAGCCACGCCCCGACGCTCAGCAAGGCAGCCAGAAGCAGGAAGACCCAGGCGGGCGCCAGCGGCGTGATGGTGACATCGCTGGTCAGATAGGCCCCGCGCGGGGTGATCCCCAACCAGCCCCGCCCATGGGCGCGGCGGCCCTCGCGCACCGTGCGCAGATCGGGCATGCCCGCATGAAGCGGCAGGATCCCGCCGCGCGTGGCCGCGACGGGTGTATCCAGTCGGGCGCCGCTGGCGATGGTCTCTTCGAACTCGCGGGGCGCGGCGGGCCCGAGCGCGATCACCGTCTCAAGCGTGCCGTCGGTCAGCCGGTAAAGCCCCATCTCGGGTCCCTCATAGGTCGCGGTAAAGCGGCCCGGCGCGGTCTCGGTCAGATCGAGCCGATCCGTGCCGCCATCGGGGCGCGCGATCTCGACGCTTCGCGGGTCCTCCGACAGCGACCGGCGGGTGATGGTCATCACCTGCCCCTCGGCCGTGGCGCTCAGTGCCTCTTCCTCCAGTTCGGGCTCCTTCATCATCCAGTGCGCGAGCCGCCGCAGCAGTTCAAGCTGCGGGCCGCCGCCCTCGAAGCCCCGGGTCCAGAGCCAGGCATGGTCCGACGCCAGCAGCGCCACCCGCCCCTCGCCGACACGATCCAGCACCAGCAGCGGGCGGTTGTCGATCCCGCTCATCACCACCTCGCCGCGCTTCGGCACCAGGTCGACCAGCCGGAACCAGCGGCCCCAGGCGCCGCCCGCCTCGGCCTTGAGCCCCTCGGTCACCGGATGGCGCTGGCCAAGATCGGTGATCTCGGGGCGGTAGCCCTGCTCGATCACCCGGGCGCTGGGTTCGGCGGGCAGGATGTCGGCCAGCGGCGAGCGGTAGATCGACTCGGCCCCGGCGAAATCGGGCCCGGCCGCGATCAGCAGCGCGCCGCCTTTCTCGACATAATTCCGCACATTGTCGAAATAGACCGCCGGAAGGATGCCGCGCCGCTTGTAGCGGTCGAAGATGATCAGGTCGAATTCGTCGATCTTGTCGAGGAACAGCTCGCGCGTCGGGAAGGCGATCAGCGACAGCTCCGACACCGGCACGCCGTCATGCTTGTCCGGCGGCCGCAGGATGGTGAAATGCACCAGATCGACGGAACTGTCGGATTTCAGCAGGTTGCGCCAGGTCCGTTCGCCCGGATGCGGCTCGCCCGACACCAGCAGAACCCGCAGCCGGTCGCGCACGCCGTTGATCTGGACCACCGCCGCGTTGTTGCGGTCGGTCAGCTCGCCCGGCTGCTCGGCGACCGAGAACTGAATCACGTTGCGCCCGGCATGGTCCAGCACCACCGGCACATCGAGATCCTCACCGATGGGCACGCGATAGCTTTGCGGCTCGCCGCCATCGACCGAGACCGTCACCGAGGTCGTGTCGCCCATGGTCTCGGGCACCGCGCCCTGATCCTCGATCTTCAGGGTCAGCGTGACCTCCTCGCCGAGGATCGCGAAAGCGGGTGCGTTCTCGACCACCAGCCGCCGGTCCCAGTCGTCCTCCCGCCCGGTCAAAAGCGCATGCAGCGGCGCGGGCAGCGACGGCGCGCGGTCCAGATCGTGCAGCTGCCCGTCGGTCAACAGGATCGCGCCCGCCAACCGCGCCCGCGGCACCTCGGCCAGAGCCTCGGACAGGGCCGTCATCAGCATCGTGCCCTCGTCGCCCGCGCCATCCCCGAAACGCACGACCCGCAGCTCGGTATTGTCCAGCGCGGCCACCTCGGCGCGGACCCTCTCGACCGCACGGGCGGTCTGGTCGGGCCGGTCCGAAAGCCGCTGCGAGGCGCTTTCGTCAACCACCAGCACCACGATATCCGACAGCGGCGTCCGCTCTTCGGTCTGCAGGGACGGGTTGGCCAGCGCGGCCAGGATCGCGACGGCGGCAAGCCCGCGCAGCCACCAGCCGCCAAGCCCGCGCCAGAGCGCGAAGCCCACCATCAGCACGGCCAGCGCCACCGCGGCCCACAGCAAGGGAAGCGGCAGCAGCGGGTCGAAGATCACCTCGCCGGTCATTGGCCGAGCCTGTCGAGCAGCGCAGGCACATGGACCTGGTCGGATTTGTAGTTGCCGGTCAGCACATGCATGATGAGGTTGACCCCGAAGCGGAAGGCGATCTCGCGCTGGCGTTCGCCCGCATAGCCGCGCCCGACAGGGAACATCGCGGCGCCCTGCCCGTCGATGGCCCAGGCCGAAGCCCAGTCATTGCCGCCGATCACCACCGGCGTCACCCCGTCATTGAGATCGCGGAACGGCATGCCCTCGGCCTGTTCGGCATCGGGGGGGGCTGCCTCGACCCACACGTCGCGCCCGGCATTGCGGCCGGGAAAGTCCTGCAACAGGTAGAAGGTGCGGGTCAGCACGTGATCGGAGGGGATCGGTTCCAGCGGCGGAATGTCCAGCGGTCGCGCCAATTGTTGCAGCCGCCGCCCCTCGGGCGAGCCGCCGCCATAGGCCGCGACATCGGCATCGCGCGTGTCGAAGAGGATCATGCCTCCGGTCCGCAGATAGCGGTTGAGCCGGGCATAGGCCTCGGGCGAGGGCATCGGCTGCCCGGCGGTCACCGGCCAGTAGAGGAAGGGAAAGAACGACAGCTCGTCGGTCTCGAGATTGACGGCGATGGGCTCGGCGGGCTCGATCGAGGTGCGCTGGGTCAGCTTTTCCGACAGCCCCCGAAGCCCCGCATCGGCGATCTGGTCCACCCGGGTATCGCCGGTCAGGACATGTGCAAGGACCACCTCGCTGGTGGCCCGCAGCGCCAGGCGGTCATCGGGCGCCGCCGCGTCCTCCTGGGCCCGCGCGCCCTGCGGCACCAGCATCATCAGGCCCAGCGCCAGCACCGCCGCCCCGCCCGCGACGCGTCCGCCCCGAAGCCTCCCCGAAAGCCAGAGCGAGGCCAGGATGTCGGCCGCGAAGATCGCCAGCGCCGCGGCCAGAACCCAGCCCTTCAGCACGGTTTCTCGCGCGACCGCCAGCCCCTCGACCGCGATCCGCGCGGGCCAGGCGGCGGGGCTCAGCACCGTGTCGGCGCCGATCACGTTCAGCGCCAGCCGCCGGTCCTCGCCCGCATAAAGCCCGGGCGGCAGATCCGGCCCCGGCACCGCCCCGGCCAGCTTTTCGCCCGGCACGCCGGGCAGCGTTCCGGCCTCGGCCAGTTCGCCAAAGGCGTCGATCACCGCCTGCGGCACCCAGGTCGTGCCCGCCAGTTCGGCCGCATCGGGTCGCGCCGGCCGGGTCGAGACCGCCAGCCGTTCCAGCATCTGCACGAACAGCCCCGACAGCGGCAGGGTGGACCATTCGGCATTGGCGGTGACATGGAACAGCACCACCTGCCCCTGCCCCATCTTCTTGCGGGTTACCAGAGGCGTACCGTCGCTGAGCGCCGCGATGGACCGGTCGGCCAGCGCCGGGTCGGGCTGGGCCATCACCTGGGCATTGACCCGCACATCGTCGGGCACCGCGAGCCCGAAGAAGGGCGAACCCTCGCCGAAGGGGCGCAGCGTCTTGGGCTCGCCCCAGCTCATCGCGCCGCCGACCGTGCGCCCGCCCGCGCGCAACCGCACCGGCATCAGCGGGTCTTCCTCGGCGCGGCTGACATCCGAAGCCGCCAGCCGCGGTCCGGCAAAGCGCAGCAAAAGCCCGCCCTTTTCGACCCAGCCCTGCAGCGCCTCGGATTCGGCGGGCGACAGGGTGGCGACATCGGCCAGCACGATCACGTCGGGATTGGCCAGCACCACGTCCGAAAGGGTGCCCTCGATCAGATCGGCGGTCGGTTCCAGCGCCTTGTGCAGGTAATGCAGCGGAGACAGCAGTTGCAGCCCCTCGCGGTTCTCGTTGCCCGCGATCAGCGCCACCTCGCGCCGCTTGAGGCTGTCATCGGTCAGGCTGACCGCTCCGGCCGAGCGCACGCCCTCGATGGCAAAGCGGCTGATCCGGTTGCGAAGTTCGGGCGGAAGGACCAGATCGGTCGCGGCCTCGGTCTCGCCGGGGGCGAAGGCGACCGGCACGCGGGCCAGCACCCGCTCGACTCCGGCGGGGTCACGGCCCGTGGCGGCCAGCGTGGCCTCGGTCGCGGGTCCGGGCCGGGCGCGCAGCGCGGTCAGCCCGATGGCCCCGTCGCGGAACGCGGCCGGGCGCAGCGCCAGAAGCGGGCGCGGGCTTTCGAAGACGCTGACCTGACCGTGCCGTTCAAGCGCCGACAAGAGCGCCGTACGCCCCGGCCAGTCGAGCCCGCCCGACAGCCAGAACGTATCGAAGCGCCCCTCAAGCGTCCGGGTCCAGTTGGCCAGCGCATCCGCATCGGGCAACCAGGCCGCCGGGCGGAAGCCCGCGAGCCGCGCCGACCAGGCCTCGGCCGCCTGGAAAGGCAGCCCGTCGCCCGGCAGGTCGGTCGCCTGCACCACCGCGACCGGCCGTCCGTCGCGGGCAGCCTCGTCCAGCATCGCCTCGATCCGGTCGATCCGACGGGGCCAGTCGCGGGCATCGGCCCAGCCGCCGTCGATCATCACCAGAAGCGGCCCGCGACCGGGCATGCGGTCCTGCGGGTTCAAGACCGGCCCGGCAAAGCCGACAATCAGCGCGGCCACCGCCAGCATCCGCAGAAGCAAAAGCCACCAGGGCGTGCGGTCGGTCTGGGTTTCGTCATCGGCCAGCCCCAGCAGCAGCGCCACCCCCGGAAACCGTCGCCGGATCGGCGCCGGCGGCACCGCCCGCAGCAACAGCCACAGCGCGGGCAGCAGAACAAGCCCCCAAAGCAGCAGAGGCGTGGTGAAACCGATGGCTCCGACGGTCCACATCAGCGCCCGCGCTCCAGTGCGCGGAACAGCCACAACAGCGCGCCCTGCGCGCCTTCGCCGGTGTGATGGGCCGAATAATGCCAGCCGGTCACCCGCGCCAGATCGGCCAACCGTTCCTTGCGCTCGGCCAGCCGCGCCAGATAGCGGCCGCGCAGATCACCCGCTTTCAGCGTTTCATGGCGCAACGTACCGCCCATGCTTTCGAAGATGGTCCGCCCGTCGAAGGGAAAGGCCTCTTCGGCGGGGTCCAGCACCTGCAAGAGCGCGCCCTTGACGCCCTGGTCGGCGGCCTCGGTCAGCGCGGTCTCGACCGGGCCCAGATCGCCAAGGAAATCGGACAGGAAGACCGCGCGGGAATGGGGCGGCATGCCCCGGGTCGCGGGCACGCCGTAATCGCTTTGCGACAGGTCGCGGCCCAGCACCTCGGTCAGCCGGAGGATCTGATGCGGACCGCGACGGGGCGACAGGTCGGAGCCCAGAAGCCCCACCCGTTCGCCGCCGCGGGTCAGCAGCACCGCCAGCGCCAGCGCCAGCACCCGCGCGCGCATCGCCTTGGGCGGATGGTTGCCGCCCGAGAACCCCATCGAGGCCGCGTCGTCCACCCAGAGCAGCACGCTTTGCGCCGCCTGCCATTCCTTCTCGCGCACGAAATGCGCATCCGACCGGGCCGAGCGGCGCCAGTCGATCATCCGCGCCTCGTCGCCGGCATGGACCGGGCGGTATTGCCAGAATTCGTCGCCCATGCCTGCCCGGCGGCGGCCGTGCTCGCCCAGCAGAACGGCCTGGGCCAGATGCTCGGCCTCGGCCAGAAGCGGCGGCAGGGCCTCGGCCAGCCCCTCGGCGCGGGCGCGGAGGGCGGCGGCAGAGATCACGCGGCGGCCTCGACCCGCACGGTGTCGCGCGCGACCTTTTCGATGATCCGGGGCAGATCCTCGCCCCGGGCGCGGGCGGCGAAGCTCAGCGCCATGCGGTGGATCAGCACCGGCCCTGCCATCTTCAGCACATCGTCGGCCGAAGGCGCCAGACGTCCGTCCAGCAGCGCTTGTGCCCGCACGGTCAGCATCAGCGCCTGGGCGGCGCGCGGGCCCGGCCCCCAGGCCACGTTCTCGCGAACGGCCTGCGGCGCCTCGGGCTCGTTCGGGCGGCAGGCGCGGACCAGATCGAGGATCAGCTCGACCACGCCCTCGCCCACCGGCATCTGCCGCACGATCTTCTGCGCGGCGATCAGCTCGGCGGCGGTGAAGACGGGATGGGCCTCTTCCTCGGCGACCCCGGTGGTGGCCATCAGGATGTCATGTTCGGTGCGGCGGTCAGGATAGGGCACGTCGATGCGCACCAGAAACCGGTCGAGCTGGGCTTCGGGCAGCGGATAGGTGCCCTCCTGCTCGATGGGGTTCTGGGTGGCCAGCACGTGGAAGGGCGGGGTCAGCGCATGCGACTCGCCCGCGATGGTGACGGATTTCTCCTGCATCGCCTGCAAAAGCGCCGATTGCGTCCGGGGGCTGGCCCGGTTGATCTCGTCGGCCATCAGCATCTGGCAAAAGATCGGTCCCTCGATGAAGCGGAAGGCACGGGACCCGTCTGGCGTCGTCTCCAGCACCTCCGAGCCCAGAATATCTGCGGGCATCAGATCGGGCGTGAACTGGATGCGCCCGCCATTCAGCCCCATCACCGTCGACAGCGTGGCGACCAGCCGGGTCTTGCCCAGTCCCGGCAGGCCGATCAGCAGCCCGTGCCCGCCGCAAAGCAGGGCCGACAGGGTCAGGTCGACCACCCGCTCCTGCCCGATGAACCGCTTGGTGATCGAGGCCTTCGCTTCGGCCAGCTTCTCGCCCAGCGCCTCGATCGCGGCCACCAGTTCGGTCTCGTCGGGCATGACTTCTCTCCTGTCCGGCTTACATGGACCATTATCGGCAGATATCCTGTTCACCTCAAATGGCAAAAAACCGACAGGGACAAATGATCGTGAAACCTGTTACCGAAAGCCTCGCCGAAGCGGCCCGCGCGGCCTCGGGCAAGGGTCTGCCGCCGGTCCATCTGTGGAACCCGCCCTTCTGCGGCGATATCGACATGCGGATCGCCCGCGACGGGACATGGTTCTACCTCGGCACGCCGATCGGCCGGGCCCCGCTGGTGCGGCTGTTCTCGACCATCCTGAAACGCGAGGGCGACCGCCATTTCCTGGTCACCCCGGTCGAGAAGGTCGGCATCACCGTCGACGACGCGCCCTTCGTGGCGGTCGATGTCGAACAGTCGGTCGCGGACGGCGAGCCGGTGCTGAGCTTCACCACCAATGTCGGCGACCGCGTGGAGGCCGGCCCGGGGCACGAGATCCGGGTGACGCGCGACCCAAGAACCGGCGAGCCCGCGCCCTATCTCCATGTCCGCGCGGGTCTTCAGGCGCTGATCGACCGCAAGAGCTTCTACCGGATGGCCGAGATCGGAGACACCGTCCGGCACGAGGGCCGGGATTGGTTCGGGTTCCGCTCGAAGGGCCTCTTCTTTCCGGCGATTCCCGCCGAGGAACTGACCTGAGCGCAGGTCATGCTGCACGCGCCGGACATGGGTATTTAAGCCAAGAAGAAACCGCGAACGGGTCTTTGCCGAAGCTCCCCGCCCCGGCAGAACCTATGGGCGAGGCCCCAATTCTTCGCAGAAGAATTGCGCCTAATGCGCCGCGGCCCAGTTCGGACCCTGCCCCGCATCGACGACCAGCGGCACGTCCAGCGCAACGGCAGGAAGCCCGGCGCGTTCCATGACCGCGCGCGCGCGCTCGGCGATGTCTTCCGCCGCCCCCGCCTCGACCTCGAAGATCAGTTCGTCATGGACCTGCAGCAGCATCTTCGCGGGCAGCCCCTCGATCGCCGCAGGCATCCGGATCATCGCGCGGCGGATGATGTCGGCCGCCGTCCCCTGGATCGGCGCGTTGATCGCCGCACGCTTCGCAAAGCCCGCCTGCGGCCCCTTGGCGCCGATCTCGGGCGTATGGATCCGTCGCCCGAACAAAGTCTGCACATAGCCATGCTCTTTGGCGAAGGCGACCGTCGCGTCCATGTAGTCGCGGATGCCCGGGAAGCGCTCGAAATAGCGGTCGATGAAGCCCTGCGCCTCGCTGCGCGGAATCCGCAGGTTCCGGGCAAGGCCAAAGCCCGAAATCCCGTAGATCACCCCGAAATTGATCGCCTTGGCGCGGCGGCGGATCTCGGGCGTCATCTCGGCCATCGGCACGTCGAACATCTCGGACGCCGTCATCGCATGGATGTCCTGCCCCTCGCGGAACGCCTCTTTCAGGGCGTCGATCCCGGCCACATGGGCCAGGATGCGCAGCTCGATCTGCGAATAGTCGAGGCTCAGCAGCACCTTGCCCTCCTCGGCCACGAACGCCTCGCGGATGCGGCGCCCCTCTTCGCTACGCACGGGGATGTTCTGCAGGTTCGGGTCGGTCGAGGCGAGCCGCCCGGTCACCGCCCCGGTGATCACGTAAGAGGTATGCACGCGCCCCGTCTCGGGGTTGATATGGTCCTGAAGCGCGTCCGTATAGGTCGATTTCAGCTTCGACAGCTGGCGCCAGTCCAGCACCCGCGCCGGCAGGTCGTGACCCTCGGCCGCCAGATCCTCAAGCACATCGGCGCCGGTGGCATAGGCGCCGGTCTTGCCCTTCTTGCCGCCCGCGAGGCTCATCTTGTCGAACAGGATCTCGCCGAGCTGCTTGGGGCTGCCCACATTGAAGCTCTCGCCCGCCAACTCGTGGATCTCGGCCTCAAGCGCGGCCATCTTCTGGGCAAAGGCGTTCGACATCCTCGACAGCGTATCGCGATCGACCTTGATGCCACGCATCTCCATCTCGGCCAGCACCGGCACCAGCGGACGTTCCAGCGTCTCGTAGACGGTCGCAACCTTGGCCCGGTGCAGCTGCGGCTTGAAAAGCTCGGCGAGCCTCAGCGTCACGTCGGCATCTTCGGCCGCATATTTCACCGCCTCGGCGACCGGCACCTTGTCGAAGGTGATCTGTGACTTGCCCGAGCCCAGCAGCGACTTGATCGGGATCGGCGCGTGCCCGAGATAGCGTTCCGATAGCGCATCCATCGAATGGCCGTGCAGCCCGGCATGCATGGCGTAGGACATCAGCATCGTGTCGTCGATCGGCGCCACCGCGATGCCGTGGCGGGCGAGGATCTTGGCATCGTATTTCATGTTCTGCCCGATCTTCATCACCGCCGGGTCTTCCAGCAGCGGCTTGAGCAGCGCCAGCGCCTCGTCCATCGGCATCTGTCCCCCGGCCAGCGCCGCCGAGCCGAAAAGATCGCCCTCGCCCTCGCGATGGCCCAGCGGAATGTAGCAGGCCTGCCCCGGCTCGACCGACAGCGAGATGCCCACCAGATCCACCCGCATCTCGTCAAGCCCGGTGGTCTCGGTATCGACCGCGACCCGGCCCCGGGCCTGGGCGCGCGCGATCCAGGCCTCAAGCGCGGCCGCGTCACGCACACACTCATACCCCTCGGGGTCGAAAGGCAGCGCGGCCGGCGCCTCGGGCGCGGCGGGGTCGGCGGCGGCGGGGCTGGTCTCGGACAAGGCGGGCGGCTCGGCGCCCAGCGCATCGGCGACCCGCTTCAGCAGGGTGCGGAACTCCATCTGCGCCAGAAACCCCAGCAGGGTCTCGGCATCGGGGTCCTTCACCTCAAGATCGTCCAGGGTCTCGTCAAGCGGCGTCTCGGCATCGAGCGTTACCAGCTTTTTCGACAGCTCGATCTGGGCGCGGTGCTCGATCAGGGTCTGGCGGCGCTTGGGCTGCTTGATCTCCTCCGCCCGGTCCAGCAGCGTTTCCAGATCGCCATAGTCCTGAATCAGCTGGGCCGCGGTCTTGATCCCGATCCCCGGCGCACCGGGCACGTTGTCGACGGAATCGCCCGCCAGCGCCTGCACATCGACCACCCGGTCGGGGCCGACGCCGAACTTCGCTTCAACCTCCTCGACGCCGATCCGCTTGTTCTTCATCGCGTCCAGCATCTCGACCCCGTTGCCGACCAGCTGCATCAGGTCCTTGTCGGAGCTGACGATGGTGACCCGCCCGCCCTTCTCGACCGCCAGCCGCGCATAGGTGGCGATGATGTCGTCGGCCTCGTAGTTTTCCTTTTCGATGCAGGCGATGTTGAAGGCGCGCGTGGCCTCGCGGGTCAGCGGGATCTGCGGCCGCAGATCGGCGGGCATCTCGTCGCGATTGGCCTTGTAGTCGGGGTAAAGATCGGTGCGGAAGGTGTGGCTGCCCTTGTCGAAGATCACCGCCACATGGGTCGGCGCATCCGGGCCGCGATTGTCCTGCACATATTTGTGGATCATGTTGCAGAACCCCGCGACGGCCCCGATGGGCAGCCCGTCGGATTTCCGCGTCAGCGGCGGCAGCGCGTGGAAGGCGCGGAAGATGAAGGCCGAGCCGTCGATCAGATGCAGATGGCAGCCGGTGCCGAAACCCTCGGTCATGTCGTTCTCCCCGTCGCTGGCCCGTGTCACTGGCCCGTGTCACTGGCCCGCCTGCCGGACCTGCCTGCGGTCTTGCCATGAAGCGCACGGCTTCGCCAGTGCCGGACGCGCTCAGCCGCAGGCGGAGCCGGGCGCCGCGCGTTCGTCGGCGATCAGCCGGTCCAGCATCGGCCCGTCGACCCCGCCAAGGATCGCCACGCGACCGACCACGAGGCCGGGCGTGCCGACAAAGCCGAAAGCCGCGGCCAGCGCCCGGGCCTCGGCCAGCCGCGCCTCGGTGCGCGGGTGGGCCATGTCCCGCTCGAAGGCGGCAATATCTAGCCCCATCCCGGCGGCAATCTCGCGCATGCCTCTGGGGGTCGGCACCAGCGCCCCGCCCATGGTACGGTCCTGCCAGTCAAGAGCCGCTCCCTGCGCCTCGGCCGCCAGCGCCGCCCGCGCGGCCAGGACCGAGCCGTCGCCCAACAAGGGCAGCGGCTGCCAGGCGATGCGGATCGCGGCCGGTCGGCGCGCCGCGCGGGCGATCAGCAGGGGTGTCAGCCGCCGGCACCAGGGGCAGCGGATGTCGGTGAAACAGGCAACTGGCACCGCCCCGGGACGGTCGGGCGCGGGACCGAAAAGCGCGGCGCAGGGGTCTTCGGGCAGCGGTGGCGAGGGCTCGGCCGTCAAGCCGATCAGAGGCGAAAGCGCGGGGCCGGGCCTCGGCACGCGGCGAAAGCCGGGCAGGCCCGGCACCGGTTCGGTCTCGGTCTCGGGAGGAAAGGCCCGGCGCCAGAGCCCCGGCGCGGCCGAAACCGCCATCGTCACGCCTGCCGCGCCGATCAGCCAGACCAGTCCACGGCGGGTGACGGTCATCTGACGCGTGCGCCGTCGGTCAGGTCCTGACCTTGTCGGCGAAGCTCTGATGCACGAACTTGCGGTCGCAATAGCCGCATTCGACGAAGCCCGTCTCGGGCGGGATCGACAGCCAGACCCGCGGATGGCCCAGACCCGGCCCGCTGCCATCGCAAGAGACCCGCCATTCGGTGGTGACCGTCGTTTCGGGAGGAGTGGTGTCCTTGTCCTGTCCGGGGGCTTCTGGGGCCATGCGATTAAGCTCCGCGCGTTGCCGAGGCGACCGGATCGCCTTATGTCCGGGGCCATGATAGCGAATGAAGCGGCACGGGCAAGCGTCAGGGGCAGGGAAATGACTGGGAACGCGATCGAGATCGAAGGATTGACCAAGACCTATGCCGCCAGCGGCAGTCAGCCGCCGAAACAGGCATTGAAGGGCATAGACCTCGACATCCCCGCCGGGTCGATCTTCGGGTTGCTGGGGCCGAACGGCGCGGGCAAGTCGACGCTGATCAACATTCTGGCCGGTCTGGTGCTGAAAACCAGCGGCAAGGTCAGCATCTGGGGCTTCGATCAGGACGTGAACCCGCGCCAGTCCCGCGCCTCGATCGGGGTGATGCCGCAGGAGCTGAACATCGACCCGTTCTTCACCCCGCGCGCAGCCCTCGAGGTGCAGGCGGGGCTTTACGGCGTACCGAAATCCCAGCGTGTCACCGATCGGGTGCTGAAGGCGATCGGGCTCGAGGACAAGGCCGACGCCTATGCCCGGAACCTCTCGGGAGGTATGCGGCGGCGGCTGTTGCTGGGCAAGGCGCTGGTCCACCGGCCGCAGGTGCTGGTGCTGGACGAGCCCACGGCGGGCGTCGATATCGAGCTGCGCCAGATGCTCTGGGCCAATATCCGGCGGCTGAACGAGGAACAGGGCACCACCATCATCCTGACCACGCATTACCTGGAAGAGGCGCAGGAGATGTGCGGCGAGATCGCCATCATCAACCATGGCGAACTGATCGCGCGCGATTCGACCTCGGCCCTGATCGGGCGGATGGATGCCAAGACGCTGGTGATCCAGCCCGAGGGCGAGGTCGCGGCCCCGCCCGAGATGCCCGCCCCGGTCGAAACCTGCCTCCGCCCCGACGGCGCGCTCTGCTTCACCTATCGCCGGAGCGAAATCGGCACCGGCGCGGTGATCGAGGCGGTCCGGAACGCGGGCATCTCGATCCGCGACATCGCGACCGAAGAACCCAACCTCGAAGACGTCTTCGTCGCCCTGACCTCGCACAAGGGCGCGACGTGAGCCGGGTGATCCTTTTCAACAAGCCCTGGGGGGTGCTGTCGCAATTCACCGATGACGGCCCGCCCCGGCCCGACCGCCGGACGCTGGCCGCCTTCATCGACCTGCCCGGGGTCTATCCGGCCGGGCGGCTCGACCGCGACAGCGAGGGGCTTCTGGTGCTGACCGATGACGGGCGGCTGCAGGCCCGGATCGCGAACCCGAAGGCAAAGACCGAAAAGACCTATTGGGCCCAGATCGAGGGCCTTCCCCCGGACGAGGCGCTCGAGGCGCTGGGGCGCGGCGTGACCCTGAAGGACGGGCCGACCCGTCCGGCGCGGGTCCGGCGGATCGACGCACCGGCCGGGCTCTGGCCGCGCGACCCGCCGGTAAGGGTCCGCAAGTCGGTGCCCGATTGCTGGATCGAGCTGACCATTTCCGAGGGCCGGAACCGTCAGGTCCGCCGCATGACCGCCGCGGTGGGCCACCCGACGCTGCGACTGATCCGCTACCGGGTGGGCGACTGGACCCTCGACGGGATCGAAACCGGGACCTGGCGCGCCGCCTGATCCCCCGCGACGGAGAGGCCCCAATGCCGATGCCCTGGACCTACCGCCATGCCTCGCGCGAATTCCGCGCATTTCTCGACGATGCCCGGGACCGGATGAACCTGACCTCCGACAACATGGCCTACACGGCGGTGGACGGCGTCTTCCAGGTGTTCCGGCGGCGGTTGACGGCGCAAGCGGGGCTCGATTTCGCCAGCGTCCTGCCGTCCGTTCCGCGCGCGATCTTCGTGGCGGGCTGGGACGTGACCACCCCGCCCCTGCCCTTCGCCGACCGCGCCGCCCTGACCGCCGAGGCGAAGGCCCTGCGCCCCCATCACAACCTGACGCCCGACAACGCCATCGAGGCCACCGCCTGGGCCTTGCGGCGGGCAACCGATGCCCGGGAGCTGGAAGACGTGCTGTCCCGCCTGCCGCCCGAGGCCCGCGCCTTCTGGCATGTCGAGGTCGACGACCCGTCGGAGCTGGCGCCGCGGATCGTCTGAGCCGGGGGCCTCGCCTCAGCCCTTGGCCAGCATCCGACCCAGAACGCGCCCGCCGAGGATGTGCACATGCAGGTGCGGCACTTCCTGAACGCCATGCTCGCCCGCGTTCGAGATCATCCGGAAACCGTCCTCAAGCCCCTTCATCTCGCAGACCCTGGCGATGGTACGGGTGAAATCGACGATCTCGGCATCGCTCGCCTCGGCCGCGAAATGATCGTAGCAGACATAGGGCCCCTTCGGGATCACCAGAACATGCACCGGCGCCTGCGGCGCGATGTCGTTGAACGCAAGGCTCATCCCGGTTTCCAGCACGGTGTCGTTCGGGATCTCGCCCCGCAGGATCCGGGCAAAGACATTCTGGTCGTCATAGGCATAGGTCATGTCGGTCCTCACTCACGCACTGTCGGAAGGGCTCAATCGTCGAACAGGGTCGCCGTATCGGCGATCCCGCGGGCCGTGTCATAGGGGATTGCAAGGAATTGCGCCAGCACCAGCGCCGCCTCGCTGAGCTTCTGGCCCGGGGTCAGCCGGAACAGCGCCGGAAACCCGGCCGCCCTCAGCCGCGCGGTCTCGCGCTCCAGGTCCTGGGCCAGCGCCGGCAGCACCCGCGCGGCCACCCCCGGGGGGCTTGCGTCGGACAGAAGCCCCACCCGCCGGGCATGGCCCAGAAGGTCGGCCTGGCTGAATGGACAGACGATCTCGAGGATCCGCACGGTCGCCCCGTCGGCCTGAAAATCCGCCATGATCTCCAGATCGGCCGGGTCGAGGCAGAGGATCAGCCGGTCGGTGCCAAGGCTTTCATAGACCAGCCGCAGAAAGGCGCGGCGGTGGCGGCTGCGCTTGGCCCGACTGCGTTCTATCCCGCCCAGATCGGGCAGGTCGACCGTCTCGTCATCGAAGGCGAAATCGGCGGAAGCCAGCCCCGTGGCCTGGCGCACCCGTTCGACCAGACGGCGTGCGACATGCCATTTCTTGCAGGTCACCAGCATCAGCTGGCGCCCCTGCCCCAGACCCGCGCCACGTTCCCAGGCGCGGCCGCCAAAGCGCTGTCCGATCCGGCCGCGCCCGGTCAGGAACCGGTGGATCTCGGGGCCGCCGCCCGAGGCCGCAGGCCCCGGATCGGCCGAGGCATAGACCGCCGCCAGCCGCGCCCGCAACTGCACGGCCTCGACCGAGATCTTGCGGGCGAAATAGCCCTCCTGCGCCACCAGCAGGTCGTAGTGGTCGTTGTAGAAGGTCACCGGCATCCCGTAATCGGTGAACATGAGGAAGGTCGGCGCGCGCGACCGGATCTCGGTGGTCGGCACCAGATGACGCACGAGCGTCTGGAAAAAGGTCTCGTCGGGGATCCAGCTGGTGCGGAAGAACCGGACCACATCGGACCGCCGCGCCAGGAAAGTCAGGATCGCCTCGACCGTAGACCGGCGCAGGCACCACCACTGGCTGCCGATCATCACCTGCAGATCGGCCGGCGGCGCCCGCCTGAGGCCCAGCGCCTTCTGCACCGCCATCGAGGCATAGAACAGCCGCCTCTGGCGGCGCTCGTTGAAGAGATGCCGGTAGATCAGCCGTTCGTCCTTCAGCCCGGTCCGGATCCAGCCCGACCGGAAGAAATCGACGCTTTCGATGTGATCCGACCCGCTGTCGTCCAGATCCGCACGCAGCCGCACCGCCGACTTGATCGGCAGGCAATCGCCCGAGAGCAGGTAAAGATGCGTGGCCTGGGGAAACGCCGCCAGCGCGGCACGGGCCGCGTTCAGCGTCGCCTGCACCAGTGACCAGTCCCCCCAGCCACAGCGCACCCGCCGGGCGAAGACGACCGAGGCATTGCCCGCCAGGCCAGCGCGAATCGCGGCGAAATCGGCATCCGGCGCGCGGCGGTCCAGATGGACGGCGACCAGATCCCCCGCCGCCGTCAGCCGCCCGGCCAGAGCGACGATCGTCTCCGGGTCCCTGTGACAGAGCAGCAAATAGGCGACGATCGCCATCCAGATCCCCCGAACGGGCGGCCGCAGTGTCGCCGAGGCCGCATTTACCGATTATTACGGGCTCTGAGGACAGAAGTCACCGCAGGCGGTTCGGTTCCGCCCGCACCGACGAGGCGGAACATGGGCTTTCCCGGCACCTGGATGACCTTGAGCGAAAGCATGCTCTACCGCGTGGTGCCGAAATGCGCCTGCTCGACCATCGGCCAGATCATGTTTTTCTCGGATCACGGCCGGTTCTATGACGGCGATATCCACGATGCCGCCAAGGGTCTGCACAAATGGGCGTTCGAGGACAGCCAGCCCGCGATCGACCGCCGCGCCCGCGCGCGGGACACGCTGGCCTTCACCTGCGTGCGCAACCCCTATGCCCGGGTGCTGTCCTCCTTCTTCGACAAGATCTGCGGCATCCAGCGCAGCGGCACCCGCTACCGCGGCAAGCTGGTGCCGACGCTGATCGAAACCTACGGCATCGAGGTCGGCGGCCCCGACGGGCAGCAGGAATTCGACCAGATCTCCAGCTTCCGCCGCTTTCTGCTGTTTGCCCGCGACACGATCCGCTGGCGCCGCCCGATGGAGCCCGACATCCACTGGTCCGACATGTCGGGCCATGTGGCGACCTTCATCGCCAATGGCGGCCGCTACGACCGGATCTTCGCCACCGAATGCTTCGATACAGGCATGCAGGCGGTGCTTGACGCCGCCCCGGTCCGCCACCCGGTCGACCTCGCCCGCATCCCCCGCTTCAACGAATCCGAAGGTCACGGGCCGCGGCGCGCCCACCCGGTCGAGGCCTATTTCGACGATCTGTCGCGCCATCTCGTCTACGAGATCTATCACCGCGACTTCCGGCTCTTTCGTTATGACGCGGAAGACCCCGCCAATCAGCGTCCGCTGGGCGAGATCGACCTCGACGAGGTCCACGCCCATCTCGGCGACTGACCCCCGGGCTCATCCCGGCGCGGTCTTCTTCTTGGCCGAAATACCCCCGCCGGAGGCGCCGCGCGCCTGCGCGCGGCCCGGCCCAAGGCCGGACAAGCGGGGCGCGCGTAACGCGCGCGCCCCGAGCGGGCCGGGGGCGGGAGCGCCCCCGCCGCCTTCAGATCAGCCCGTGGGTGCGGAACAGCTGAGTCAGATCGGCCTCGGCGCGGGCGCCGATATGGCTGATGATCTCGCTGGCCGCCACGCAGCCCATGCGGCCGCAGCTTTCCAGATCGTGGCCCTGCGTCAGCCCCCACAGAAACGCCCCGGCGAACAGATCGCCCGCGCCGGTCGCGTCGACCACCCGGGTGTTCAGCGCCGGTGCATGCCAGCGCCCGGTCCCCGACAGGATATGCGCACCATCGGCGCTGTCGGTGCAGGCCACCAGCCCGATCTCGGCCGCGGCCTGGGCCAGCGCGTCGTCGAAGACCTCGGTCTGGTACATCGACAGGATCTCGGCCCGGTTCGCGAACAGCAGGTCCACATCGTCGCGGATCATCCGGCGGAAGGCGTCACGGTGGCGATCCACGCAGAACGGGTCGGACAGGGTCAGCGCCACCTTGCCGCCCGCAGCCTTCGCGGCCGAGATGGCCTTGGCGAAGGCCGCGTGGCTCTCGGCCCCGTCAAAGCGGTAGCCTTCCAGATAGATCCACTCGGCATCGGCGATCTGCGCCTCGTCGATATCGGCCGCCGACAACCGCTCGGACAGCCCCAGATAGGTGTTCATCGACCGTTCGCCATCGGGCGTGACCAGAATGATGCAGCGCCCGGTCTCGCCCGGCTCTGCTTCCGGCGCCATGGGCGTCGCGAAATCGGCACCCTGCGCGCGCAGGTCATGGGCGAAGATCGCACCCAGCTGGTCGTCCTTGACCTTGCCGACATAGGCGGTGCGCCCGCCCAGATGCGCGATGCCCGCGATGGTGTTCGCGGCCGACCCGCCCGAGATCTCCTGCGCCGGGCCGATCCGGCCGTAAAGCTCGACGGCACGGTCGGTGTCGATGAGCTGCATGATGCCCTTCTCGACGCCATGCGTGGTCAGGAAATCGTCTCCGGCATGGGCCAGAACGTCGACCAGCGCATTGCCGATGCCGACGACGTGATAGGTCTTGGTCATAAGGTCTTGTCCTCGTATGGGCAGAGATCCCGGATCGGGCAGGTCCCGCACATCGGCTTGCGTGCCTTGCACAGGTAACGGCCGTGCAGGATCAGCCAGTGATGCGCATGGCGTTGAAATTCGGCCGGCACATTGTCCTCGATGGCGCGCTCAACCGCCTCGACGGTCTTGCCCGGCGCGATCAGGGTGCGGTTGCCGACCCGAAAGATATGGGTGTCGACCGCCTGGGCGGGCAGCCCCCACCACATGTTCAGAACCACATTCGCGGTCTTGCGCCCGACCCCGGGCAGCGCCTGCAGCGCCGCGCGCGAGGAGGGCACCTCGCCGCCATAGTCTTCGACGAGGATCCGGCTCAGCTTGATGACGTTCTTCGCCTTGTTGCGGTAAAGCCCGATCGTGCGGATATGCTCGACCAGCCCCTCCTCGCCCAAAGCCAGCATCTTTTCGGGCGTGTCGACCCGGGCGAACAGCGCCCGCGTCGCCCGGTTCACCCCGGCATCGGTCGCCTGCGCCGACAGCGCCACCGCGACCAGCAGGGTATAGGCGTTGACATGCTCGAGCTCGCCCCTGGGTTCGGGCTCGGCCGCCTGAAAGCGGGCGAAGATCTCGCGGATCGTATGATAGGGCAGCGCCTGGGCCATCGGCCTTCCTATGCCCGCACCACAGGGCAGAGGCAAGGCCGCAGCGGGGCCGCCTTTTGGCGCAGCTTCCGGGTCGCGCGGGAGAACGACCCGGCCTATCCTGAGGACGAGCACCCGAAAGGAAGGACCATGCCCAAGGACACGGACCGGGACGACAGCCAAGCCTATCATTTCTCGGTAATCCGGCGGGCCATCGACCGGATCGACGCGGCCGGCGGCGAGAGCCTGCCGCTTGAGGCCCTGGCGGCCGAGATGAACATGAGCCCCGCGCATTTCCAGCGCGTCTTCTCGCGCTGGGTCGGCGTCTCGCCCAAGCGCTATCAGCAATACCTGACCCTCGGCCATGCCCGCGCGCTGATGCGCGAGCGGTTCACCACGCTCGAGACCGCCGATGCGCTGGGGCTTTCGGGTGCCGGGCGGCTGCACGATCTTTTCCTGCGCTGGGAAGCGATGAGCCCGGGCGATTATGCCACGGGCGGCGCCGGGCTCGAGATCCGCTGGGGCTGGGTCGACAGCCCCTTCGGCCCGGCGCTGGTGATGGCGACCGACCGCGGGATCTGCGGCATCGGCTTTGCCGCCGAGACCGGGCCCGAGCCCGCGATGGCCGACCTGAAATCGCGCTGGCCGCACGCCAGTTTCGTCGAGGACCCGATGGCGCTGGCCCCCTGGGCCGAGGCCGCCTTCGGGCAGACGGGAGGCGAGGCGCGGCTTCACCTGATCGGGGCGCCGTTCCAGATCAAGGTCTGGGAGGCCTTGCTGGCCGTGCCCTCGGGCCAGGTCACGACCTACTCGGAAATCGCCCGCGCCATCGGCCATCCGGGCGCGGTGCGCGCGGTCGGCACGGCGGTCGGGCGCAACCCGATCAGCTATCTGATCCCCTGCCACCGGGCCTTGCGCAAGACCGGGGCGCTGGGCGGCTATCACTGGGGCCTGCCCGTCAAGCGCGCCCTTCTGGCCTGGGAATCGGCCCGGGCCGAGGCCGGGGCCGAGGCCGGGGCGAACGGCCCCTGACCGCCCTCGCCCATCGGCCGTTTGCCGCCAGATCCGCCCCCCGGCCTTACGATCCCCCTCGAAGACCGCGCCTGGCCGACTATATTCGCGGGCAACGGTCCCCGAACGGGACTCAAGCAGAGAGGCAGTCATGATCCGTGCCAGCAAACCTATCCTTCTGACCATTGCCGGGGCGCTTGCGCTCGGCGCCTGCACCGATCCCTCGGTCCAGACCGGCGACGCCCGGCAGCGCACCAAGGAAGGGGCGGCCATCGGCGCGGGCCTCGGCGCCGTGACCGGGCTCATTGCCTCGAACCGAGGCGGCAACGACGCCAAGAGCGCGCTGATCGGTGCGGCTGTCGGCGCCGCGGCGGGCGCGGCCATCGGCAACAACCTCGACAAGCAGGCTGCCGAGCTGCGCCAGAGCTTCGACAACAACCAGATCGGTGTCGTCAATACCGGCAACGCGCTGATCGTGACCATGCCGCAGGATATCCTCTTCGACACCGACAGCGCCGCGGTCCGGTCCGGCCTGCGCGCCGACCTGCAGACGCTGGCCTACAGCCTGAACGACTATCCCAACACCACCGTCGATATCATCGGGCATACCGACAATACCGGCTCGGCCAGCTACAACCAGCAACTGTCGACCCGCCGCGCCACCGCGGTGGCGTCGATCCTGACCGGCGCGGGCGTGAATTCCGGCCGCCTCCGCGCCTATGGCCGGGGCGAGGAACAGCCCATTGCCTCGAACCTGTCGCCCGAAGGCCGCGCACAGAACCGCCGGGTCGAAATCGTCATTCGCCCGATGTCCTGATGCGATACGCGACCCCGGGTCCGGCCCGGGGTCGCGGCCATTGCCGGCGGGCCTCCGCGGTCATATCTTCTGACCGGTTCAACGGAGACCGCGCGGCCCCATGCCCTTTCAGAAAGTCCTGCCCGAAAAGCTGTCGGAGGCGGTGGTGCGCCAGATCGAGCTTTTGATCCTGCGCGGCGTATTGCGGCCCGGCGAACGGCTTCCGGCCGAACGCGACCTTTCGGACCGGCTTGGCGTGTCGCGCCCCTCGCTGCGCGAGGCCATCGAGGCGCTCGAGGCGCGCGGGCTTCTGGTGCGCAAGGCCGGCGCCGGGATCTTTGTGGCCGAGGTGCTGGGCGCGGCCTTTTCCGATGCGCTGGTGCGCCTGTTCGCCAGCCATGACGAGGCGCTGTTCGACTATATCGCCTTCCGCCGCGACCTCGAAGGGCTGGCTGCCGACCGCGCCGCCCGCACCGCATCAGACACCGACCTCAAGGTCGTCGACACGCTGTTCGCGCGGATGGAAGCCGCCCATGCCAAGCGCAACCCGGCCGACGAGGCGCGGCTCGATGCCGAATTCCACCTGTCGATCATCGAGGCCAGCCATAATGTGGTGATGACCCACATGATGCGGGCGATGTTCGACCTTCTGCGCGAAGGGGTCTTTTACAACCGTCAGATCATGTTTCGCCAGCGGACCACGCGGACGAGCCTGCTGGACCAGCACCGGGCAATCAACACAGCACTACAGGCCCGCGACGGCGTCGCCGCGCGCGCCGCGGTCGAACGGCATCTGGACTTTGTGGCCGAGGCGCTGCGTGCCGATCAGGCCGTCGCCCGCAACGAGGAAGTCGCCCGGCAGCGGCTGGAACAGGCGCTGGGCAAGGGCTGACCGCGAGCCGCGGGCGCCGTCAGTTGACGCTGGTCGCCATGTTCGCGTGAATCCGACAGCGTTTGTACAGCGCCCAGTAGGTCGCGAAGTCCATCTCGTCCTGAACCGCCAGCATCCGCCGCAGCGAATCGAGGTTCATCCGCACCAGATAGGGTTCGGGCGCATGCATGTCGCCACCCCGGAAGGTGATGCAGGCCAGCTTTTCGGGCGTGGGCGTACGGATGAAGAACCCCGCATCGACCTTGGCCCCGGCAAAGCGGCGCGCGCGTTCGGTCATGTCCTGGCGGCGCTGATGGATCGGGTCGGTGGCCATCACCGCCTCGATCGCCACCGCATGCTGGGCGGCACGGGCGCCGCTGCTGCGATCTTCCAGAAAGCGCTGCGCTGGGCCGACGCCGTAAAGCGCCAGCAGGGCGCAAAGGCCCAGCCCCAGCAGGATCGCCGAGAAGGTGCCGGGCCGGAACAGGTTGCGCCCAGAAGCCGCCTTGGACGGCGGGACGGCTGTCGCGCCAAAGCCCACACGCGGACGCCGCGCCGAGAGGGCGGCGGGGCGGGGCGGGGTTTGGGTCAGGCTGGACATGGGAGGCTCCGGAACCGGTAAAATGGAAAAAGCGGGCGCTACCCCGATCGGCGCCCGCGGACCGCCGCCCGCACCGGAACCCGCAGCGACCGGCGCGAGCCCCCTCCGAGGGACAGGAAGGGCGTCAGGGCGAGCAACCCGACGAACAGCGCGAGGGGTGTTGGGGCGAGGATGAGGACGGCGGTCATCACGGGACTCCCTGCGAAACTGCGCCGGGGCGAGTCCCCGCGCAGAATCCAGTAGAAACCGCGAATGTGGCAGGGTCATGCCCCGGGCCGGACAAATCGCGAAGAAAGCGAACATTTGCACCGATTGCCCGCCCGGCGTGTGCGCGGGCTTCGGCACACCTCCTGAAACGGCAGAACCCCGGCCCAAGGGCCGGGGTTCTGTCAGGACCTGTGGCCGGGCACGCGGACCCGGCCGGTTCGGGTCAGTGCAGGTGCAGCTTGCCGCGAACCTCGCCGATGGCCTCCTGAACCAGCTTGTCGCTGGTCTGTTCGGTCATCTGGCGCACGATCACCTCGCGCGCGGCGGAAACGGCCACGGCGATGGCCCGGTCGCGCACTTCCTTGACCGCGCCGGCCTTGGCCGACTCGATCTGCTCGTCGGCGGCGGCCAGACGGCGGGCAATGGCGACCTTCAGGTCGTCCTTGGCCTTGGCGGCGGCGGCTTCGGCTTCAGTCCGCGCGGTCTCGACGATCCGCTCGGCCTGGGCCTGCACTTCCTTCTGCTTGCGCTCGTAGGACGCCAGCACGGTCTGCGCCTCTTCGCGCAGGGCCCGCGCCTCGTCGAGATCGGACTTGATCTCGGCCGCGCGCTTGTCGAGCATCGCCATCAGCTTGCCCGGAACCCGAAGATAGACCAGCAGGGCGAGGAAGGCGACGAAGCTGATGGTGACGACGAATTCGGCGTTGTTCAGCGAGAAGAACGGGCCTTCCGCCGCCAGCGCCGGCGTCGCCGACAGCATCAGAGCGACTGCGAGTTTCTTCATCGGATCACCCTTTCAGCTTGCCGTCGACGGCGGCCTCGACAGCCCCCGACTCGGCCCGGAAGCCCATCGCGGCGATCACGTCGGCCGCGGTCGCCCGGGCGACCTCGCTGACGCTTTCCAGCGCGCCCGCGCGGATCTCGGCGATCTGCTTTTCGGCCTCGGCGGACCGCGCCGCGATTTCCGCATCGGCCTTGGCGGTGGCGGCGTCGAGGTCGGCCTTGATCTCGGCCTTGGTCTCGGCGACGATCCGCTGCGCCTCGGCGCGCGCATCGGCCAGCGCCTTCTCATAGGCGCGCTCGGCCTCCTGGGCCCGCAGCTTCAATTCTTCGGCGGCGGCGATGTCGTTCGAGATCGTGCCCTGGCGCTCGGCCAGAACCGCTCCGATCCGCGGCAGCGCGATGCGCGACAGCACGAAGTAGATCGCGAACAGCGTGACGACCAGCCAGAAGATCTGGTTGGGATAGGTCGAGAAGTCGAGCTGCGGCATGCCGACGGCTTCGGCGGCGTGACCGGCAGCTTCGGCGGTCTCTAGTTCTGTTGCCATGTCGTCCCCCTGGAACCCCGGATCACACCGGGTGGGTGCGTCTTGTCACGCCCCACCCGGCCGTAAGGATCGGTTCAGTCGGAGATCAGACGGCGAACATCAGCAGAAGCGCGACGAGGAACGAGAAGATCCCCAGCGCTTCGGCGAACGCGATACCGATGAACATGGTGGCGGTTTGCGACGCAGCCGCCGAGGGGTTGCGCAGCGCGCCGGAGATGTAGTTGCCGACGACGTGGCCGATGCCGACGGAGGCGCCGCCCATACCGGTACAGGCCAGACCAGCACCGATGTAGGCACCCATTTGAACGATATCGCCTTCCATGTCGATTTCTCCTTACGTTGGAATTGGCAGATTCAGTGTGTGATACTCAGACCGGCGTCAGTGGTGCGGATGCAGCGCATCGCGCAGGTAGACGCAGGTGAGGATCGCGAAGACATAGGCCTGGATGAAAGCCACCAGGAATTCGAGCGCGTAGATCGCCCCGATCGCCACGACCGGGAACACCGCGCCCACGCCCAGAACGCCCGCGAAGCCCGCGAACACCTTCATCACCGCGTGGCCGGCCATCATGTTGCCCATAAGCCGGATCGAGTGGCTGACGGGGCGGACGAAGTAGGAAATCACCTCGATGACCGCCAGGATCGGGCGCAGCGCCAGCGGAGCGGCGGTGATCCAGAACAGGCTGAGGAAGCTCGCGCCATGCTTGACGAAGCCCAGAACCGTGACGCCGATGAACACCGCCAGCGCCATGGTCGCAGTGACCGCGAGATGCGAGGTGGTGGTGAAGGCGCCGGGGATCAGGCCGAGGAAGTTCGCGAAGACGATGAAGATGAAGAGCGACATGATGTAGGGGAAGTATTTCAGGCCGTCGCGGCCCGACACGTCCTCGACCATCTTGTAGACGAAGCCGTAGGCCAGTTCGGCCACCGACTGGATCCGCGAGGGCACGATCGCGCGGCCCCGGGTGCCCATCACCAGAAGCAGCACCGTGCAAACCACCGCGATGCCCATCCAGAGGGTCACGTTGGTGGGGGTGTACCAGTGAACCGCCCCCTCGCCGAAGAGCGGGCGCACCATGAACTGGTGCATGGTATCGATGTTCACTCCGCCGGTCGCGTCTTCGCTCGCCACGTTCAATCCCTCTTCTCGTCCTCAGCGGCGGCCGCCGCCTGTTGGCCCTGGACCTCCTGCGCGGTGCGCAGCATCACCCGGATGCCCGCCGCAAGGCCCAACAATATGAACAGCACCAGAAAGATCGGCTTTGTCCCCAGCCAGGAGTCGATGCCGAACCCGATGCCGAAGCCGATCCCCAGACCGGAGACCAGCTCTATCACCATTCGCCAGGCCAACTGCGCCTGGGTGTAATGCGAGTCCATGTGAGAGGGCGCAGGTTCGGCCTTGGCCTTCTTTAGCTCGGCCAGCCGGGCATCGAGCCGGGCGAGCCGTTCCTTTTCGGCCGGGTCCATCATGCGAACGTCCCCCTCGGACAGTCGCGGCGAAGCTAGTCAGCGGGGGGAAATGAGTCAAGCGGATTGCGCCCTCTTCAAGTCATTGAAAAGACACGTTTTTGGCGGATGCTGCCGCCCGGAACCCGCACCCAGCACAGCTTTGCCATATTCAACCGGACGGTTGACGATCGCTCAGGGACAGGCGCATCCTGCGGCGATGGAAGACCGGCTCGACATCGTCTTTGCGGCGCTCGCCGACCCCACCCGCCGGGCGATCCTCGCCATGCTGCTGGAAGACGACATGGCGGTGACCGATGTGGCCGAACCGTTTCAGATGTCTCTGGCTGCCGTTTCCAAACATCTGGCGATCCTGACCCGGGCGGGTCTGATCAGCCAGGAAAAGCGCGGGCGGGTGAAATGGTGCAAGCTCGAACCCGACGCGCTGAAGGACGCCTCGATCTGGATGCAGAGCTTCGGCCAGTTCGAGGCGGTGAACCTCGACGCCTTCGAGCGCTTCCTCGCGGCGGAACTGAACGGCTGAGGTCGGGCAGCCTAGTCGTCCTTCAACAACAGGGCCAGCGCCAGCACGGTCAGCGCGACCCCGCCCAGAACCAACGCGCGCGGCGCCCCGTGGCCCAGCGCGATTTCCCACAGGATCACCCAGGACGGCGTCAGGTAGGTATAGGCCATCACCTTGGCCGCGGGCAGCCTCAGCGCCGCGTATTGCAGCAGCACGAAGGTCATCGCGCTGGCGCAGACCGCCAGATAGGCCAGCACCGCCCAGACCAGCGGCGGCAGCGCGGCCCAGTCGGTCGCGACCAGCGCGGGCGCGCCGTAAAGCGTTAGCACCAGAAGCGCCGCCAGCATCATCCCGAAGGTGAAGACCAGCGCGGGCTCGCCCCGGTTCAGCTTGCGCACCAGCGGCGTGTAGGCCGCATGGGCGACGCAGCCGATGAAGAAGACCGCCTCGCCCCGCCCCAGGTCGAACCGCAGAAGCGCCCCGAGATCGGCCCGGAAGATCACCCAAAGCGCCCCCGCCCCGCCGATCGCCAGCGCCGCCGCAACCCGGGGCGTCGCCCTCTGGCGCAGGAACAGCCAGCCGAAGCCCGCCGACATGACCGGCGTCAGGGTGAAGACCGCCGCCGTCGGCACCGGCGCGGCCGTCTTCAACCCCTCGAACATCAAGACGAAATACAGCGCAAAGACCGTGCCCAGCAGCAGAAAGCGCCAGGGCGCGCGGAACTGCCGGCGCCTCAGCCCCGGCCCCAGCGCCGCGGCCGCCCCGATCAGCACCCCGGCAAGCAGGAAGCGCAGGGCGTTCAGCGCGACCGGGTCGATGTCGTTGGCGATCAGGCTGCCAAAGCTGAACGACCCCGCCACCAGCGCGGAGAAGCTCAGCATCGCGAGATGGCCGCGCAGCCCCTCGCGGCGCGGGACGGCCGCCGGGCTCAGGGCCATTCCTTCGCCGCATCCTTCAGCCGCGTGGTCAGGGCCTGCACCTTGGCGGTGCGGTGCAGGTCGACATGAGTCACCAGCCAGAGCGGCACATCCCATTCGGCCTGCGGCGGACGCATCTGTTCAAGCCCGGGCAGCCGCTCGGCCCACCAGACCGGCACGAAGCCGATGCCCGCGCCCGCGACCACCGCCTCGACCTGCGCCCGCGCGTCCGAGGCGCGAAAGCCCACCCGGTCCGAGGGGGCCCTGGCCTTGAGCCAGCGGTTGAACGGCGCCCGGTGCTCCTCGTCCGAGGGCCCCACGTAGAAATGCGCGGACATGTCCTCGCCCAGCCGGCCATGCGCGGCGACATAGCCGCTGCTGGCATAAAGCGCATAGCGCAGCGTGTAGAGCCGTTGCACAATGTTGTCGGGCTCGTCGGGCTGCGATCCGGCGCGCACCGCGACATGGGCCTCGCCATATTCCAGCCGGTACAGCCGGGAATCGGCCATCAGCCGCAGGGTCAGTTCGGGATGTTCGGCCTGGAACCCGGACAGCACCGGCACCAGCAGCGGCGTCAGGCTGTCGACCGTGGTCACCGTCAGGTCGCCGGTCATCGCCGCGCCGCGCCCGCGCAGGCGCCCGGCGAGCTGGCTGAACTGGTCGGCGGTGACCTGCGCCACGCGCAAAAGCTCCTCGCCCGCCTCGGTCGGGGTGTAGCCGCGGGCATGGCGCTGGAAAAGCTTGACGCCCAGCCGGTCCTCGAGCGCGTCGACATGGCGGATCACCGTGGCATGGTGCACCCCCAGCGCATCGGCGGCGCCGCTGACCGTGCCCAGCCGCGCGACATGATAGGCGGTGCGGATCTCATCCCAGTTGTCGATATCCATTCGGCGCCACCTGTGCAAAAAGTCACAATTCGCGGCGATGCTGGTCAATTGCGTTCGCCAAGGCAAGGGCGATGTTGTTTCGCGTTCCCTCCGTCGGCGGCGCTGTTGGCCCCGCCGGGCAGGGCCGCCAACCCGGGCCAGCTTGACTCGGGCGGCATTTCGTGGCTTAAGCCCAGCCATTCCGGAATGGTGCGAACCCTTCCGGTCCCGGCCCCTGTCCGGGATCGCCCCCCGTCAGCGAGGTTTCGCCCACGGGGGCAAATCGCGTTTTGCGCATCGCGACGCGCTGACAAACCGGTCGTTCCCGCCCACATTGCGGGGACAGGTGCAACGGTCGAAGGAGGGCCAGGGCCATGTTCGAAAGTCTTTCCGACCGCCTTTCCGGCGTATTCGACCGGCTGACCCGGCAAGGGGCGCTGACCGAGGAGGATGTCGCGACCGCGCTGCGCGAGGTTCGCGTCGCGCTTCTGGAAGCCGACGTGTCGCTGCCGGTCGCCCGCGATTTCGTCAAGTCGGTGCAGGACAAGGCCACCGGCCAGGAGGTGACCAAGTCGGTCACCCCGGGCCAGCAGGTCGTCAAGATCGTCCATGACGCGCTGGTCGATGTGCTGACCGGCGAGGGCGAACCCGGCTATCTCAAGATCGACAACCCGCCCGCGCCGATCCTGATGGTCGGCCTGCAGGGCGGCGGCAAGACCACGACGACCGCCAAGCTGGCGCGGCGCCTGAAAGAGATCAACGGCAAGCGCGTGCTGATGGCCTCGCTCGACGTGAACCGCCCGGCGGCGATGGAACAGCTGGCGATCCTGGGCGTGCAGATCGGCGTCGACACCCTGCCCATCGTCAAGGGGCAGAAACCCGTCGACATCGCCAAGCGCGCCAAGCAGCAGGCGGCGATGGGCGGCTATGACGTCTACATGCTGGACACCGCCGGGCGCCTGTCCATCGACGAAGAGCTGATGGCCGAGGTCGAGGCCGTCCGCGACGTCGCCACGCCCCGCGAGACGCTGCTGGTGGTCGACGGCCTGACCGGTCAGGATGCCGTCCACACCGCCGAGAATTTCGACGAACGGATCGGCATCACCGGCGTGATCCTGACCCGGATGGACGGCGACGGCCGCGGCGGCGCGGCGCTGTCGATGCGCGCGGTCACCGGCAAGCCGATCAAGTATGTGGGTCTGGGCGAAAAGCTCGACGCGATCGAGGAATTCCACCCCGAACGGATCGCGGGCCGTATCCTCGGCATGGGCGACATCGTTTCGCTGGTGGAAAAGGCGCAGGCGACCATCGAGGCCGAACAGGCCGAGCGGATGATGAAGCGCATGCAGAAGGGTCAGTTCAACATGAACGACCTGAAGATGCAGCTGGAACAGATGCTGAAGATGGGCGGGATGGAAGGCATCATGGGGATGATGCCCGGCATGGGCAAGATGTCCAAGCAGATGGCCGATGCTGGCTTTGACGACTCGATCCTGCGCCGCCAGATCGCGCTGATCAACTCGATGACCAAGAAGGAACGCGCCAACCCGCAGCTCTTGCAGGCCAGCCGCAAGAAGCGGATCGCGGCGGGCGCGGGCCTTGAAGTGCCGGAACTCAACAAGCTTCTCAAGATGCACCGGCAGATGTCGGACATGATGAAGAAGCTGGGCCAGAAGGGCGGCCGCGCCATGCTGAAGAAGGCGCTGGGCGGCATGTTCGGCAAGGGCGGCATGCCCGACATGGCCAACATGGATCAGGCCCAGCTGGAAGAGGCCGCGCGCAAGATGGGGGCAGGCATGCCGGGCGGCCTGCCGCCGGGCATCGGCGGCCCCGGTGGGTTGGGCGGCGGCATGGGCCTGCCGCCGGGGCTCGGCGGTCTGGGCGGATTCGGCAAGAAGAAGTAATGGCACGCGCGACCGTCATAACGACCGCGTGGCCATGGCCGCGCCCGCACCGGGTTGATGGCGTCTGCGCGGGCGTGGAGACGCGGCCATGAGGATCGAGATCGACTGCCCCGAGATCGAGACCGACCGGCTGATCCTGCGCGGCCCCAAGGCGGGCGACTGGGAGGCGCATGCCGCCTTCGCCGGGTCCGAACGCGCCCGCTATGTCGGCGGACCGTTCTCGCGGCGCGATGCCTGGCGCGGCTTTGCCTCGCGCTGGGGCCATTGGGCGCTCAATGGCTACGGCATGTTCACCGTCACCCGGAAGGGCTCGGACGAGGCCATCGGCGTGATCGGCCCGCATTTCCCGGAAGGCTGGGCGGAACCGGAACTGGGCTGGATCCTCTATCCCGAGGCCGAGGGGCAGGGCCTGGCGCGCGAGGCTGCGCTCGCCTGCCGCCACTTTGCCTACGACACGCTCGGCTGGACCACCGCCATCAGCTATGTCGATGTCCGGAACGACCGCTCGCGGGTGCTGGCCGAACGGCTGGGCTGCCGCCTCGATCCGTCGGTGCCCTATCCCTTCGACGAGGATTGCGTGGTCTACCGCCATCCCGGACCGGAGGCCGCCGCATGACCTTTCTGCCCGTCCTTCCCGTGCTGACCACAGCCCGGCTGACGTTGCGCGGCCCCGAACCGCGCGACTTTCCGGTGCTGCGCGCCTTCTACGCCTCGGACCGGTCGAGCTTTGTCGGCGGCCCGAAAAGCCCCGAGGGTGCCTGGCGCCAGCTTGCGACCGAAATCGGCCACTGGGCGCTGCGCGGCTACGGGCGCTGGATCGTGACCGAGCGCGAAACCGGCCACACTGTCGGCATGGTCGGGCTCTGGAACCCCGAGGGCTGGCCCGAACCCGAGGTCGCCTGGGACCTGTTCGAGGGGTTCGAAGGCAAGGGCTATGCCACCGAGGCCGCCCGCGCCGCCCGCGACCACGCCTATGGTGCGCTGGGCTGGCCCACGGCGATCAGCCTCGTCAACCGCGCCAACACCGCCTCGGCCCGGGTCGCCGAACGGCTGGGCGCGGTCTACGAGGGCGAGGTCACCCACGAGACCTATGGCAGCATCGGCGTCTACCGCCATCCGGCCCCGGAGGCCTGCCGCTGATGGCCCGTTCCGCGATCCCCGTGCTGGAAACCGAGCGGCTGGTGCTGAAGGGCCCGGCGCCCGAGGACTATCCGAATTTCGAGGCGACCTTCACCAGCTACCGCGCCCGCTTCATGGGCGGGCCGCTCAGCGAATACGAATCCTGGATGCTGTATGCCGCCGAGATCGGGCATTGGCAAATCCACGGCTTCGGCATGTGGATGATCCATGACCGCGAGACCGACGCCACGCTGGGCATGGCGGGCGGCTGGTATCCCAAGGGCTGGCCCGAGCGCGAGATCGCCTGGGTGATCTGGCCGCGGGTCGAGGGCCGGGGCATCGCGCTGGAAGCGGTCCATGCCGCGCGCGGCTGGTGCTATGACCGGCTCGGCTGGACCACCGCCGTCACCTATGTCGATCCGAAGAATGCCAGTTCGGTGCGGCTCTGCGAACGGCTGGGCGCGACGCTCGACGAGGATGCCCGCACCGTCGACAGCCATGACATCGTCTATCGCCATCCCGCGCCCGCCGCGCTGGCGGCGACGCCGCTCGCGGCCCGGATCGCGGCCGAACTGGCCGACCATATCGACCCCTCGTGCAAGCCGAAAGGAGTGCCCCTTGACTGACGACGTCCGCCGCGCCGCCGAGCTTCTGAAGGAGCACCGCGCCAGCATCGACCGGCTCGACGCCATCCTCGTCTACACGCTGGGCGAGCGGTTCAAGCACACCCAGGCGGTCGGCCGGCTGAAGGCCGCGCACGGGTTGCCGCCCTCGGACCCGGCGCGCGAGGACCAGCAAATCGCGCGGCTCGAGGATCTGGCCCACCAGGCCGATCTCGATCCGGAATTCGCCAAGAAATTCCTGAACTTCATCATTCAGGAAGTGATCCGTCACCACTTCGAACACCAGAAATAGGCAGACCCCTGCCCCCAAGCCAACGAACAGGAGAAACTGACATGGCTCTGAAACTTCGTCTCGCCCGCGGCGGCTCGAAAAAGCGTCCCTTCTACCGTATCGTCGTCACCGACAGCCGCATGCCCCGCGACGGCCGCTTCATCGAGAAGCTGGGCATCTACAACCCGCTGCTGGCCAAGGACAGCGAAGAGCGCGTGAAGATGGACACCGAGCGCGCCCAGTACTGGCTCGGCCAGGGCGCCCAGCCGACCGACCGTGTCGCCCGGATGCTGGAAGCCGCGGGCGTTCTGGCCAAGACCGAACGCAGCAACCCCAAGAAGGGCGAGCCCGGCGACAAGGCGAAGAAACGCGCCGAAGAGAAGGCCGCCAAGGCCGCTGCCGCCGCCGAGGCCGAATAAGTCATGGCCTCCGGGACAGCCCGGGCCGACCGGTTCGCGCCTGCCTTCCGCGACGAGCTTTTCGAGCTGATGCGGTGGCGGCGCGACGTGCGCCATTTCCGCACCGATCCGGTCGCGCCCGAGCTGCTCGACCGCTGCCTTTCGGCGTTCCGGCTGGCCCCCTCTGTGGGCCTGTCGGAGCCCTGGCGGCTGATCCGGGTCGAAAGCCCGGCCGCCCGCGCCGCCGCGCGGGCCAATTTCGAGGACGCCAATGCCGCGGCCCTCAAGGGCTATGAGGGCGAGAAGGCCGCGCTTTACCCGCGGCTGAAACTGTCGGGCATGGACCGCGCGCCGGTGCAGCTTGCGGTCTTCTGCGACGAGGAAACCGCGCAGGGCGCAGGCCTTGGCGCGGCCACCATGCCCGAAATGCGGCGCTATTCGGTGGTCGCCGCGATTTCCATGTTCTGGCTTGCCGTCCGGGCCGAGGGGCTGGGGCTTGGCTGGGTGTCGGTGCTTGACCCCGACCGGCTGGCCCGCGATCTGGGCGCGCCCGAGGGCTGGAGCCTCGTGGCCTACCTTTGCCTCGGCTGGCCCGAGGTCGAACGCGACAGCCCCGAGCTGGAAGAGGTCGGCTGGGAAAGCCGTGCCGCCGGCCTGATCGTCGAGGAGCGTTAGGACATGACCGACAGGGTCTGCGTCGGGGCGATTTCCGGGTCCTTCGGGGTCCGGGGCGAGGTGCGGCTGAAAAGCTTCTGCGCCGATCCCGCCGCCATTGCCGATTACGCGCCGCTCTATTCCGAGGACGGCGCGAAAAGCTTCGATCTGGAAATCACCCGCGCGGTGAAGGAGGGCTTCGCCGCCCGCCTGACGGGTGTCGCCACCAAGGAAGAGGCCGATGCGCTGAAGGGCCTGCGGCTTTACGCCGACCGCGACCGGCTGCCCTCGCTGCCCGACGACGAATTCTATCATGCCGACCTGATCGGGCTGACCGTGGTCGATCCCGGCGGCAAGGTGCTGGGCACTGTCCATGCGGTCTTCGACCATGGCGCGGGCGACCTGATCGAGGTGCGCGGCCCGGGCCTCAAGGCGACGGTTCTGGTGCCCTTCACCTACGCTATCGTCCCGACCGTCGATCTCGAGGCCGGGCGCATGGTGGTCGACCCGCCCGACGGGCTCTTCGAGGTCTGAGGCGGTGACCGGCGCACGCCGCGCGAATTGCGGCGGGGCGCCTCATTGCGGATCCGCCCGATCGGGTGTTCCCCTGCCCGCGACCCATATCCGACCACAAGGAGCGTCAAGCCCATGAACCTGCCCCAGATCTTCTACGCCGTGATCCTGTTCGGCGCCTTTCTCGGCGGCACTGCCGGGATCGATGCCTGGGTCATCCTCGTGATCGCCGCCTTCGCGGTCGTCGCGACCGTCTTCGACCCGGCCGCCAAGGCCAAACGCGCCGCCGAGGGCAAGACCCTGACCAAGGCGCTGCCGATGATCGTCGTCAACCAGGTGATCTGGGCGAACCTCGCCTTCCTGATCGGCCTCGGCCTGGCCTGGCCCTTCGGCGGCAGCATCCTTGCCCTGCCCCTTCTGGTGCCCGTGATCGTCTCGGGCATCGGCTGCGCCGGTGCGCTGGCCGTGGGCATGAAACCCGGCGCCAAAGGCTGAGCCTTCCGCCGCCCCGGAAAACCCGCTAGAGACCCGCCCATGACGGAGAATGCCAGATCCCATGGGCGGCTGTCGGTGTCGGCCAGCCTCAAGCCCCGCGACCTGATGGCCGAACGCCCGCGGCTCAGGGGCGCCTGGACCGCGCGGGTCATCACGCTTTTCCCCGAGGCCTTTCCCGGCATTCTCGGCCTTTCGCTGACCGGCAAGGCGCTCGATCAGGGGCTCTGGGCGCTCGAGCCCATCGACCTGCGCCCCTTCGGCGAGGGCAGGCACCGCAATGTCGACGACACGCCCGCGGGCGGCGGCGCCGGGATGGTGCTGCGCGCCGACGTGGTGGCGAAGGCGCTCGATCAGGCGGCCATCGGCACGCCTCCCGACCGCGCCCGCTGGCCGGTCGTCTATCTGTCGCCCCGGGGCGCGCCCTTCACGCAGGCCACCGCCCGCCGTTTCGCCGCGGCCGAGGGCCTGACCCTTCTTTGCGGCCGGTTCGAGGGCGTCGACGAGCGGGTGCTGGAGGAATACGCGGTCGAAGAGGTCTCGCTGGGCGATTTCGTCCTCACGGGGGGCGAGATCGCGGCCGAGGCGCTGATCGACGCGACCGTGCGCCTTTTGCCGGGCGTGCTGGGCAATGCCGCCTCGACCGAGGAGGAAAGCCATTCGGCCGGGCTTCTGGAACATCCGCACTATACCCGCCCCGCCGAGTGGCGCGGCCGGCCCATTCCCGAGGTGCTGCTGTCGGGCAATCACGGCGCGGTCGAGCGCTGGCGCCGCGACATGGCCGAGCGGCTGACCGAAGCCCGGCGCCCCGACCTTTGGGCGGCCTATCGCCGCAAGCCCGACTAGACCGCGCGCGCCTTGAGAACAAGGCGCCAAACGGCTTGATTGCAGCCCCCGCCTTGTCTATACACCGCCCGTCCGGGGCTTTCGCGAGTCGGCCGGACCCTTTCTTTTTGGCCTCGTGCTTCTTCGGCACGGCCCGGGCCGGGGAAAGGATCATCGAACAGGAAACGCAACCTGAAACTCTGGCGGGCGCCCCCGAATGGGACGAAGGCGGACCCGGACGAAGGCACAGAGCTCTGAGGCGGCAAGAAAACTTCGCGGACCAAAACCGCGAGCGAAACCGGAGACATGCGATGGACCTGATCGCGCAACTGGAGGCCGAGCAGATCGCCGCGCTCGGCAAGACCATTCCCGACTTCAAGCCGGGCGACACCATCCGGGTGGGCTACAAGGTGACCGAGGGCACCCGCACCCGTGTGCAGAACTACGAAGGCGTCTGCATCTCGCGCAAGAACGGCAAGGGCATTGCCGGATCGTTCACCGTGCGCAAGATCTCCTTCGGCGAGGGCGTGGAACGGGTGTTCCCCCTCTTCTCGACCAATATCGACTCGATCGAGGTCGTTCGCCGCGGCCGCGTCCGCCGGGCCAAGCTTTACTACCTGCGCTCGCGTCGGGGCAAATCGGCCCGGATCGCCGAGGTCTCGAACTACAAGCCCAAGTCCGCGGAATAAGGAACAGGCCCATGCGCAAGGACATCCACCCCGATTACCATGCCATCGACGTCAAGCTGACCGACGGCACCGTGGTCCAGATGAAATCGACCTACGGCAAGGAAGGCGACACCCTGTCGCTCGACATCGACCCCAGCGTGCACCCGGCCTGGACCGGCGGCAGCTCGCGTCTGATGGATACCGGCGGCCGCGTGTCGAAGTTCAAGAAGAAATACGAAGGCCTCGGCTTCTGAGCCCTGCCCCTTCGCACGATGCCAAGCGCCGCCCTTCGGGGCGGCGTTTTCGTTTGGCGACCAACAAGCCACTCTTCGCTTTTGATTAATTATAGCTCTGCCTTGCCAGCGCCACAGCAAGGCCAGATTCCCGTCTTTTGCCCCAGAACCGCCGCATTTGCGCCATTTTTGCGGTGCTGATTGTACCCGTAAAAGTTTATTCACATTGATAAGGTTCCCGTCATGCCCATTTCGCGCTCGATGGTCGGTTTCCTCGACAACGCCATTCAATCCCATCTTTTGCTCAAGGGGCGCCTGCGCCACGCGGTTCTGACCGGCCATGCCTGGACCACGCCGCAGGAGATCGCCTGCGATACCGGCTGCGACCTGGCCCGGCTGCTGGCAGGCCCCGGGCTCGACCCGGCCATGCGCGCCACGCCGCGCGTGCAAGAGATCACCCGGACCCATTCCGCGTTCCACGCCTGCGCCGCCCGCATCCTGCAGCTGGTGAACGAACGCCGGATCGGATCGGCCGAGCGGGTTCTGGGCGTCGAGCTGCGCGACATTTCCGACCGGATGAACGCCGAGATCGCGGCCTGGCAGGACGAGATCCTGACCGAGTCGTTTCGCCGCAACGCCGCCTGACGACGGCCCGGAACGGACCCGCAGCCGCTTCCAATCCCTCCCCCCTCACCCTAAAGTGAGCAAAGGTCTTTCCGGGGAGGGACCGGTCAGGAAGCGAGGTTGGCAGTGGCGCATATCATCGTCGTCGGCAACGAAAAGGGCGGCGCGGGAAAATCCACCGTGTCGATGCATGTGGCGACGGCCCTGGCGCGCCAGGGCTTCCGGGTCGGCGCGCTCGATCTCGACGTGCGGCAGCGCTCGCTGGGCCGCTTCTTCGACAACCGCAGCGCCTATCTGGCCCAGAACGGCGTCGATCTGCCCTCGCCCGATTTCCGCGAGCTGCCCGAGATCGACGCGGCGACCCTGGACGAAAGCGAAAACGTCCACGACCGGCGGCTTTCGACCGCCATCGCCGAGCTGGAACGCGAAAAGGACTTCATCCTGATCGACTGTCCCGGCTCGCATACCCGGCTGAGTCAGGTCGCGCATACGCTGGCCGACACGCTGATCACGCCGCTCAATGACAGCTTCATCGACTTCGACCTGCTGGCGCGCCACGACGGCGCGACCGGCAAGATCCTCGGCCCGTCGATCTATTCGGAAATGGTGTGGAATGCGCGGCAGATGCGCGCGCAGGCCGGGCTGAAACCCATCGACTGGGTGGTGCTGCGCAACCGGCTGGGCGCCCAGCAGATGCACAACAAGCGCAAGATGGGCAAGGCGCTCGACAATCTTTCGCGCCGGATCGGGTTCCGCGTGGCGCCGGGCTTTTCCGAACGGGTGATCTTCCGCGAGCTTTTCCCGAACGGGCTGACGCTGCTCGATCTCAAGGATACCGGGGTCACCACGCTGAACATCTCGAACGTGGCCGCCCGGCAGGAGCTGCGCGACCTGATGGCCGCCCTGAAACTGCCCGAGGTCGAGCCGGTCGCCTGACGACCGCCCGGCCCGGCTCAGGACATGCTGTGGCCCGCGACCCGGGCCGAGACCTCCTGCAGCCCGTGAACGAGGAAAATGCCCATCAGCGCGTGATAAAGGATCGCGCCGCCCAGCACGTGCAGCATGAAGATCCAGCCACCCGAAAACACGGCGGCGACCACGACGAACAGCGCCGACACGGCCGAGACCACCAGCGCGATCAGCATCGCCCGGCCGTTCGGACCCAGCCTCCGGGCGACGATGGCGCGGCGTTCAAGCTCTGCGGCGCCCAGCAGCACCACCAGCGAAAAGCCAAGATACAAGGCGAAGACCTGCATCATCCCTGACATCCTTTCCCTTGCGGCCGGCCCCCCGCCCCGGCCTTTTGCGAAGGGTTACTCCTGTGCGGCCTCTTTCGCAATGCGCGCTATGGTCGGCCCCGCCTCGACCGCCTGCCGGGCATGGGCGACCAGATGGTCGAGAAACGCCTGCGCCACCACCGACAGATGCTTGCCGCGCGGATAGGCGACCTGCCATTGCCGCAAAAGCGGAAAGCCCGCGACATCCAGCACCTTCAGCGCCCCGGTCGTGCCTTCCAGCGCCAGCGTGTCGCGCGACAGGGCGCCGAGGCCCAAGCCGCCGATCACCGCCTGCTTGATCGCCTCGTTGGACCCCAGTTCCATCCGCATCGGCAGCGTCAGCCCCCGCGCCCGGAAGAAGCGCTCGACCGTCAGCCGCGTGCCCGACCCGCGTTCGCGCAACAGGAACGGCTCGCGCGCGACCCGTTCGGGCGGGATGTTGACCTCGGCGACCAAGGGATGATCGGGTCGCGCGATCAGCACCAGCGGGTTGTCGGCAATGGCCCGGGCCACCACGTCGAGCCCCTCGGGCGGCGTGCCGAGAATGCACAGATCGTCCTCGCTGGCGGCGAGCCGGGCCAGCACCGCCTGCCGGTTGGTGACCGTCAGCGCCACCTCGATGCCGGGATTGGCATCGCAGAACTGGCCCAGCAGGCGCGGCAGGAAATATTGCGCGGTCGAGACGATGGCCAGCGTCAGCCGCCCCTCGCGCAGGCCGCGCATGTCGGCCAGCCGCATCTCCATCCGCCCGACCGCATCCAGCGTCTCGCGCGCGCCCTCGACCACCACGCGCCCCGCATCTGTCGGCTGCATCCGCTTGCCGATTCGGTCCAGAAGCGTGACGCCCAGGCTGTCTTCCAGCTGCTTGACCTGGGTAAAGACCGCGGGCTGGGTCAGGTTCAGCTCTTCGGCCGCGCGGGTATAGCTTTGGTGCCGGGCCACCGACAGGAACACCGACAATTGCCGCAGGCTGATCCGCATACTAGGCAATTCCCTATTATCAACCTAAAAACTATTCAGTTTTATAGAGGCATTCAAGCGCTCATAGTCCCCCCGAGCCGAAAACGGCCCGCCATGAACCGCGGAGGAGGACAGATGGCCAAGACCTATGACGCCGGTGTCAAGGAATACCGGTCGACCTATTGGGAACCCGACTACACGCTGAAGGACAGCGACATCCTCGCTGTCTTCAAGGTGATCCCGCAGCCCGGCGTGTCGCGCGAAGAGGCCGCGGCCGCCGTCGCCGCCGAAAGCTCGACCGGGACCTGGACCACGGTCTGGACCGATCTTCTGACCGATCTCGACTATTACAAGGGCCGCGCCTACGCGATCGAGGACGTGCCGGGCAGCGACGAGGCCTTCTATGCCTTCATCGCCTACCCGATGGACCTGTTCGAGGAAGGCTCGGTCGTCAACGTCTTCACCTCGATCGTGGGCAACGTCTTCGGCTTCAAGGCGGTGCGCTCGCTGCGGCTGGAGGACGTGCGCTTTCCGCTGTGGTTCGTCGCCACCTGCTTTGGCCCGCCCCACGGCATCCAGGTCGAACGCGACAAGATGGACAAATATGGCCGCCCCCTTCTGGGCTGCACCATCAAGCCCAAGCTGGGGCTCTCGGCCAAGAATTACGGCCGCGCGGTCTATGAATGCCTGCGGGGCGGCTTGGACTTCACCAAGGACGACGAGAACGTCAACAGCCAGCCCTTCATGCGCTGGCGCGACCGGTTCCTGTTCTGCCAGGAGGCCATCGACAAGGCCGAGGCCGAGACGGGCGAGCGCAAGGGTCACTACATGAACGTGACCGCGCCCACCATGGAAGAGGTCTACAAGCGCGCCGAATTCGCCAAGGAGCTGAAGACCCCGATCATCATGTCGGACTACCTGACGCTGGGCTGGGCCGCGCATAACTCGCTGTCGAAATGGTGCCGGGACAACGGGCTTCTGCTGCACGTCCACCGCGCCATGCACGCGGTGCTGGACCGCAACCCCAATCACGGCATCAACTTCCGGGTCCTGGCCAAGCTCTTGAGGTTGCTCGGCGGCGACCACCTGCATTCGGGCACTGTCGTGGGCAAGCTGGAAGGCGACCGCGAGGCGACGCTGGGCTGGATCGACCTTCTGCGCGACCGCCATATCAAGGAGGACCGCTCGCGCGGGATCTTCTTCGATCAAGACTGGGGCGCGATGCCGGGGGTCTTCCCGGTCGCCTCGGGCGGCATCCATGTCTGGCACATGCCGGCGCTGGTCTCGATCTTCGGCAATGACTCGGTGCTGCAGTTCGGCGGCGGGACGCTCGGCCACCCCTGGGGCAACGCGGCCGGTGCTGCGGCGAACCGGGTGGCGCTCGAGGCCTGCGTTCAGGCCCGCAACGAGGGCCGCGAGCTGGAGAAGGAGGGCAAGGAGATCCTTCAGAATGCCGCGAAACACAGCCCCGAGCTGAAGGTCGCGATGGAGACCTGGAAAGAGATCAAGTTCGAATTCGACACCGTCGACAAGCTCGACACCCAGCACCGCTGAGCGCCCGGAGGGAGAGAGAGAGAATGAGCAAGGTTCAGGACTACACCTCGCGGCTGTCGGACCCCGCGAGCCGCCGGATGGGCACCTTTTCGTATCTGCCCGAGATGGATGACGCGCAGATCCGCAAGCAGGTGGAATGGATCGTGAAGCATGGCTGGAACCCGGCCATCGAACATACCGAGCCGCAATTCGCCAAGTCGAACTACTGGTACATGTGGAAGCTGCCGATGTTCGGGGAAACCGATGTCGACGCGATCCTGGCCGAGCTGAAGGCTTGCCACGAGGCGAACCCCGACAACCATGTCCGCCTGATCGGCTACAACAACTACACCCAGAGCCAGGGCGCCAACATGGTGGTCTATCGCGGCACCCCGGTCTGACCGGACGCCTGACCCAAGACCGAAAGGCCGTGCCCCGAGGGGCGCGGTCCGAACCTGCGAACGCACGCCCGGGGAGGACGGACCATGAAGGACACACTCGACCAGTACCGCGTCGCGGAGGAACCCTATTACCGGCCCGTCGCCGACGAGCTGGCGCTTTACGAGGCCGCCTATGCCGCCAAGATGCCGGTGATGCTGAAAGGCCCGACCGGCTGCGGCAAGACCCGCTTTGTCGAGCACATGGCCTGGCGGCTGGGCAAGCCGCTGGTCACGGTCGCCTGCAACGAGGACATGACCGCGTCGGACATCGTCGGCCGGTTCCTGCTGGATGCCGAGGGCACGCGCTGGCAGGACGGCCCGCTGGCCTTCGCCGCGCGGCATGGCGCGATCTGCTATCTCGACGAGATCGTCGAGGCGCGTCAGGACACGACCGTCGTCATCCACCCGCTGACCGACAACCGTCGCGTCCTGCCCCTTGAAAAGAAAGGGGAAATCTTGCGCGCGCATGAGGATTTCCACCTCGTGATCTCGTATAACCCCGGCTATCAGAGCCTGATGAAGGACCTGAAACAGTCCACCAAGCAGCGCTTCGGCGCGCTCGATTTCAGCTATCCCGAGCATGCGACCGAGGTCGAGATCGTCACCCATGAGGCGGGCATCGATGCGACGGAGGCGGGCAAGCTGGTCTCGATCGCCGAACGCGCCCGCAACCTCAAGGGCCACGGGCTGGACGAAGGGATTTCCACCCGGATGCTGATCCATGCAGGAAGCCTGATGGCCCGCGGGATCGAGGCCCCCGCCGCCTGCCGCATGGCGCTGGTGCGCCCGATCACCGACGATCCCGACATGCGCGACGCGCTCGACGCCGCCGTCGCCACCTATTTCTGACCGCCATGGCGACGCTCGAGGACTATGCAGAGCTTCTGGCCGATCTCGACGCGCCCCAGCGCGAAAAGCTCGAGTCCGTCTGGCCCGAGGCGGTGCGCCAGCTCAGCCCGCGCGGGCTCGACAACTGGCTGAAGGGCACCGCGGCGCTGTCGCATATGGGGCGCGGCGACCATATCGTCCGAACCTGGATCGAGACCGTGCCGACCGTCGCACGCGATCTGGGCGAGGACATCATCCCCGACCTCGCGCAGGCCTGTCTGGGCTTCGCCTCGCGCACCTCGGGCGCAGTGATCGAGCGGGTTCTGGCGACCGCCCCCATCGCCTCGCGCCGCCTCTCGGACCCGGACCTGTTCCGCGCCTATCTGCAGCTTCTGAACCAGCTTCTGGCCCAGGCGCCGCGCGGGCTGCGCCCGATGCTGGAGCATCTGGAGGACCTGCTGGGCGTGCTGACGCTCGGCGGCCTGCGCCGCTGGGCCAGTTGGGGAGCCGAGGCGCATCGCACCGATTACGAGGAACTGTCCCGCTATTTCGGCCTTGAAAGCGCGGAATCGCAGGCGATCCTGCAACGCGAACGCAAGGGCACGCTGTTCGTCGACATCCACCGCCGGATCGGGATGTATCTGCGCGCGCTCTGGGGCCGCGATTTCCTGATGCGCCCGACGGCCGGCGATTTCGAGGCCCGCGAGGGCATCCGCCCCCATATCGCGGATTTTTTCCTGCACCTGCCCGATGCCTATGACGACTGGGAGGGGGTGCCGGGGCTCGACCTTTACCGCGCCGCCGCCGCCCATGCCGCCGCCCATGTGGTGGCCACGACCGCACCACTGAAGGGCGACGAGCTGAATGCGCTGCAACGCGCCTGCATCGGCCTGATCGAGGATGCCCGCGTCGAGGCGCTGGCCATCGCCCGCTTCCCGCGCCTGCGCGATTTGTGGCGGCAATTCCACCTGCCCGCGCAAGACGGCTCGATGACCGCCCGCTTCGGCCGGATCGCGCTGGCGCTGCTGGACCCCGATGCCCCCACCGGCGACGAGACCGCGGACTGGGTGCGGGCGGCCTTTGCCGGGGCCGATCTGGGCACAGCGCAAAGCGCCTTCGATCTGGGCCTGCAACTGGCGCATCGTCTGCGCAACGAGCCCTATTCCGCCTGGCGCGACGGGCAGGCCGCGCCCTATCGCGACGACAACCGCTATATCTGGGAATTCGAGGAGTCGGTCGACTGGGAGAAGGGCATGGCCCCCGACCAGCAGGTTCGCAAATATGTCTCGGTCTCGGAAATGGTGAACGAGGTCGAGGTCGAAACCGCCGGCGAGGACGCGCAGGAGATCTGGGTCGCCGAGACCGAGCTGTTCGACGACGATGGCGTCTCGTTCAACGAGAAGGAGGGCAAGGAGCCCACCGCGCCCCCGGTCCCCTATGACGAGTTCGATTACAAGATCCAGATGCACCGCCCGGCCTGGGCCACGGTGCAGGAAAAGCGCCCGCGCCTGGGCGATCCGGCCGAGATCGACGCGATCCTGACCCGGAACCGCAAGCTGACCCAGCGCATGCGCCATCTTCTGGACGCGATGCAGCCGCAGGGGGTCCAGCGCATCCGCAAGCTCGAGGACGGAGACGAGATCGACCTGAACGCCGCGACCCAGGCCTTGATCGACATCCGCATGGGGTTGCAACCCGACCCGCGGGTGATGATGCGCTCGGTCCGCAAGACCCGAGACATTGCCGTGATGGCGCTTCTGGACCTGTCGGAATCGACGAACGACCCGGTAACGGGGCAGGATCAGACGGTGCTGGACCTGACCCGGACGGCGACCGTGCTGTTGGCCGAGGCCATCGCCAAGGTGGGCGATGCCTTCGCGCTGCACGGCTTCTGTTCGGACGGGCGGCACAACGTCTTCTATGCGCGCTACAAGGATTTCGACCAGCCCTGGGGCGAGATCCCGAAGGCGCGGCTGGCGGGGATGGAGGGGCATCTGTCCACCCGCATGGGGGCCGCGATCCGCCACGCGGGCGCGCATCTGGGCCAGGTCGCCGCCGCCAAGAAGCTGATGCTGGTCATCACCGACGGCGCGCCGTCCGATATCGACGAACGCGACCCGCAATACCTGCGCCAGGATGCCCGCGCCGCCGTGCAGGAGGTCGCCAGGACCGGCGTCATTCCCTTCTGCCTGACGCTCGACCCGCGCGCCGATCAGTATGTCGCGCAGATCTTCGGACAGCGGAACTTCCTGGTGCTGGAAAATGTCGAACGCCTGCCCGAACGCCTGCCCCAGCTTTACGCGGGCCTGACCCGCTAGCCTTCTGACTGAAAAAAGAAAACCCCGCCCCGGCAGCGCGGCCGGGACGGGGCTTTTTCGGTCGGCGCCGGGCGTCAGGCCCGGTGCGGCTTCATTCTTCGGACAGCTTCGCGATATAGGCGTAGACGTCCTTGACCTCTTGCGGGTCCTTGGCGTTGTAGGTCATCAGACCGCGCGCCTTGGGATCGCCGAGGTACTCGCGCAGGAAGGCGGTCGGGTCCTGAGCGTAGACCGACACCTTGTCCTCGTCCCAGACCAGCCCGGCTTCACCGGCGGCGGTCATGGATTTCGAGTAGCGGAAGCCCTCGACGATGCCCGCATGGCGGCCCGGCATGCCATAGAGGTTCGGACCGACCTTCAGGCCGCGACCGGCCAGCATCTCGCCCGAGGGGCTGACGACGCTGTGGCAGGTGGCGCACTGGATGAAGGCCTTTTCGCCCTTGGCGGGATCGCCGGTGATCGCCGGGGCGGCAGCAACAACAGCTCCGGCAGCGGCTTCGTCAGTCGCGGGCTCTTCCGCAGCGGCGGGTTCTTCGGTCGCGGCGGCTTCCTCGGCAGCGGGTTCTTCCGCAGCCGGTTCTTCCGCAGCGGGCGCTTCGGCGGCCGGTTCGGCAGCGGCGTCTTCGGTCGCGTCGCCGCCGATCAGGGGCTCTTCGCTGCCGGTCAGGGCTTCACGGGTGTCCTGCACGGCTCCGGTCACGGCTTCGCCCGCGCTGTCGGCAGCGGCTTCGGCGGTATCGACCGCATCGGCCACGGCATCGCCGACGGTCTCGGCAGCGGCTTCGGCGTTATCGGCCACGTCGGACGCGGCTTCGGTCGCCTGATCGACGACGCTGGGTTCTTCGGCAGCGGGTTCTTCGGCAGCGGCCGGTTCTTCCGAAGCGGCAGCTTCCTCGGCCGCGGGCTCTTCAGCCGCAGCGGGTTCTTCGGCGGCGGGTTCTTCGGCGGCGGGTTCTTCGGCAGCCGGTTCGGCAGCGGCTTCTTCCCCGGCGGCGGCGATGGCGTCGAAGGCTTCCTCAACGGTCGAGGGCGCTTCGGCCGCAGCTTCGGCAGGCTCTTCGGCGGCAGCGGTCAGGGCCGCGGACTTGCCAGCCAATGCAGCGGCACGCTCGGCGAGATCGGCATATTCGGCAGCAAGAGCAGCCGCCTGGTCAGCCAGGGTCAGTGCTGAGGCGACGGCCTCGGGGGTATCGACCGCAGGCGCTTCGACGGCTTCGGCCTCGGCGGCGGGTTCTTCCGCGGCGGCGGCTTCCTCGGCCGGGGCTTCGGCGGCCGGTTCCTCGGCAGCGGCGGCGGGTTCCTCGGCGGCGGGCGCTTCGGCGGCCGGCTCTTCGGCAGCGGCTTCGGCCTCGGCGGCGGGTTCCTCGGCGGCCGGTTCTTCCGTGGCAGCAGCTTCCTCGGCAGCCGGTTCGGCGGCAGCTTCGGTGGCGTCGGCAACGTCAGCGGCGGGCGCTTCGGCCGCAGCTTCTTCAGTCGCTTCTGCGGTGGCTTCCTCGGTCACCGCCTCTTCTGCGGTGGCTTCGGGCGCTGCCGCTTCGGTGGCTTCGGCGGCGGGAGCTTCGGCGACCGGCGTCTCGATCGCGGGCTCGGTCTTGGGTTCCTTGCCGCCGCTGAAGCTGACGGCGGCGATCGCGATGCCAAGCGCCGGCGCGGCGACAATCAGCCGGATCAGGTTCTGCGAATTATTGGACATGGTTCATCCTTTTTTCGTTCCGCTGCTCACGGCTGGGACCACCCCCTCCGCGGCAGGACGTCCTCCTGCGGGTTCCGACGGGAGCCCCTGATGCCTCCCGCATCGGCCAGAAGACCCGCCGGACCGCCCGCAAAAGGCATACCGGCGTCCCTTGGCCGCCACGCAGGACCATACCCAACAGCGCACGGGATGGCAGCCTTTTGTCGTCGCCTGCGACTCTGATACGCGGGCGAACCCCCTTGTCAGCCCGGAGAGGACGACCCGGCGCCGGGTTTCGGCCCGGTCCGATCAGGTTCGCGCCGGATCCTGCCGGGCGAAACGCGGCATTTCGACACCGAATCGGTCGCAGGGCGACAAACCGGCGGCGGATAGCGATTCCCCGCGCCGCCCGGGCGCCGTCCATGAAAAGATGCGTCTTTCCCGTCGGTTTTCAATGACCGCTTCAGCCTGCCGTCAGGCGCATGGCGGCAGATGCACCCAGCGGCCCGGCCCCACAACCGGCGGTCGGAGCCGCAGCAGGACTACAAAGGAGAACGACCATGCGCAGCCTTCTCATGCGCTACGCCACCCCCTCGATCATCGGCCTCTTTCTGGTGTCGCTGGTCACCGGGATCGCACTTTTCTTCCATGTCGGCCCGTCGGCCTTTCATGGCATCCACGAATGGCTCAGCATGGTGCTGATCCTCGGCTTCGCGCTGCATGTCTGGCGCAACTGGCGCCCGATGCTGTCCTATATGAAGGGCAAGCCGCTGGCGGTGTCGCTGCTGGTGTCCGTGCTGCTTTCGGCGGTCTTCTTCCTGCCGGGCAGCGGCGAGGGTGGCCGGCCCCCGGTCTTCGGACTGGCGATGCAGGTGATGGCGCATTCGGCGACCGAGGTCGCCCCGGCGCTGGGCACCACGCCCGATGCGCTGATCGCGCGGCTGACGGCCGCGGGCTATACCGTCGGCGGCCCCGACCAGCCGCTGGCCGACATCGCCAACGCCTCGGGCCGCTCGACGATGGATCTTGCCGGCGCGCTGATCGGCGGCGCCCGCTGATCCCGCCCAGACCGATGCCGACAGCGAAACGCCTGCCCGTCCTGGGCAGGCGTTTTCGTTTCGAGGGGTCCGGGGATCAGGCGGCAAAGCCCGGCCCGATGGCTGTCTCGACCAGACCGGCGCCATCGCGTTCCAGAAAAAGTGCGGAAAGCCCAAGCCGCCGCGCCAGCGCCGCGCCCTCTTCGCGGCCCAGCACCATCAGCGCGGTCGCCCAGGCATCGGCCTCCATGCAGCGCGCCCCCAGCACCGTGACCGAGGCCGGAGAGGCCGCGAGCGGCGCGCCCCGCCGCGGGTCCATGGTATGCGACAGCCGCCGCCCGCCCAGATCCACCCAGTGCCGGTAATCGCCCGAGGTGGCCACCGCCCCGGACTCGAGTGCCAGAACCGCATGCGCCGCCCGCTTTCCGGGATCGGGGCGTTCGACAGCGACCGCCCAGGGCTGACCGCCGGGCTGCGGCCCCAGCGCGCGCAGTTCGCCATCGATCGACAGCAGCGCGCTTTCGATGCCGAAGTCCCGCGCGGTCTCGGCCAGCCGGTCCACCCCGTAACCCTTGGCGATGCCGCAAAGATCGAGCGCCAGGGCCCCGTGCTTGCGCGCCCGCCGGTTGGCGCAATCGAGTTCCAGTACCTCGCAGGCAGGCCGACGCGGCTCCTTGAGGGCCGCACGAATGCGTCCCGGATCGGCCGCGTCGCCGGAAAAGCCCCAGGCCGCGACCGCATCTCCCAACCCGATCTCGAAGGCGCCGCCCGAGGCCCGGCCGATGGCCAGCCCCGCCGCCAGCACCTCGACCAAACCCGCGGGCAGGTCGATCCAGCGATCCGGCTCGGCGCGGTTCAGCCGCATCAGGTCGCTGTCGGCGCGGCGGGTGGTCATCTGCGCCTCGACCTCGGCCACCGCCGCGGCAAGGGCCGCAAGCAGGGGGGCGGGATCGACCCCCGTCCCGACATGCAGCACGGCCGACCAGCGCGCGCCCATGGCCGGCCCGTTCAGGGCCAGCCGGGACAGGCCATCGGGATCAGTAGACGTCTTCGACATAGCGCCCCTCCGCCTTCAGCCGCACCAACGTCGCCCCGACCGGATCGAGGATATCCTCCAGCGCCTCGGCCACGCCCCTTGCCATGTCTCGGCCGCCGCAGACCATGATCCGCGCGCCCTGGGACACCAGCGCGGCCACCCGGTCGGCATCGCGGCGCAGCAGATCCTGCACATAGGCCCGGTCGGCGGTGCGCGAGAACGCCGTCGCGACCGTGGCAAGACGCCCGTCCTTCTGCCACTGCACCAGATCCTCGCCGAACAGAAGATCGCTTTCCGGCGCACGTGCCCCGAAATAGAGGTGCAGCGGCCGCCGCGCCCGGTTGCCCCGGGCAAAGCCCGCAAGCGGTCCGATGCCGGTTCCGGCCCCGATCAGGATCAGCGGCGCCTCGTCCTTCCCGGCATGGAAGGCCGGGTTCGGCCGCAGCACCGCCGCCACGCTGTCGCCGAGCTCCAGATCCATCAGCTGCCCCGAGCACAGCCCGCCCGGATGCTTGCGCACACAGATCTCGGCGAACCCGTCGGACGACCCCGACGCCAGCGAATAGTACCGCGGACGGCTGTCGCCCTCGGGCAGCACGGCCAGCAGATCGCCCGCGAGGAACGGGCCAAAGCCGCCGCCAGCCAGACGCTGCCAGAGGCTCCGGCGCGGCAGGGCAAAGCGCAGGATCGCAGTCGGCGCCTGCACCTCGGCGCCGTAATCGCGGCGCGAGACCAGCCGGAGCCGCACCGGTTCGGGACCGGCGCTGGCGGGCAGAAGATCCAGCGCGATGCCCAGCCGGTCGGCCAGCGCCCGCACCCAGCGGGCGAAATCCTGCGGCGACTGGCGGTCGACGCGGGCAGGCGCCATCAGTTCGGCCCAGCCCGCCGCGCGGGCGGCCGCGCGCACCTTTTCGGCATAGCCGCAGAACGCGGGAAAGGCGCTGTCGCCGAAGCCCAGCACAGCAAAGGGGGCCGCGGGCGCCTTGCCCAGCGCGCAAACCCGGTCAAGGAAGCCCTGCGCCGATCCCGGCGCGTCGCCGTCGCCCGAGGTCGCGGCGAGGATGAGGACCCGCTGCGCGCGCACATAGCGCCCGGGCGCGAAGCCGGACATCGGCCCGACATGGACGCTGCTTCCGGCGCGGGTCAACGCGGCGCGCAGACGCTCGGCAAAGCCCCAGGTGGTGCCACCCTCGGAGCCGACCAGAAGGATCGTGTCGGCCGCCTCGGGCGCCACCGCGCGAACCCGCCGCCCGGCGGCCCCGGCAGGGCGACGACCCGCCTGCTGCGCAAGCCCGGTCAGCCCCAGCGCCGGCACGGTCAGCGCGGCCAGCCCCAGCAGAAGCCCCAGTACCGCGGCGCCCCGCCCGGTATGGAGCATCATCGCCAGATCGCCCAGCCGGTCGGCCCAGCCGCGCGCGGTCCAGGCCAGCATCTGGCCGCTGGCCGGATCGACATAGCCGGTCCCGGCCACGGTCCTCAGCGTGAAGACGTCGCCCGCACTTCCCGGGCGCGGAAAGGTCAGTTGCCGCAGATCGGCCAGGGGCAGATCGCCCAGCGCCGTCATCGCGGCCGGCGACATCGCCGGGGCTCCGCCCGCAACAAAGCCGGGCATCCCGGTTTCCGGCAAAAGCCCGAAGGTGCCTGCCGCCAACCAGATCCCGGTCAGCGCGGACAGCGCCAGCGCCGCGCCCCCCAGCCGCGCCAGATCGAGATGCAGCCGCCGCGACAGGGGCCCGCGCGCGGGCGCCAGCAGCCGCGACCAGCCGCCCAGACGCCGCGCGGTCAGCGCCAGCCCCGACAGCGTCAGCGCCAGCATGGCAAGGCTTGCCGCCACCACCACCAGCCGCCCGGCATCGCCCAGAAACAGCGACCGGTGCAGGTTGGTCAGCCAGAGCTGCAGGGCCGACCGCTCGGCGGGCGCGAGGATCTCGCCGGTCGCGCCATCGACCGTCCAGCGCAGGGCCGCGCCATCCTGAAAGGCATAGGCGGTGATTCCACCCGCGGCCGAGACCCGGATCTCTTCAAGCCCCGGCACGCTGTCCTGCAGGGTCGCGGCCAGCTGACCGGCGGATATGTCGGGCAGGGGCACGGCACTCAGCGCCCCCGCCGCGGGATAAAGCGACAATGCCGCCCCGCTGAGCGCGGTCACGGACAGGATGAGGGCCGCGCCAAGCCCGGCCCAGCGATGCAGCGGACGGATCATCGGGGTCTCCTCACATCTCGTAGGCGAAGCTGGCGATATAGCCGCGGCCCGCGACCGGCTGGCCCGCGCCCTCGGTGGTCAGGGGCACCACGATCTCGGAGGGGCTGTCGCGCATGTCCTCGACCGCCGCGTCCACATGCAGCTGATAGCCCGCGTCGAAAAGTGCGTCGGCCAGATCGAAACTGACGGTCAGCGTCCGTCCGGCGCCGACGCTGGCGCCGGTGATCCCCGCCACCTCGGCGGCATTGCCGCCGGTGGCGCGGTACCAGTCCGAGAGGCTCTTGTAGTATTTGGCCTTGGCCCCCGCCATCCAGAGCGAGCCCACATAGGCGCCGGAGGCATCGGTGACGTAATAGGCCAGATAGGCACCGTCGCCGCCGTAATTGGCCATCTGGGTGGTGAAGGTCACCTCCTTGGCAAAGGCCAGACCGGGCGCGGTCAGCGCCGTGGTCAGGGCGAGGACGGAAAGCAGGGTCTTCATGGTCGGATCTCCTTTGGCCGGGCGTGCCGGGATCAGTTGGACTGCGCGCGCGGCGCGGCGCCGTTGTTGAACAAGCCGTTGGCGGGCGGTGCGACGGACCCCGGCGCGGGCTGAGCCTGGGCGCGGGATCGGCCCCCGCGCGAGTCGCAATCGCCCGAGCGGCGCGTCGCGTGCGACCGGTCGCGGCGGCCGCGGTCGTCATCGTCGCGGCCGAAACCGAACCAGCCCCGATCGTCGTCGTCGTCATCGTCGTCATCGGCCCAGCGGCCCTGGTGCCGGTCGCTGCGGCCGGTACCCCAGTAGGCCTGACCGCTACCGTCCTGCTGCGCCATCGGCGCGGCCGGGCGCGGACGGATCTGGGTGCCGCCATCGGCCTGGGCGAGTGCGGTCCCGGTCATCCCGAGGGCGAGAATCGCGGCCAGCAGCGGGGCGGATTTGAGGGTCGGTGTCATGGCTTTGTCCCTTTCAGGTGAACCCTTCGATGGGACCGTTTTCCGCCCGGCGCCTGATCCGTGCCTGACGCCCGTGCAGTTTCCTCTTCAGCTTCCCGTCAGGGAGGGGGGGCTATAGACTGGCCCCAGCACGAAGGACGAACCGATGCGCATCCTGCTGATCGAGGACGATACGGTGCTGGGGGCCGCGGTGGCCGACCAGCTGCGGGCCGACGGCCATTCCGCCGACTGGGCCAAGCGGCTCGATGCAGCCGACGACACGCTGGCGGTCGGCGCGTTCGATCTGGTGCTGCTGGACCTGATGCTGCCCGACGGGCGCGGCATTCCCTTCCTGCGCCGGATGCGTGCGCGCGGCGACGCGACGCCGGTCATCATCCTGACCGCGCTCGACCAGGTGTCGGACCGGATCGAGGGGCTGAACGCGGGCGCCGACGACTACATGGTGAAACCCTTCGATCTGGACGAGCTTTCGGCCCGGATCGGGTCGGTCGCCCGGCGCTATGCGGGCAACCCCAATCCGCTGATCCATCTGGGGCCGCTGGAAATCGACCTGGCCGCCAAGGCGGTGCGCCGCGACGGCCGCCCGGTGACGCTGACCCATCGCGAATGGGCGCTGTTCGAGGCCTTCGTGCAGGCGCCGGGGCGGCTGCTGTCCAAGGCGCAGCTCGAGGAGCGGCTCTATTCCTTCGATGACAGCATCGAGAGCAACACCATCGAGGTGCATGTCAGCCGCCTGCGCAAGAAGCTCGGCCGGGCCGTGATCGACACCGAACGCGGGCTCGGCTACCGGCTGGGCAGCCCGTGAGGGGACCGCGTTCGCTGCAGGGACGGCTGGCGCTGGCGGTGGGGCTGGCGGTGACCGTGCTGTGGATCGCCGCGGCGGGCGCCACGCTGCGCGAGCTGAGCCACGAGATGGACGAGGTCTTCGACGGCGCCCTGCGCGATGCGGCGCACCGGCTGCTGCCGCTGGCGGTGCGCGCCCATGAGGGGCGCGACCGGGGGCTGGCGCTGGGGCCGCTGGTCCGGGGCGAGCGGGACGGACATCGCCGCAAGGATGACGATGACGACGACCGGCACGAGGGCCGCCGCAACCGGCATGCCGAGGAATGGTCCGAACGCATCCGGCAGTTCAACGGCGATGTCGAGGATCTGAGTTATGTCGTGCGCGACGGCGACGGCTCGATCCTGCTGATCTCCGAGGATGCCGAACCGGAGGACTTTCCGCCGTTCCGGCGCGAGGGCTTCAGCCGCACCGCGACCCATCGTCTGTTCTACGAATCCGCGCGCGACGAGGACGTGACCATCGCCGTGGCGGAACCCCTGTCGCGCCGCAGGCACATGGCGCGCGAGATGGCAACGAACCTCGCCATGCCGCTGGCGGTGGTGATCCCGCTCAGCCTGCTGGCCATCGTGATTGCGGTGGGCACCAGCCTGCGCCCGGTGCGCAGCCTTCGCCAGCAGCTGGCGGAACGCGGCTCGCGCAATCTCTCGGCGCTGGGCGATGGCGGCCTGCCGACCGAGCTGCGCCCCATTGTCGGCAGCATCAACGACCTGCTGTCCCGCCTGCGCGCCGCCTTCGAGGCCGAACGCAGCTTTGCCGCCAATGCCGCGCACGAGCTGCGCACGCCGGTCGCGGGGGCCATAGCCCAGGCCCAGCGGCTGCGCGCCGAGACCGCCGACCGAAGCGCCGCGGCCCGCGCGGCCGAGATCGAGACCACCCTGAAGCGGCTGAACAGCCTGTCGGAAAAGCTGATGCAGCTGGCCCGCGCCGAGGGCGCGCGGCTGCGGGTGGCCGAACCCTCGGACCTGCGCGCGGTGCTTAGGATCGTGGCGGGCGATCTCGAACGGCTGGGCTCGGCCGGGCGCATCGCCCTGACGATGCCCGAGACGCCGGTGCTGTCCGACCTCGACCCCGACGCCTTCGGCATCCTCTGCCGCAACCTGATCGAGAACGCGCTGAAACACGGCGCCGCGGACGAGCCGGTCGAGGTCGCGCTGAGCCCGGGCGGCGTGCTGTCGGTCGCCAATGGCGGCGCGCCGGTCCCGCCCGAGGATCTGGCGCGGCTGACCGCGCGCTTTGCCCGCTCGAATGGCGGGGCCGAGGGCGCGGGGCTGGGGCTTGCCATCGTGCGCACCATCGCCGACCGCGCCGCGGGGCGGATCGAACTCATATCGCCCCGCCCCGGCAAAAGCGACGGGTTCGAGGCGCGGTTCACCCTGCCCGCCCGGTTCTGAGCGGCGCGCGCAGGCTCAGGCCAGACCTCAGGCCAGAACGATCCCGGCGCTGCTGGCGGTGTTGCGGATATGGGCGCCCATCGCCGCCGCGCTGCCCGCCCCGTCGCCCGCCCGCAGCGCGGCGATGATCTGGCGGTGTTCGGCGATCGACTGCGCCATGCGGTCGCGGGCGGTGTTGGGAATCGGCTGGCGCTGGCTTTCGGTCAGGAGGCTCTGCACCGACTGGTACAGCCGCCACAGCATCCGGTTCGGGCAGGCCCGGGCGATGGTTTCGTGCAGCCGCAGGTCGGCTTCGACATGGGCCACCAGATCGCCCTGGCTCCAGGCGCGTTCGAAGGTCGCGTTGGCATGCTCCAGCGCGTCGAGATCGGCCGCGCCCAAATGCCCGGCCGCCAGCCGACACAGCTCGGTCTCGATCAGCAGGCGCGACTGGAACACGTCGCCGATGCTGAACGCGCCGTCATAGCGCCAGGGCGCGGGCAGGCGCTCGTCGTCCTCGGGATCGACCACGAAGGTGCCGCGCGCGGGCAGCGTACGCACCAGACCCAGCGTCTCGAGCGTCAGAAGCGCCTCGCGCAGCGTCGGGCGCGACACCCTCAGCCGCTCGGACAACACCCGCTGCGAGGGCATCTTCTCGCCGTGCTTCAACTCGCCCGACCGGATCATCTCTTGCAGATGCCGCGCCGTGGCCTGCGCGACCGGCACCTTGTCGTCATGGGAAATCATCGCATCCTCCCGTCCGGCCATCCTATCGCCCGCGCCGCAAGGTCCGCAACTTGGGCTCTTGCATTCGGACCGGCCTCATGGTCCCATACTGGTCAGACCGGTTTGTCCGGTCAATCCAGAATCATAACCAACGGGGATCGACAATGACCAAGACAGGGATGACCGCCGCCGCGCTCGGGCTGGCGGTGCTGGCGGGCGGGGCTGTGCCCGCGGCGGCGCAGGACACGCTGACCGTCGGCGCCAATATCGGCAACGTGCCGTGGGAGTTTCAGGACGAGACCGGCGCCTTCGTGGGCTTCGAGGTCGACCTGGTGAATGCCGTCGCCGAAAAGCTGGGCGACGAGGTCGAGATCGTGAACATCCCGTTCAACGGGCTCTTCTCGGCGGTGCAGTCGGGCCGGATCGACATTGCCATGTCCTCGATCACCATCACCGACGAGCGGCTGGAATCGGTCACCTTCGCCCAGCCCTATTACGACAGCGACCAGTCGCTGACCGTCGTCGCGGGCGGCCCGGCCTCGCTGGACGAGATGTCGGGCAAGACCGTCGGCGTCGATACCGGCTCGACCGGCGACATGTGGGCGACCGAACACAGCGCCGAATACGGATTTGGCGACATCCGCCGCTATGAAGGCCTTGCGCCCGCCATGCTGGACCTGACCGCGGGCCGGATCGACGGCTATATCTCGGACATTCCGGCGCTGCTTTACTACGTCAAGGACAAGCCCAACCTCGAGGTCGTCCAGCGCATCGAGACCGGCGAGAAATACTCGATGATGTTCGCCAAGGACGCGCCGCTGGCGCAGACCGTGAACGATGCGATCACCGCGCTGAAGGACGAGGGCGCCATCGCCGCGCTGCACGAGAAATGGTTCGGCAAGGCGCCGGAGGACACCACCTCGACCGTGCGCGTCCTGCCGATGCCGTCGCTCGACTGACCGGAGACCGGGGCCGCGCCACCGCCGCGCGGCCCCCTTCCAGGGAAAGGCCCCCATGGGAATCGTCGAGACCTTCCTGAACGCCGAGGTGTTCGTCCGGACCTGGCCGCTGCTGGTCAAGGGACTCTGGGTGACGCTACAGCTCGGCGCGTCGAGCATCCTTGCCGGGCTGGTTCTGGGCCTCGGCCTGTCGATGGTCCGGCTTTACGCGCCGTGGCCGCTGCGGTTTCTGGCCCGGATCTATATCGACGTCTTCCGCTCGATCCCGGTGCTGGTGCTGTTGATCGTCGTCTATTACGCGCTGCCCTTCGTCGGCATCCGGCTGTCGCCCTTCGTGTCGGCCATGACCGCACTGTCGCTGGTCTCGGGTGCCTATACCGCCGAGATCTTTCGGGCCGGGATCGAGGCGATCCCGCGCGGCCAGTTCGAGGCCTCGGCCGCGCTGGGTCTGACCGCGCGCCAGACCATGATCGACGTGATCCTGCCACAGGCGATCCGGGTGGTGATCCCGCCCCTGACCAACAACTCGATCAACGTCGTCAAGGACACCGCCCTGGCCTCGGTGGTGGCGATGCCCGACCTGCTGAAACAGGCGACCCAGGCCCAGGCGCTGGCCGCGAACCCGACCCCGCTGATCGGCGCCGCGCTGATCTATCTGGCCTTCCTCTGGCCGCTGGTCGCGCTGGTCACCCGGATGGAGCGCCGCTTCGGCGCGAGGAGGCGCTGAGATGTCCGGCTTTGTGAGCATCCGCAACCTGCGCAAGTTCTACGGCGATTTCGAGGTGCTGAAGGGCATCGATCTGGAAATCGAGAAGGGCGAGGTCGTCTGCGTGATCGGCCCCTCGGGGTCCGGCAAGTCGACCCTGATCCGCTGCATCAACCGGCTGGAGGACTTTTCCGAGGACAGCGCGATCCTTGTGGACGGGATCCATGTGACGCCCGGCCGGTCGCTCGCCCGGGTCCGGGCCGAGGTCGGGATGGTGTTCCAGTCCTTCAACCTCTTTCCGCATCTGACCGTGCGCGAGAACGTCATGCTGGCGCCCCGCCGGGTGCGCCGCACCCCCCGCGCCGCCGCCCGGGCGCAGGCCGACCGCCTGCTGGCCCGGGTCGGCATCGCCGAGCAGGCCGACAAATATCCCGAGCTTCTGTCGGGCGGCCAGCAGCAGCGCGTGGCCATCGCCCGCGCGCTGGCGATGGAGCCGCAGGTGCTGTTGTTCGACGAACCCACCTCGGCGCTCGACCCCGAGATGGTGGGCGAGGTGCTGGACGTGATGCGCGCGCTGGCCGGGACCGGCGTGACCATGGTGATCGTGACCCACGAGATGGGCTTTGCCTCGCAAGTCGCCGACCGGGTGATCTTCATGGATGGCGGCCGCGTGCTTGAGGTCGGGCCGCCCGATCAGGTGCTGGGCGCGCCGCAAGAGCCCCGGACCCGGAATTTCCTCAGCGCGGTGCTGAACCACTGACGCGATCTTCTACCGACAAGGACAGACGATGACCGAACCGACCGACCCGCTCGACATGGCGTTCGTGCAAAGCCAGTTTCCCGGCCTGCGCGACGACTGGGTGTTCTTCGACAATGCCGGGGGCGCGCAGACCGTGCGCGGGGCCATCGACCGGGTGACCGAGTTCCTGACCCATCGCAACGTGCAGATCGGCGGCAGCTATCAGGTCTCGCTCGACGCGGCCGAGGCGCTGATGCGCGGGCGCCGGGCGGCGGCGACGCTGGTCAATGCCGCGCGCCCCGAAGAGATCGTCTTCGGCCCCTCGACCACGGTGCTGATGCAGACCCTCGCCGCCGCGATGCGCAGCCAGTTCCGGCCCGGCGACGAGATCGTGGTGACCATGGCCGACCACGAAAGCAATATTGGCCCCTGGATGCGGCTGCGCGAATTCGGGGTCGAGGTCAGGGTCTGGCCGCTCGCCCCCGAGACCTACGAGTTGAACCTCGAGGATCTCGCGCCACTGATGTCCGACCGGACGCGGCTGGTCTGCGTCACCCATGTCTCGAACATTCTCGGCCATATCAACCCGGTGGCCAGCATCGCCCGGTTCGTCCACGACCATGGCGCGCAGATCGTGGTCGATGCCGTCGCCTACGCGCCGCACCGGCTGATCGACGTGCAGGGCTGGGATGTCGATTACTACGTCTTCAGCCTGTACAAGACCTACGGGCCGCATACCGCGATCATGTATGGCAAGTACGACCTGCTGCTGCGGCTCGACGGGCTTTACCACTACTTCTACGGCAAGGACAAAGTCCCGGGCAAACTCGAACCCGGCAACCCGAATTACGAACTCGCCTACAGCACCGAAGGGGTGGTCGAATATCTGGCGGCGCTGGGCACGCGCGCCGGGGCGGCCGCCGATGCCGGCCTGCGCGACCGGGTGGCCGCCGGGTTCGCGGCAATCGAGCGGCACGAGGCGCTGCTGACCGACCGGCTGCTGTCTTGGCTGAACGCACGCAACGACTGCCGCGTGATCGGCCCCGCCCGGACGGGCGACGAGGCCCGGGTTCCGACCGTGGCCTTCCGCTTCGACGGGCTCGATTCAGCGGCGGTGACGCGGGCGATGGACGGCTACGGCATCGCCATCCGGCATGGCGACTTCCATGCCCGGCGGCTGGTCGAGGATCTGGGCGAATCCGGCGAAGGCGGCGTGCTGCGGGTCTCGATGGTGCATTACAACACGCTGGCCGAGGTCGATCGCCTGACCGCCGCCCTGGCCGAGATCGTTCAGGCCGCCGCGGCCTGAGCCGCGCACTTCGGCAGCGTCCGCCGGTCCTGCGGCCCACCCCCGGGCCGCGCGGCGCGGCCTGCCGAAAAGACCCGGGCCGGAGGAGTTTCCCCCGGCCCGGGCAAGGTTCAGGCGCCCATGAACGTGTAGTCGTGCACGAAGTCGATATTCGCCGCCGTCACGCCGCTGCCCCGGACATAGATGGCGTCGTCCTGCCCCAGCGGGTCGTCGAGATAGACCACCACGCTGGTTCCGGACTGGACGATCCCGCCGATCTCGACCCCCTGGCCCAGCGCGATCCGGTCGACCCCGACCTCGTAGTCCAGCACGAAGTCGCGCTCGCGGCTGCCGTTCAGCGCCTCGTCGCCGAAGTAGAACAGATCGGCCCCGGCCCCGCCCAGCATGGTTTCGTAGAAACCCGCGCCCGAGACCACCAGATCGTCGCCATCGGTGCCCGTCAGGCGGTCGTTCCCAGCCGTGCCCATCACCAGCGTCAGCGCCGGGGCGTCGATTACCGTGTCGTCGCGGTAGTTGAGGTTCTGGATCCGCTCGTCGCCCTCGGCCCCGGTATCGGCCAGATCGAAGGCGCTGTCGGCATCGCCGAAATGCGCGGCCAGATATTCGGCCAGCGCATCCTGTTCGGTGCCGTCGGCGGCGAAGGTCGCCACGCCCGACAGGGTGCCGTCCGCGCTGCCGTCGCCGTCGAGATCGGCCAGATCGACCCGGTCGGTATAAGCCGCGCCTTGCGGGAAGGGATAGCCGTCGCCGCCATCGGCCATGAAGTTCAGCGTGACAACCCGGACCAGCCCGTCGGCATCGCCCACCAGTTGGCCGTCGCGCACCAGCACGTCGAGGTCGTTGCCATCGGCATCGGTGATCGCGGCCGAGACGATCCGCGCCCCCGCGGGCAGGTCGGGGTCGAAGCTGAACTGCACGCCCGAGACCTGCGGGAACTGGCCCGCCGCCGAGGGCGCCGCCGCGACCCCGTGTTCGAGGATCGCGACCAGATCGGCCCGGGTGACCGTGACCAGCGACAGCGCGTTGTTGAAGGCCAGCGTCGCCTTGATGTCGGTCTCGCTGATGCCGCCCTCGGGTTTGACGATTTCGCCGTCGGCATCGACGATCTCGCCATTGGCCTGACGCACGTAGTCTGTGCCGCCCGCGGGCACCACGGTCTCGCCGATCGAGGCGCGGATGCCGCCGCCGTTCTTGATCGAGACCAGCACCGTGTCGTCCACCGCCCGGGCCGCCGCCAGGTTGGCATCGGCGGTCAGGTCGCCCAGATTGGTTTCCTGGATGCGGACCCCGTCAGTGTCGCCCACCGCGCCGGTGCCCGACCGGTTGCCGTTCAGGAACACCTCGGAGATGCCGAAGACATTGCCCTCGGTCGCCACGATCTGCGCGCCGATGGCATCGGCAATCGCCTGGATCTCGGGATCGACGAGGTCTTCGGCGCCCAGATCCGCCACGCCCTGATCGTCGGTCGCATAGGCACCCGAGACCTCGGCATCGTAGCTGTCGGCCAGGATGTGCCCGTCCTCGTCGAAGTCGATCACCAGCCGGCCGACATATTTGTAGGACCCGTCCGTGTTGACCACCGCGACGGTGTTGCCATCGGCGTCGGTGACGAATTGCGGATAGGTGCCCTGCGCCGCGTCGTCATCGCGCAGCCGGTCGGTCTCGTCCGCCAGCAGCGTGTTCGACCCGCCCGCCAGGATCACATCGACATCCGACAGCCGCGAGGCCAGCGCCAGCTCGATCCCGAGGATCTGCATATGCGCCATCAGGATGACCTTGTTCATCCCCGGATGGGCGGCCAGCACCGCATCGACCTCGGCCTGAATGACCGCGGCCAGCGCGTCAAGCTCGGCCTCGGTCGGTTGCGTGCCCTCCCAGTCGGGCGAGATCGTCACGCCGCCCGGGCTCGAGATCCGGCCCAGCGTCGGCGTGGTCGCGCCCACGATCCCGATCAGGTCGCCATTGACGTCGAGAACGGTCGACGAGGTGATCGAATTGCCCTGCGGCGCCTGCCCGCCCGCCGCCGCAAGCGGGGCGAGGTTCGCATCGGTCGAGACGTCGAGATTGGCCGAGAGATAGGGGAAGAGGGTGCCGGTGAAGTCCTGCCCGGCCAGCGCGGACCCCGTCAGCGCCGAGAAATCGCCCGCCGCATCGCCCGAGATCAGACCGGCCAGCACCGCCGTGCCCTTGTCGAATTCGTGGTTGCCCAACGCGATGGCGTCGAAGCCCAGCTCGTTCTGGATCTGGATATCGGCGATCCCGCCCGACCCGAAGACCGAGGCCGAGGCTTCGAAGAAGACGCCCGGGATGAAGGCGTCGCCGGAGCTCAGCCGGATGGTGTTGTCGGCAAGCCCGTCATTGCCCAGATCCTGCGCCTCAAGCGCGTTCATCACCGCCGAGAGGTTCGGCGCCGCCTTCACGGACGAGGCGCTGCCCTCCTGGTCCGAGACATGCAGGATTTCCAGCGTGAAGATGCGGGGCGCGCTTTGCAGATCGAGCCCGACCACCACCGGATCGTGATCCGAGGCGCGGTAGGGATCGGCGGTGTAAAGCGACCCGTCGCGGCCGTAATCGAGGTTGTAGTCGAGCGCGTCGGCCTCGTCGGCATTGATGTTCCAGATCGTGGCGCCGGTCACCTGGTCCGCAAGGCTGCCGCTGGCCAGCGCATGATCGAGCGAGCCGGTCATGCCGTCGAAGACATAGGAATAGCCGTCGGGATCGTATTGCGTGACGACGTTGACAAAGTCGTCCGCGGTGCCCGCGATGTCATCGGCGCCCGCCTCGATGGCCTTGACCGGGTCTTCTTTCGTGTAGGCGTTCAGATCGCCGATGATCAGGACATCCGGGTCGCCCGAGCCGGTCGGATCAGAGGCCAGCCAGTCGGCCAGCGCCTTGGCGGCCTCGGTCCGGGTTGCGTTATTGGCACCCTGCCCATCGCCAATATCCTCGTCGCCCGGCAGAACCGAGCCCTTGGATTTCAGATGGGTCACGACGGCGGTGAAGCTTTCGCCGCTGGCGGTTTCGGTGAAGGTCTGGGCCAGCGCCGGGCGCTGTACGCCCTCGGTCGCAAAGCGGCTGTCGACGGTTTCGTCGAGGATCGCGAAATCGCCGGTCAGCGACACGGTCTCGGTGTTGTAGAGGAAGCCCACCTTGATCGCGTCGCCCTCGACCGGGCCGCCCATCGCGCCCTCGATCGGGCCGGTATCGACATAGGCATAGCTGCAGCCCTCGGCATTCAGCGCCGCCACCAGCGCGGCCAGCGAGGTCGAGCCCAGCGGGTCGTTCTCGATCTCGATCAGGCCCACCACATCGGCCGCCACCGCCTTGATCGCGGCCACCAGCTTGGCCTCCTGGCGGTCGAACTCGGTCAGCCCGTCATAGGAGAACGCATTCGCGCCGCGCGGCTCTTCATCCCCCCCAGGCCCGGTATTGTAAGGGCCGTTGTAGCTGCCGGGATTGGTGTCGATGGTGGTGAAATAGTTCAGCACGTTGAAGGACGCGACGGTCAGGCTGCCGCCCACATCCTCGGGGGCATCGCTCCGCGGATTGGTGGCGGTCAATTCGCCCGCCTGCGGCAGGTGGATGCGGTATTCGGGCTCTTCCGAACTCGAGGCGCTGTCCTCGGAATAGCTGAGAACCCCGGTCAGCCCGGTATAGACATCGCCCATCCGGATCACGTCGCCGCCATCCAGCGTGCCATCCTCGCCGAGGAAGGGCACCAGGATCTCGGCCGGGTTCTGCGCGTCGGACCCGTCATCCAGCACCAGCGACCGCGCCGCCACCTCCTTCAGATAGGCGGCATAACCCTCGACGCCGGGCTCGAAGATCTCGGTATAGGTGACCAACTGGCCGTCCGAGCTGATCCGGATCGTGCCGAACCGGTCCAGCTGGAACATCTCGGTCACGCTCATCTCTTCGGGAATGGTGACCAGCATGCCCTCGTAGGCCTCGAGATTGGCGACATAGTCGCCATCGGCATCGACCAGCACCGTCGCGGTGGGGAACGCGATGACCGTGGCCTCGGGCAGCGCGGCCGTGCCGTCGACCGCTACAGTGTCGGCATTGATCCGGGTCTCGCCGCCGGTTTCGGCGACGATGCCCTCGACCGTCACCAGATCGCCCGGCGCAACCGCCAGCGTCGAGGCGACGAAGATCCCTTCCGAGGTCTTCGCATTGCCATCGGCATCGCTGTCCTCTTCCTGGATATAGAAGCCGCCGAGCCCCGGCACGACCTGGGTCACGACCGCCTGCACCCGGACCGCCGCGCCCAACATCGGGCTTTCGTCGGCGGCTCCGGCGACGCCCACCAGCGTGCCGTCGGCCAGGTCGGTTTCGCCCTGAATGTCGTGGATGAAGACATCGTCATAGTCCCCGCCGACCTCGCGCGTGGCGGCGGTGGGGGTGTTGGCCGGGCCAAGGTTGAAATCGGCCAGCACGAAATCGGCCGCGCTGTCGGTATCGACGCCATCCTCGGCGCGGCGCGCGCCCGCGGGCAGGAAGCTGCCATCGGGTCCGACGACCGGCGCGCCGAAGGCAAAGGACCCCGCGCCCTCGCCATCGGTCACGCCGAGGCTGTCGATCACGGTTTCCGTGCCGGTGACGCTGGTGCCCGACAGCGAGGCGGTCTCGACCAGGGCCAGAGTGTAGCTGGAGTTTTCGATGGTGTTGGTCGCGATCACCAGATCGGGCGTCACGCCATAGACCTGCGCGACCGACGCGGTGCCGACCAGGAAGAACCCGTTGGTGCCCAGCGTGTCCCCCGCGTCAAAGTCGATCCGGGCGTCGATATGGCCGTTATCAGACTGAGCGTCGCTTTCGACCACGATCAGGCTCAGCCCCGCCAGCGACTGGCCGGGCGTACCGTAAAGCTCGACATATTCGACATCGGTGCCGGTGGTGCTGCCCAGCACCTCGTTGATCACCAGCGCCTGCGCGCCGGCGCCGTAACCGGCCAGCGGCACCGGCGCGGCGGCGGAGGCATTGGCGGTCGCGTCGTCCAGCGCGTCGGCGCCCGAATAGGTCCAGTCGGCGGGGTCGAAGACCGGGCTCGGGCCGGTGCCCGGATTGCGCGCGGCCCAGCCGTCGCGATAGTCCCAGACGGTGCCGGAGCCCGAGGCGTCGGGCGTGCCGAAGGTATCGACCACGGTGCCGTTCAGGAACAGCTCGATCGCATCGTCGCCGTTGATCGAGGCCGCGGTGGCCGAGACGAAGTCCGGGGCAAAGCCGAAGAAGGCCGCGAAGCCGGTCGATTCGGTGGCCAGGTAAAGATAGCTGCCCGCCTGCACCGAAACGGGGGGAAACCCGAATTCCTGCCCGTCCGTACCGCCGCCATTATTGGCCGAGCCAAGCCCGTAGACCGACAGGTCGGCAATGTCTTCAAGGGCATAAAGCTCGATGGCCTTGGGAAGCCCGCCGCTCAGCGGGCCGTCGACGATGGCGGTCAGCACAAGACCGGACCCGGTCGATGCGAGTTCAGGCATGGTGAATTCTCCCCGTTGCGAGGACCGCCCCCCGCGGCCCCCTGCGCGCCCCCTTTGCGGAGCCGTGGCCAGCCCTAGCAGCGCCACATGACGGGAATGAGAAGGTTAACGCCCGGCGAAAACGCCGCCGCGTCAGATATCGGCGGTGGCCAGGGCCAGCCCGTCGACGACAGCGGTAAAGGCCTCGGACCGGCGCAGCGCGGCGCCGGGACAGACCGCGCGGGCCTCGGCCTCGATCAGGCCCATCAGGCTCGAGCCCCCGACCAGCACCACCGCGCCGATCTGGTCCGGGCGGGCCTGGGCCAGCATCAGGGTTTCATAGATCGCCATCCTGAGCGGCTCGCGGTACGGCGCGAGCGCCGCGTTCAGCGAGCCCGCCGTGATCGGGGCGCCAAGGCCGCGTTCGATCCGGTCCATCTCGATCCGCGCCGCCGCGCCGCCGCCATTGGCCGCGATCTTGCCCGCCTCGACCGCGAAGGCCAGTTCGTGACCCAGCCGCGCGCCGATCACATGGCCAAGCCGCCCCATCGCTGGCGCGTCGACCGCGTGGCGTTCCATGTCGGCCACCGCCCGTTCGGTCTCGCGCGTGTACAGGAAGGGGATCATCGCCCAGGTCGACAGTTCGACATAGATCGCCTTCGGCACCGGCAACAGCCCCTCGCCGAGACTGCGGCGCAGCTCGCCGCCAAGCCCCAGCAGCGGCATCGCATGGGCCATCGACACGGCATGGTCGAAATCGGTGCCGCCCAGCCGGATACCGTGGCTGGCCAGGATCTCGATGCCGCCCGGGGCGGCGCGGAAGACTGAGAAATCCGAGGTGCCGCCGCCGATATCGACGATCAGCCCCAGCGCGTCAGCCCGGGCATCGGCGCTGGCGGCCAGCGCGGCAGCCTCGGGCTCGAAGCGGAAGCCCACCTCGCGAAAGCCCGCCGCCTCGTAACAACCGCGCAGATCTGCCTCGGCGGCGGCGTCGCGGACCGGATCGGCGCTGTGGAAATGCACCGGGCGGCCCGACAGGACCCGGTCGAAGCGGGTGCCCGCATCGGCCTCGGCGCGGGTCTTCAGTTCGGCCAGAAAGGCGGTGACGATCTCGGCCAGCGTCCGCCGCTTGCCGCCGATCGGGCGCGCCTCGTGGAAAAGCGGCGTGCCCAGAACGCTTTTCAGCGCGCGCATATAGCGGCCTTCGTCGCCCGCGATCAGCGCCTCGGCGGCGGCCGAACCGATCCGCATCGACGACCGGTCCTCGGGGAAGAAGACGGCGGTGGGCAGGGTCTCGGCACCGGGCTCGATGGCCAGCCTCTGCACCTTGCCCCCGGCCAGCATCGCCGCGGCCGAGTTCGAGGTTCCGAAGTCGATGGCAAGCGGGGCGGGGGCAAGCGGGGCGGACATGGCGGGACTCCCTGACGCAAGAAGCCTGCCGAGCTAGCGGAAACCGCGCGGCGGCGCAAGGGGCGGCACCCGCCGCCCGAGGCCAGTCTTGGTTTTTGAGGCGTTCGCGCGCATACTTTCCGAAGGGGATTTTAGGGGGGATTTTTTGATGACGCTTGAATTGCTTGTTGCCGCACAATCGGTCGCGGCACCCGAGGCCGAGCCCGGCCTGCCGCCGGACCGGCTAAGGTTCACCCTGGAATACGCCGCGGCGCCCGATTGCGAGGCCCAGCGCGCGCGCCTCGCGGGGATGCTTGGCGGCGATCGCTTCAGCCTGGAGCCGCTCGACCCGCTGCTGCCGCAGTTTCTGGTGCTGCAGTTTCCCGGTGTCCGGCGGCGGGTCTCGCCCGAGGCGCTGTTCGACGCGGCCGACACGCTGGTCGAAGAGATGCAGCTGGTTTCGGCGGTGCCCGACATCCGCGCCAGCTTCGTCGGGGCGCCCGAGGACCCCGAGCGGGTCGAAAGCGTGGCCGATGCCTTTCTCACCCTCACCTGCTGGGTGGCGAAGGACGAGGCGCTGCCCGACGACTGGGCGGTAAGCGCGATCAACGTCAAGCCGGTCTGGGCGCGTGGCATCACCGGGCAGGGCATGCTGGTGGCCCAGCCCGATACCGGGGTCGCCGACCATCCCGAACTGGCGGGGGCGCTGGATCTAAGCCGCGCCTGGAACACGCTGACCGGCACCGCCGATCCGACCGATCCGCTGTCGACCAGCATGGGCAATCCGGGCCATGGCACCGCGACCTCCTCGACCGTGGCCAGCCGCGCGCCGGGCCGGGTCTTCGGCGCCGCGCCGGGGGCGAAGGTGGCGCCGATCCGCTGTCTCGACGCGGTGGTTCTGGGGCTCGACCCGACGCCGGTCGCGAAGGCGATCCTGCATGCGGTGCATGCGGGCGCCGACGTGATCTCGATGTCGCTGGGCGGCGCGCTTTATTCCCCGGCGATGGCGGCGGCTCTGCGGACGGCCGCGCAGGCCGGGATCGTGATCGTCTCGGCGGCAGGCAATTGCGTGCAGCCGATCGTGGTCTATCCCGCGCGCGACCCGAACGTGGTGGGCATGGCCGGGACCAACCATCTGGACAGGCCCTGGAAGGGCACCAGCCGCGGCCGCCAGGTGGCCGCCGCCGCCCCGGCCGAGAATGTCCGCGTCGCGCGCCGCAAGCCCGGCGACAACGGCCAGGGCACGACCGAGCCCAGTCAGGGCACCTCGTTTGCGACCGCGCTGACGGCGGGCGTGGCCGCGCTCTGGGTCCAGCATCTGGGGCGCCAGAAGGTCAGGGACGAGGCCGCGCGGGTGGGCATCACCGTCACCGACCTCTTCCGCACCGCGCTGAAGGCAACGGCGCGGCGGCCCGCGAACTGGCCGCAAGGCATGGGGGCGGGGATCGTCGATGCCGACGCGCTTCTGCGGCTCGACCTGTCGCGCATCAGCCCGCTCGCGGCGCCCGAATCCGCGCCCCCGCCCGACGACGATGCTATCCTCGCCGCGCTGGAGGACAGCTTTGACGCCATCGAGATGGGCGACGGCGACTGGCCCCGGGTCGGCACCGAGGCGGTCTATCTGCTGAACGATGCCTGGCTGCGCGAGAACCGGGCGGCGGGCGTCGCGGTCGAGACCACGGCGAGCCCGCGCCCCAGCGCCGGGCTTGTGCGCCACATGCCCGAGCCGGTGATGCGCGGGCTGGCCGCGCGGTCCGATGCGGGCGCCTTCACCCCGCCGCTGATCGCGGCCACCGGCCCCTCGGCGCAATACGCGAAGCTGCTGGCGGCAGGCCAGCCCGGCACCGCGGAATCGAGCGCGAACCTGACCGAACCCGAGGCCCGGGCGCGCCTTGCGGGCGAGGGCGCGGGGCGGCTGATGGCGCGCACCCGCGCCAGCCTCGACCGGCTGCAGGCCACCGGGCTTGGCGACCGCGACGCGCAGGCCCGGATGCTGGAAGGCGCCGAAGAGGTGATCCGCATGGCCGCCGAGGACCGGCTGGACGAGCTGGACCTGCCCGGCCGCATCACGCTCGAGGCGCTTGTGCGGATCCAGGACCGCCCCGCCTTCCGGGTGATCGACGGCAGCGTCGATACCGACGATCCGCTGGCGGGCGACTGGGCGCCCTTCCTGGGGCTGGTGGTCAACCTGCCGGACTGGACCCGGTCGGTCGGGCGGATCGACCTCGACGGCACCCATATCGGCACCGGCTTCCTGATCGGCGGCGGCCGGGTGATGACCAACCGCCATGTGCTGGAAGCCTGCGCCGACGAACTGGCAGGTCCCGGCGGCAGCCTCTGGCGGATGGGCCGCGGGGCGGTCACCATCGACTTTTCAGAAACCGCAGATGGCAGCCAGCGCCATGCCCTGACGGGCGTCGTCATGGCCGGGCCCGACCCGATCAACGGGGTCGAGCGGCTGAGCCATCTGGACATGGCGCTGCTGAGCCTCGACGCGACCGCCCCGGGCCTGCCGCGCGCGCTGCCGCTGGCGCGGCAGATGGACGAGGCGGCCGACATGGTGGTGATCGGCTATCCCGCCCGGCCGGGCCGGTCGGCCTTTGTGGACCCTGCGACCGGCGCGGTCAGCCGCGAGATCGGCAATCGGCTGCGCGAGATCTTCGGCACCGATTACGGCCGCAAATACGTGGCTCCGGGCCGGATCATCCAGGGGCCGGGCATGCTGCCGGGCGACAGCGAGGGCTGGGCCGCCAGCCATGACTGCACCACGCTCGGCGGCAATTCGGGCTCGGTGCTGGTGCAGTTCACCGCGACGCCCTCGGTCGCGGGGCTGCATTTCAGCGGCGCGCCGCTGACCGCCAACAAGGCCCATGCGCTGGGGCGGGTGGACCAGAGCCATCTTGGGCCGATCCCCGGCGCCGCCTGGATCTGACCGCAATGCCTGAGGCCATTCCGACGGCGGCAATCATGCGCCTTGCGCGGGGCCTGCGGGTCTCGCGCAGCGTGTTCGAGACCGCCTTCGACGAGATCGGTGTCAGGCACCAGGCCCCGAGTTTCATGGAACTGGCCGAGACCCGCAACCAGATCGACCCGCTGCCCGCCGGGGCCGAACGCGACCGGATGGATTTCGCCGCGGCGATGGAGCGGGCCAATGCCGATGGCTGGCTGGTCGAATTCGTGTTCCAGAAATTCGCCGACCTTTCGGCCGGGGTCAACGAGGACGCCCGGCCCGAGCTGCAGAGCATCGCCAATGCCAGCCAGCATTTCGCGGCCGCGCTGGATGTCACGACCGGCACCATGAACGCGCTGCGGCGCTGCTGCCTGATCCTCTGCGAAAAGCCCGACCCGAACGCGCCCGGCAAAACCATTGCCGAAGAGCTGGGATCGGGCTTTCTGATCGGGCCGCATCTGGTGCTGACCAACCACCATGTCGTGGCCGGGCTGCTCGACCCGGCCACCGGGACGCCGAAGCCGGACGCGGCCCCGCTGGTCCGGTTCGACTATCACATGGGTCAGCGCGAACTGGTGCCGCCGGTCGAGATCCGGGGCAGTCCCGACTGGCTTTTCGCCGCCAGCCCCAGCGTGCCGGGCGCCAGGGCCGAAACCGCCGCCGCGCTGGCGGACCATCTCGACTATGCGATCCTCAGGCTCGACGGGCGGCCGGGCCATGCCCGAGGCCATTACGACATCGCCGCCGCACCCGCGCCGCCTGCGGTGGGCGTCGGCCTCGAGCTGTGGCAGTTTCCGCGCGGCCAGCCGATGAAGGTGGTGGGCAATGTCCGCGCGCCCGCACCGCATGGACTGGCGATCGACGCCGACCCGCTGCCGCCCCGCATCCATTACCTGATGAACGCGCTGCACGGATCGTCGGGCGGGCTGGTGCTGGACGGCGACAAGCGGCCGGTGGCGATGCACGATGCCGGGTTCGAGGCGGGCGCGCAGGGCGGCGACCGGGTGAACCGGGCGATCCCGCTGGCGCTGATCGCACGCGATGCCGGGGCGGCGCTGGCGTCGGAACTGGCCCGGGTTCCGCCCCGGCTGTACTGGAGCCCGGGCCGCGCGCTTCCGATCCTGGGGCGGACCCAGCTGCAGGAGCACATTCACCGCGCGATCGACGGGCGGGCGCGCATCATCGCGGTGCTGACCGCCCCCGACGAGACCGGCGCGCGGCGGCCCCGGATCGGGCGCAGCTTCACCCACCGGGTGCTGTCCGCCTGCCTGCCGCCGGACCGCCACCATGTCCTGCTGATCGAAACCTCGCAGATCGACCCGGACCCCTTCGTCACCGCGCGCCGGATCGTCGGGCTGATGGGGCCAGAGGCCCGGGTCGACCTGCCCGGCGCCACGGGCGAGACCACGCTCGACGCCGACGCGACCGGGGTGCTGGTCGACCGCACGGTGCAGGCTTTGCTGGCGGCCGCACCGGGCAAGACGGTCTGGCTGATGATCGACGATATCGACGCCGACCCGATCGGCACCCAATGGGGCGCATCAAGCTATCTGGTCGCGCTTTACCGCCGCGTGGCCAGCGAGCCGCGGCTGCGGATCGTGCTGGCCGGGCTGCCCAAGCGGCTGGAGGGACTCGGCGATCTGCAGGACGCGACGCTGGTCGAATATCTGGCTGCGCCGCCCGGCCCGGCCGAGCTGAAGGCCTGGATCGAGGGCTTTCTGACCCGCGACATGCCGCCCGACGAATTCCCGCCGCGCCTCGCGGCGCTCTTGCGCGACCTGGCCCGGTCCGGCCTAGCAACCGAGGATGACACGGCGCCGCCCGGCTGCCCGACCGAGGCGCTGGCAAGGTTGCTGACCCGCCATGCGCAAAAGGCGTTTCTGGGCGCGGGCGGCGCGCCATGACGGATCCCACCACCCGCCGTGCCATCGCCCATGCGGCGCTGTCCGGGCCCTTCGCCCCGGCGCGGTTTCTTTATGCCGCGACCGACGCTGCCAGCCGGGCCGAGGCGCTGGGCCAGCTGGCGGCCCTGTGCCACGAGGTGGTGCGCGGCGGGGACATCCTCTGGACCATGCACACCGCCGAACGGACCCAGACCCTGAAGGCGCTGGTCCGCCAGCCCGACCTGCTGGCCCGGCTCTGGCGCAAGCGCCCGCCCCTGAAGGACGACGCCTTCGGCCGCGCGCTGAAAGCCTGCCTGACCGGCACCGGGCCGCTCGATGCCGACGCGCTTTGCCCCGAGGGCGACGACCGCCAGCCCCGGCTGCGCGCCGCGATCAGCGCAGCGATCCTGGCCCAGGCGCTGGTCCCGGCCGACCGCCGCGCGGCCGTGCGCGCCTTCGAAATGGAGCTTTATAGACGCTCGGTCGAGTTGGCCGAGGCGGCGCGACGCAAGCTGGTGCTGCCGCGCGCGCTGTCCGGGCGCGGCGCGGAACGGACGGCGGCGCTGGCCTTCATGACCGGCGGCACGGCCCCGGCCCCGGCCGAAACGCTGGCGGGCGATCCGGGACGGCTCGCGCGGGTGATGCTGATCACCGGCTCGCCCGGGATGGGAAAATCGGCCTTTCTGGCCGATCTGACGCCCCGGCTTGGCGGGCTGGTGCCGCCGCGCTGGGTCATAAGCTTCGATTTCGACCAGACGACGCTGGCCCATGGCGGCCCGGTCGCCTGGACCGAGGAGGTCACTCGCCAGATCGGCATGCAGGCGCCCGAGCTGGACGGGCCGCTTTCGGCCGCCCGCAGCGCCCGCGCGCTGGAACGCCAGTCGATGACCGGCGAGGCTACTATCAGCGCAGCCGACCTGCTGCTGGAAGATGCCCGCGCGATCCTGACCGAGGCCGGGCCCCGGCCCTTCGCCGTGGTGCTGGACACCATCGAGGAAATCACCGCGCAGGACATGCGCGACGCCTTTGCCGAAAGCCCGACCTTCACGCTGTTCTACCGGCTGCTGGCCTGGCTCGACCGGCTGGCGATGCTGGCCCCCGAAGGCCCGGGCGCGATCACGGCCATCGCCTCGGGGCGCACCGCACCACCGGTCGACGATCGCCTGCGCGCGCTCTGGTTCGATGCCTGGCTGGATCTGGCCGCGCTTGCGGCCGAAGACGCGCGCGAGCTTCTGGCACTCCGCTGCCCCGAGCTGCCCGAACCGGCCCGGGCGGCGCTGGTCGCGGCGGTGGGCGGGCATCCGCTGCACCTGTTGCTGACCGGGCGCCATCTGGACGGGCTGGCTGCGAAGGACCGCGCCCGGGTGATCGACGATCTCGGGCGCGAGGGTCTGGCCGGGATGCCGGCCGAAACCGTCCTGCGGACGCTTTACAGCCGGTTTCTCGACCGGCTCAGGGTGCGCGGCCTGCCCGAGGGGCTTGACCGCGACGCGATCAAGGCGCTGGCCCATCCGGGGCTTTTGCTGCGCGAGGTGACCGAGCCGCTGCTGGCCGAGGTGATCGCGCCCGCGGTCGGGGTCGACCTGAGCCCGCCGGGCCACGCAGCCGCCGCCTTCAAGGCGCTGGGCGAACAGGTCTGGCTGGTCAGCACCGAACCGGGCGGTACCCGCATTCGCCACCGCCGCGACGTGCGCCGGGTGATGCTGCCGATGATGCTGACCCGGCCCGAGCCCGCCCATCTGCGGGTGCTGGACGCGGCCATCGCCCGCCATGAGGCCGACGGCCTGCCCGACGAGGCCGCCTATCTGCAGGCGTTGAAGGGCGAGACCGACTGGCTGCGCGCCCATCCCGAGCGCGCGGGCGCGGTGCTGTCGCTGGCGGGCGAGGATCTCGAGGTGATGCGCCTGCCCGTCCGCGCGATCCTGAAGCATTTCGCCCCCCAGGCCGGGGCCCTGTCGCGTACCGAGATCGACGCGCTGCCGCCCGACCTGGCCCGCGAGGCCCGCGAGGCCGAGGACCTACGCAGCATGCGCCAGACCGGCGCCCGCGCCGCGCCCCCGCCCCGTGCGGCCGGGCCGCCGGAGACGCCCGAAGCCTCCGCATTCCAGGTGGTCTTCCGCCCCCGCGACATTCGGCACCCGCCGATGCAGAACCTTTTCCCGCCCGAAGACGAGGTGGCCGCATCCGATCCCCTGCCCCGCCTCGCCGACTGGATCGAGCCCGGCAGCGACGGCGGCGCGGTGCTGAACGACCGCCGCCTGCAGGATGCGATGGAACTGGCCTTCGACGAGGCCGATTTCGAACAGGTCTCGGCGATGGGCTGGGACGCGCTGTCCCGGATCGGGCAATGGCCCGACCTGACCCGGCCGCTGCCGGTCGAGACGCCCTGGCAGGATCACTGGCTCTGGCGGCTGACCCTTGTCGGCATGATCATGCCGCCGCCCTCCGGCTGGCGCGAGATCGGGCCGTTCGGCCTGATCGCCTCGGGCGAGGTGGATGCCAAGCTTATCGCCGCCGAGGGCGTGGATCTTGGCGCAGCGTTCTACGATTTCGACGCGCTTTGCCAGGACCGGCCGCCTGGCCTGCCCGAAGTCGAGACATCTCCGATGCTGCAATCGCCCTCCGGGCTGCGGCTGGTGCGGCGGCTGACCGGCTCGACGCTGGGGCGCGCCGTGCTGCGGGCCGCGACGCGGACCGACAAGAGCTTTTTCGCGGTGCCTGCGCATCTGCCGCTTCTGGCACGCGATCTGCTGGACTGGCTCGCCCGGCCCAGCGACGTCCCGCGGCTTGTCAGCGGGCTGGTCGAGGGCCATCCCGGCAAGCCCGATTTCGCAGCCCTGGCCGAGGCGCTGGCCGCCGATCCCGGCCGGGTCGAGACCGAGGCCGAGCGCATCTTCGCGGGCGCCGCCTTCGCGCCGGGCGATACCGAGATCCGGGCGCTGGTCCGGCTGGACGGGCCTGTCCCCGCCCCCGTGCTGCGTCTGATCGCACGCGGCCAGACGCCCGAACTGCACCGCGCCCTGGCCGCCGCGCTTCTGAACCGGCTGCCCCGCACCCGTGCCGCCGCCTGTTTCGAGCCGGTGGCCGTGGCCGTCCCGGTCTGGCCCAAGCGGGCCGCGCGGTCTCTGGAGGAACTGGTCGCGCCCCGCACCAGCGAATTCGACCGGCACGACCGCGCGCTTGAGCTGATCCGCTATACCGACCTTTGCGGGCTGCTGCCGAAGTTGGTCGCCGAGATGGCCGCGCGCGGACCGGCGCCCCAGCTGAAGGCCCTCAAGGCGCTTTTCGACGAGATGGACCGCCGCTGGACCTGGCCCGGCGAGACCGGCTGAGGCATCACGTCTCGAGCGGTTCGATCAGTTCGGGGCCTTCGGCGCGGTTCGAGTTCACCGCCGTCCCGACCCGGTGCAGCGATAACACCCCGTCCCTGGCCGGGCGCATCAGCGCCGCCGCGCCATGCCCCGCCTCGCCCAGCCAGAGCGGCCAGTCGTCGGGGTCGAGGATCACAGGCATCCGGTGATGGACCGGCTGCATCGCCCGGTTGGCCTCGGTGGTGACGATGGCGCAGGTCGTCAGGCTGTGGCCGTCACGCTCCCAATCCTGCCAGATCGCGGCGAAGGCCAGGGGTGCGCCGTCGCTGCGGGCGATGTACCAGGGCAGCCGCGCGTCCTGCGGGCCTTTCTGCCATTCGTAGAAGCCCGAAGCCGGGATCAGGCAGCGCCGCTGGCGCGCGGCGGCGGCAAAGGCGGGCTTCTGCGCCACGGTATCGGCGCGGGCGTTGATCAGAAGCGGCCCGTCGGCCGGGGTCTTGTACCAGTGCGGCAGGAACCCCCAGCGCATCGGGCGCAGCCGCCGAAGCCCCTCGGCCGAGGTCACGGCTGTCACCGTGTCGGTGGGGCAGATGTTGTAGTCGGGTCCGCCGGGCAGATCGTTGCCGGGCACCGCCCCGAAGAGCTCGGCCATCGCCTCTGTCGGCATCGTGATCGCGAAGCGTCCGCACATGCGCCATGGAAGGCGCGACGCGGGCTGGCTGTCAACGGCCGCGCGCCCGGCGCAACCCAGCCGACCGCGTCGGCGCGCCCCCTTGCCCTTGCAGGGAGCGGGGGGCTAGATGGGCGCAACAGAAATTTCCTGTCCCAAAAGGCATTCCCATGACCAAGAACCCCCCTGTCGATTTCAACGACCGGATGCTGTCCCTCGGGCTGGCTCGGGTCTCCGAAGCGGCGGCCATGGCCTCGGCCAAGCTGATCGGCCACGGCGACGAGAAGGCGGCCGACCAGGCGGCGGTGGACGCGATGCGCCGGCGTCTGAACGAACTCGACATCAAGGGCGTCGTGGTCATCGGCGAGGGAGAGCGCGACGAGGCCCCCATGCTCTTCATCGGCGAAGAGGTCGGCACCGGCGAAGGCCCGGCGGTCGACATCGCGCTCGATCCGCTGGAAGGCACCACGCTGACCGCCAAGGACATGCCGAACGCGCTGGCGGTGATCGCCATGGGCCCGCGCGGCACCATGCTGCATGCCCCCGACGTCTACATGGAAAAGCTGGCCATCGGGCCGGGCTATCCCACGGACCTGGTCACGCTCGACATGTCGCCCTCGGAACGGGTCAAGGTGCTGGCCAAGGCCAAGGGCGGGCGTACCGAAGACATCACCGTCTGCATCCTCGAACGCCCCCGGCATGAGGACCTGATCGCCGAGGTCCGCTCGACCGGCGCGGCGATCCGGCTGATCACCGACGGCGACGTCGCGGGCATCATGCATTGCGCCGATCGCGGCCGCACCGGCATCGACATGTACATGGGTTCGGGCGGCGCCCCCGAGGGCGTGCTGGCCGCCGCCGCGCTGAAATGCATGGGCGGGCAGATGTGGGGCAAGCTCCTGTTCCGCAACGACGACGAACGTGGCCGCGCGGCCAAGGCCGGGATCTCCGATCTGGACCGGATCTATGCCCGCGACGACCTGGTGCAGGCCGATGTGATCTTCGCCGCCACCGGCGTCACCGACGGCTCGCTTCTGCCGGGGATCAAGCGCGAGGTGGGGTATCTGACCTCCGAAACCCTGCTGATGCGGTCGAAGACCGGGTCGGTGCGGCGGATGTTCTACCGCAACCCCACCAAGTAAGGCATGACGCGCGCGTATCTGGGGGTCGAGTCATCGGCCACCGGGCGGCGCTGGGTCGGCCCGTCGGAGGAAGAGGCGCGCCAGGCCGAGGCTCTGGCGCAGACCGCCCTGCTGCCCCCTGCCGTCGCGGCCGTGCTGGCCCGGCGCGGGGTGGCGGCCGAGGCGGTGCCCGCCTTCCTCGACCCGACCCTCAAGGACCTGCTGCCCGACCCTCTGTCGCTGCGCGACATGGGCCGGGCCGCCGCGCGGCTGCTGGAGGCGCTGACCGGACGCCAGCGGATCGCGGTCTTTGCCGATTACGACGTGGATGGCGGCGCCTCGGCCGCGCTGCTGCTGACCTGGCTGCGCGCCATGGGCCACGGCGCCACGCTGTATATCCCCGACCGGATCGACGAGGGCTATGGCCCCAACGTGCCCGCGATGCAGGCGCTGGCGCGCGATCACGATCTGATCGTCTGCGTCGATTGCGGCACGCTCAGCCACGAGCCCATCGCCGCAGCCAGCGGCACCGATGTCGTGGTGCTGGATCACCACCTCGGCGCCGAGACGCTGCCCCCCGCGCTGGCCGTGGTGAACCCCAACCGGCAGGACGAGGATGGCAGCCTTGGCCATCTTTGCGCCGCGGGCGTCGTGTTCCTGCTGCTGGTCGAGGTGAACCGGCAGATGCGCGAGCGCGGGCTGCGCGGCCCCGACCTGCTGCAATCGCTGGATCTGGTGGCGCTGGCGACCGTGGCCGACGTCGCGCCGCTGACCGGGGTCAACCGCGCGCTGGTGCGCCAGGGGTTGAAGATCATGGCACGGCGCCAGCGCCCCGGTCTGGTGGCGCTGTCCGACGTGGCGCGCATGAACAGCGCCCCCACGCCCTATCATCTGGGCTTCCTGCTCGGCCCCCGGGTCAATGCCGGCGGCCGGATCGGTCAGGCCGATCTGGGCGCGCGACTGCTGGCGACCGCCGACCCCGACGAGGCCGCGGCGCTGGCCGAACGGCTCGACCAGCTCAACACCGAGCGGCGCGAGATCGAGGCCGCGGTGCGGGCCGCGGCCCTCGACCAGGCCGAGGCGCGCGGCACCGAGGGCCCTCTGGTCTGGGCCGCGGGCGAGGGCTGGCATCCGGGTGTCGTCGGCATCGTCGCGAGCCGCCTGAAAGAGGCCACCAACCGCCCCGCCGTGGTGATCGGCTTCGATGGCGACGAGGGCAAGGGGTCGGGCCGGTCGGTTTCCGGCGTCGATCTGGGCGCCGCGATCCACCGGCTTGCGGCCGAGGGGCTGCTCGTCAAGGGCGGCGGCCACCGGATGGCGGCGGGGCTGACGGTCACACGCGACCGGCTGGAGCCCGCCATGGCGCGGCTTGGCGAGCTTTTGGCCCGGCAGGGCGCGGGAACGATGGGGCCGGCCGACCTGCGGCTTGACGCCTTGCTGATGCCGGGCGCCGCCACGGTCGAGCTGATCGACGAGATCGAGCGCGCGGGCCCCTTCGGAGCCGGGGCCCCTGCCCCCCGCTTCGCCTTTGCCGACTGCGCCATCCAGCATGTCCGCCGCGTGGGCGAGTCGCATCTGAAGATCAGCTTCGGCGACGGGCTGGGCGCCCGCATCGATGCCATTGCCTTCGGAGCCTTCGACGGCCCGCTCGGTCCGTTTCTCGAAGGCCATGGCGGCGCCCGCGTGCATCTGGCGGGGCGGCTCGAGGTCAATGTCTGGAACGGCCGGCAGTCGGTTCAGCTTCGGCTGGAGGACGCCGCGCGGGCGGGTTGAGCCCCGCGCCGCGGCACATGAAAAATCTGTGTCACGGGTCGAAAAAACCTCTTGCGCCCCCCCGAGGATTTGCCTACTTACCGCGCCACGCACAACGCTGGCCCGTTCGTCTATCGGTTAGGACGCCAGGTTTTCAACCTGGAAAGAGGGGTTCGATTCCCCTACGGGCTGCCATTCCATAAAAGCAGCGTTGAAATCACTCACGTTTTCGCGGTTTTTGTATCAGGAATCGTAGGTGATACACTGTTCCCGGTATGTTCATTGCCCATAACCAGTTTTTTCAGCTGCGCTGCACGCGTGTACCGTCGGCTTCCTGAAGGGTCTGGTGACCACCCCATGCCATAATCGCATGCGCGGAGCCGCCCGCTTCAGCGATGGCTGTCAGTCGTGATTTTCGAAGACCATGTGCAGACTTGCCGATGCCGGCGGTCCGAGCTGATTCCGCAATAAGGTTGCCAAGCCCCTTCACGGACCGGACCTTGCCGTTTGCCTCAAGAAAGGTGAACCCGCCAGATGTGACCTGCAGGGCGTCTTTCACTTGCCGCAGTTCCAAAGCCCATCCACGTGCGACCGCCGGAAGGGCGCTATTCCATGGAACGTGTGCGGGCTTGCCCACCTTGCTTTGCCGGTAAATCAGAACGCCATCATGGTCGATGTTGCGAGGCCCAAGCGCTGCTGCGTCAATCGTCCTGGCGGCTGTCCAGAACACCAACTCAAAGGCTGCGCGGGCGGTCGTCCCAATTGGTCAGCGCTCCCGGTAGACAGCAATTTCGGCTGCGCTCCAGGCGGGAAAGCCCTCGGATTTCACAGTGCGGCGCTTGACCTGAATGGATGGGTCGGCTTCGATTTCGCCGCGCCTCTTGGCCCCGGCCATCACGCGCCGCCATGCCTTCAATCGCGTGTTTGCTTTTCCGTCTTACAGTTTGGCCAGATCGGCTTCGATGTGTTTCGGTCTGATCGCCCTGATTTGCGCTGTTCCATAGGCTTCCGACATCGCATCGAATTCGCGCTTCATCGCGCTGCGATAAATTGCGGAAAGGGACTTCCAGTCCCGGCCTGTCTGTTCGGGCGCTGTTGCGCAAATCAGCTGACGACCGCAGTTCCCCTTTCCCCGGACACACT